>CADCRA010000112.1 GCA_902803715.1 uncultured Bacteroidia bacterium
TCGTTCATCATGTCCTCCGCGAATTTGGAGATGTCGATGGCCCCGTTGGGCATAACCACGATCATCGGAACCATTTTCCCTTCGGCGAGCATGTTGTCGAGGATGTCGCCCGCACAGCCGGCCGTCGGCCAGGAGACATCGGTATCGCCGCCGCCATGGATCAGGTAGAGAACGGGCAGTTTCTTGGTGCCGGCCTCATAGCCCGCAGGGGTCCATACTCGGCAGGTCCGGGCCTGGCCCATCGTCTTGCTCCAATAGGAACGGACGGCGAGGGCGCCGTGGGGAATCTCGGGATTGTAGGAGAAGAATTCCCGGCCGTTGGGCTCGACGACGGCCAGCGCCGTGTTCTGCGTGGTCGTCGGGCTCTTCGGATCATAGATCTGGACGCCGTCCACGACGAAATGGTAGCGGTACACGCCCGGCTTGACGTTCGGGACGCGGAAGGACCAGACTCCGTTCTTCTCCTCGGGGACCAGCGGCTGGCCCCACGGCACGGCATCGCCGGCAAGGCTGACGGCCCGCGCCTTCGGCGCATAAATGCTGAAGATGGTGGTTCCGTCCGCAAGCACCCGCACGCTCCGGAGCGTATCGTTGGGGGTGACGCGCCGCTGCGGCTGGGCATTTGCCCCGATGGAAATAAACAGGGTCGCCAGCGCGACGGCAATTGCAATTATCTTCTTCATAGTCAATGTTTTTTTATGTTTTCTAGAGGAGGAGCCGCTACGGTTCCTGGGACGGCCGGCGGCGGTAGATCACGAATTCGTAGGTGAGGCCGGAGGCGGGATCGGTGCGGGTGTCAGAGACAGAAGCCGGATACCAGATTTCCGGATCGATCGGCGGGAAAAACGCGTCGGCATCCTCGACGGTATCATGGACATGGGTGATGTAGAGCGTATCGACGGTCTGCATGGCTTCGGCGTAGGTATAAGCCCCGCCCATCACGAAACATTTCGGAGTCTCCGCAGAGGCGGCACTTTCACAAGCCTTCTGCGCAGCGGCGAAGGCCTCGTCGAGGGATTCGACGACCACAACCTTCTCCGGCGCGTCCGGCCAGGGGAAGATCGAAATGACGATGTTCGTGCGGCGCGGCAGCGGGCGGCCGATAGACTGGTAGGTCATCCAGCCCATGATGACCGGATGGCCGGTCGTCTGTTCCTTGAAATATTTCATGTCCTCCGGAAGGCTCCAGAGCAATTGGTTTTTCCGGCCGATGGCGTTGTTGTCCGCGATGGCCACAATCAGGCATTTTTCCATTGTCATACCGCTACGGGGGCTTTGATGGCCGGCCACGGGTCGTAGCCTTCCAGGGTAAAATCTTCGTATTTGAAATCAAAGAGGTCGCGGACCTCCGGGTTGAGTTTCATGACCGGAAGGGGGCGCGGTTCCCGGGAGAGTTGCTCGCGCACCTGGTCGAAATGGTTGAGATAGATGTGCGTGTCGCCGGTCGTGTGGATGAACTCGCCCGGCTGCAGTCCGGTCACTTGGGCGATCATCAGGGTCAGCAGGGCATAAGAAGCGATGTTGAACGGGACGCCCAGGAAGGTGTCCGCGCTGCGCTGGTAAAGCTGGCAGGAGAGTTTTCCGTCCGCGACGTAGAACTGGAACAGGCAGTGACAGGGCGGCAAGGCCATCTTTTCCACCTCGGCGGGGTTCCAGGCCGTCACCAGCATCCGCCGGGAATCCGGATTCCTGCGGATTGTCTCGACAACCTGGGCGAGCTGGTCGATGCTCCGGCCGTCCGGTGCCGGCCAGGAGCGCCACTGGTGGCCGTAGACCGGCCCCAGGTCGCCGTTCTCGTCGGCCCATTCGTCCCAGATCGAGACGCCGTGTTCCTTGAGATACCCGATATTCGTGTCCCCGGCGATGAACCAGAGCAACTCGTAAATGATCGATTTGAGATGGACCTTCTTGGTCGTCAGCAGCGGAAAGCCCTCGGAGAGGTCGAAACGCATCTGGTGGCCGAAGACGCTCTTCGTGCCGACGCCGGTCCGGTCATGCTTGACCGTCCCTTCGTCCATGATGCGGCGGAGCAAGTCGAGATACGGTTTCATCGGACGGAGAATACAAAGATGATGGCTTCTTCATACACCTCGCCCGGGCGCAGGACGGTCGACGGATAGTCGGGCTTGTTCGGGCTGTCGGGGAAATGCTGGCATTCGATGGCGACGGCGTCGTAGTCATGCCACACGCGACCCTTGCCGGCGGGGCAGCCTTCCAGCCAGTTGCCGGTATAGACCTGCACGCCCGGCTGGGTCGTCAGGACCGTGACCTGGCGGCCGCTCTGGGGCGCATACAGTTCAGCGGCGGGCTCGAGCTGGCCCGGCTCGTAATCGTCCAGGACCCAGCAGTGGTCGTAGCCCTTTCCGATCTTCAGCGGCTCGAAATCGGCCCGGAGGTCCTGCCCGATCGGCTTGGGATTGACGAAGTCCATCGGCGTTCCCGCCACGGGCTCGGAGTCGCCGAGCGGAATCTGGGTCGGATCGGTCGGCAGGTATTCGGAAGCGTTGAGCTGGAGTTCATGGTTCTCGATGCTGCCGGAACCATTGAGGTTGAAATACGTATGATTCGTCAGGTTGACCACCGTCGGGGCGTCCGTCTCGGCCGTATAGATCAGGCGGAGGGAATTGTCTTCTTCCCACTCATAGCGGACGACGGCCTTGAGGTTGCCCGGGTAGCCGGCTTCCCCGTCTTCGGAAAAGTACATGAATTCCACGGCGTCGCCCTCGATGCGGCTCTCCCATACCTGGTTCTGGAATCCGGCGGGGCCGCCGTGAAGGTGGTTCGGCCCGTTGTTGACCGGAAGTTCATACTCCTTGCCGTCCAGGGTGAAACGGCCCTTGGCGATGCGGTTGGCGAAGCGTCCCGGGGTCTTGCCGGCGCAGGGACCGTCGGCGAAATAATGCATTGGATCTTCATAGCCGAGGATGACGTCACCCAGGTTTCCGTCCCGGTCCGGCACGACGATGCTGACGATGCCCGCACCCACGCTGGACACTTCCACATAAGCGCCGGAGGCGTTGGTAAGGCGGTATTTCATGATTTCTTTTCCATCCGGGGTCCTGCCCCATATTTCAGACTTGATATTCATGGTATTCCGTGTATTTTGATCAGTGCAATGTTCAAATGTAGCAATTTCCCGTGAATTATCGGGTACGTTCCCCCGGAATTTCTGCCGGAGAACCGAAAATCCGCTTATCTTTGCAAAAATGCTGAATCCGACATGAAACCCCGCCTTCCTTTCCTGGCCTGCCTGCTATGCCTGGCCTGCACCCCGAAAACCTATACGGTCGAAGGAATCTATACCGCCGAAAACGGCACGCCGGTCCACCTGATCGATCTCGACAAAGGGGATACGCTCGCCGTCACGTCCGTCCAGGACAACCGCTTCTCCTTTACCGGCAAGACCGATGCCCCCCGCTATGTCTATGTCGGACAGGGCCGGGAGCGCATCCGCTTCATCCTCGAGCCCGGCACCGTCACGGCCGACATCGATGAAAGGACCTCCGGCGGCACGCCGATGGTCGACGCCTACAACGCGTTCCATACCCGTTTCTACCGCTACGATGCCCTGCGCAATCAGGAGCGCAAAGCCCTGGGAGACATGGAGGCACAGGCCCTCAACGAGGCCTGGGCGGCCCTGGACCGGAAATACGCCGGCCTGCAGGGCGACCTGACGGATTCCCTGGTCCGCCGCAACCGCGACAACCTGCTCGGAGCCCTGGCCCTGGATGACCTGGCCACCAAGGACACGGCCCGCTTCATGGCCCTGTACCGGGACATGTCCCCGGCCATGCAGGCGTTCTTCATGCTCAGTAACGACCGTGACGACATCGTCCTGCGCAGCCGGACCGCCCCGGGCAAGATGTTCACGGACTACCTCGTCAAGGGCGGCAACCCCGACGGAACGGACGTCCGGCTCTCGGACTATGTCGGCAAGGGAAAGTACATCCTGCTCGACCACTGGGCTTCCTGGTGCGGTCCCTGCATCGCGGAAATGCCGTATCTCAAGAAGACCTGGGAGGCCTTCGCCGGCGACCGTTTCGACATCGTCAGCATCGCCGTCAGCGACAAGCGGGAAGACACGGTGGGCGCGCTGGCCCGGCTGGACATGCCATGGAACCAGATCCTCGACGGACAGAAGATCCCGTCTGACCTGTACAACATCAGCGCGATTCCGCACCTGATCCTGTTCGCCCCGGACGGGACGATCCTGCAGCGCGGCCTGCGCGGCGAACAGATCTACGCCACGGTCGCACAAGTCCTGTCAGAAGAATAGATTACAGCCGCTCCAGCGCGGCGAAGAGTTTTTCCGGAGGGACGTCCTTGAGCAGGACGTCCTTTTTGGCATCCAGCAGGTACAGCGACGGGATGGCGCGCACCCCGTAGAGCAGGTCCGTCCGGATCGCATAGTCGGGATCATACCCTGAGATCCAGGTGGATGGATACTGGACGGAATACGCCATCCAGGCATCCAGGTCCTCGTCGATGTAGACATTGACGACGGCCAAGGTCTTGCTGCCGATCAGCTGCGAGACGCGGGGGCTGGCCTGGAGCTGGTCGATGATGGCCTTGCAGGCTTCGCAGCCCGGATTGCTGAAAAACAGCAGGGTATACGGGGCCTGGATGCCGTACAGGGTGCGCACCCGGCCCTGCCGGTCCTTGATACGGAAATCGGCCGCCGGAGTCCCCGTATGGTTGAGCCGGCAAACCTGGGCATCGAAAGCATAGGCCTGCTGCATGCCCGGGGTCACATACGCCGACGTCGCCAGCCGCTCAACGAAGGGCAGGTAACGGTCCTCGCTGCGGACCGGAGAATTCGGATCGAACAGGTATTTGGCGGAGAATTCCACCAGCGTCTCGAACAGGTTGGACGCCGTATCGGCCGCCTCGCACTGCTCCGCCCGTTCATACAGGCGGACCATGGCCGACTCCGCCGTCTTCGGGGAGGTCTGGTCCAGCAAGGTCGCGAAGAGTCCGTACTTCTCCTCGACGTCCTCTTTCCGTACGCCGCAGACCAGGGTCGAATCGCAGGTTCCGGTCCGGGCCGGATCCGCAAACGCATCCCAGAAATGCAGGACCATGTAGTCGACCCGCTCCTGCGGATCGCCGATCAGGCCGGGAACGGCCACTTGCGGGAATTCGGCCGGGGCCGCCGCCTTGCCGGAACCGCCCCGGCCGCAGGCCGCCAGGCCCAGGACGGCGGCGAAAACAGCCAGGAGCCGGATTATGTCTTGTCTTGCGATGATCATCGGATTGGTATCTGGTCGAACGCAAATTTAAGGAATTTTCTTAGATTTGTATCTGGATTGTAACACCGTTTCGCATGTCTGTCCGAAAGATCGTCCTCCTGTTTGCCGGACTCGTTGTCTCGGCGGTGGCCTCCGCCCAGTTCTACAGCGGCGGAGAAGACCCCGCATCCGTCCGCTGGTCCGTCTCCCGCAGCGCCCATTATAAACTGATCTACCCCCGGGGCATGGACTCCCTGGCCCGGGTCTACGCCCGCTCCCTCGAATACTACCGGCCGCAGGAAGCCCCTTCGTCGGGCTACCTGCCCGGCGGGATGTACCGCCGGCCGCTGCCGGTCGTGCTGCACGCCTTCGGCGGCTCCTCCAACGGCAGTGTCGCCTGGGCCCCGATGCGCATGGACCTGTATACCCTGCCCGAAGCCTACGGCCCGGAGCCGCTGCCCTGGACGGCGTCCCTGGCGGTCCATGAGAACCGCCATGTCTCCCAGATGCAATTCGGCGCGGACGGCTGGTTCAAGCCGTTCAAGTGGCTGACCGGCGAACTGTTTGCCGGCGCGATGGCCGGCATCTATCCCGGCAGCTGGTTTCTCGAAGGCGACGCCGTCGTCGCGGAAACGGCCCTGACCCCGTATGGCCGCGGCCGGCGGGGAGACTTCCTGAACTACTACCGGGCGGCCTTCGACCAGGGCGACTGGCGGAACTGGTACCGCTGGCGCCACGGATCCTGGCGCCGCTACGCCCCGAACCACTACGCCCTCGGCTATCTCACCCTTGCCGGCGCCCGGTACCTGTACGACGAACCGCTCTTCACGGCGGACTACCTGCGCGGCGCCGCCCGGCA
>CADCRA010000113.1 GCA_902803715.1 uncultured Bacteroidia bacterium
GAATGATGGTAGCAAGAAGAAAGAAGTTGTCAAGACTTGGTCACGCGCCAGCATGATCTCTCCTGACTTCGTCGGCCATACCATCGCAGTCCACAACGGAAACAAGTTTATTCCGGTTTATGTTACTGAGAACATGGTAGGTCACAAGCTTGGCGAGTTCGCTCCTACTAGAACTTTCAGAGGCCACTCCGGCAACAATAAGAAGTAATTTTAAATGAGATTCGAATTATGGGAGCTCGTAAAAGATTAATGGCCGAAAAGCTGAAAGAAGCTAAGAGGCAGACCGCTATAGCTAAGTTGAATGATGTGCCTACATCTCCCCGCAAGATGCGTCTCGTCGCTGACACGGTGAGGGGTGTGGAAGTAAACCGCGCACTGGATCTTCTCAAATTCTCCAAGAAGGCTCCGTCCATCCGCCTGGAGAAGCTGCTCCGCAGCGCCATCGCGAACTGGGAAGCCAAGAACCCGGAACTGTCCAAGGAACTCGACAACGGCAACGTCGTCGTCAAGACCATCATGGTCAACGCAGGCCGCACCCTGAAGAGAATCCGCCCGTGCCCGCAGGGCCGTGCCGGACGCATCCGCAAGAGAAGCAACCATGTCACCATCATCCTTGATGTCAAGAAACCAGTAGAGGAGGCATAATTATGGGAAGCAAAACTAATCCTATCAGCAACAGAATCGGTATCACCCGTGGTTGGGACTCCAACTGGGTCGGTGGCAGCTATGCCGAGAAGATCGCGGAAGACTACAAGATCCGCAAGTATCTCGAGAACCGTCTCGCCAAGGCAAGCATCTCCAAGATCGTCATCGAAAGGACCCTCAAGCTCATTACCGTGACCATCCAGGCCGCTCGTCCGGGTGTCATCATCGGCAAGGGTGGACAGGAAGTCGACAAACTCAAGGAAGAACTCAAGAAGGTCACCAAGAAGGATGTCCAGATCAACATCTTCGAGGTCCGTCGTCCGGAGGTGGACGCCCACATCGTGGCTGACTCCATCGCCCGCCAGATCGAGGGCCGCGTCTCCTATCGCCGCGCCATCAAGATGGCCATCGCTTCCGCGATGCGCGTCGGAGCCGAAGGTATCAAGGTCCAGATCGCCGGCCGCGTCGGCGGCGCCGAAATGGCCCGTACCGAGATGTTCAAGGAAGGACGTACTCCGCTCCATACCTTCCGTGCCGATATCGACTATGCATTGGCCGTCGCCAATACCAAGGTCGGTTGCCTCGGTATCAAGGTTTGGATCTGCAACGGCGAAGTCTACGGCAAGAAGGATCTCTCCCCGAATGCTGGCATGAGCGCCGCTTCCGCACAGCCGCAGAGCCGTGGCGGTGAGCGTGGTAGCCGTGGTGGCGACCGTCGCGAACGTCGTGGTGGCCGTGGTGGCCGCAGAAACGAGAACCGCGGTGAGTAATTCTTTGCAATAAGAAAGAAAATCACTATTTTTACGGCCTGTTCCGTCTGTCGGCGGAACAGGCTTTTTGCTTGACAATCAAAGTTTCATGACCATGGATAAGAAAATTCTCCTCTTTGCGGCCGCTGCCCTCGCAGCCGTCGCCTGCGGGCAGAAGTCCGGCATGACTTCCCTGACGGGCAAGTTCGGCGTCGATGCCCCCTCCCAGGTCCACATCGCTACGGCCAGCGTCGATACCGTCCTCAATATCACCGACGGTGCGTTCTCCTTCAAGGTCCCGGTCGACCTGCTCTCCAACGCCGTCGTCGAGACCGAACTCGGCCAGTGCCAGTTCATTTCCGACGGCAGCAAGCTGACCTTCGATTTCACGGGCGACACCCCGAAGGTGACGTCCAGCGATCCGGCGTCCGCGACGTCCCGCCTGAACGCCTTTATCGAGAAGGCCAACGACCTCGCCGCGAAGATCCGCGCCGAGCAGGATGAGGAGAAAGGCGAAGCGCTCTATGACCAGTATGTCGACCTCAACAAGGAGACCCTCCTGGCCAACAAGGACAACTTCCTCGGTCTCGTCGCCCTCCAGAATGTGTATTATGACCTGGAACCGGCCGACCTGCTGGATGCGATCGCCGGCCTGGCTCCGGAACTCCAGGGCCAGCAGTTCGTCGCCAGCGTCAAGGAAGCGGCCGAGGCCCAGCTGAAGACCGCCGAGGGCGCCATGTTCACCGACTTCACCATCGAGGAGGAAGACGGCACGAAGGTCAAGCTCTCCGACTATGTCGGCAAGGGCAAGTACATGCTCGTCGACTTCTGGGCTTCCTGGTGCGGTCCGTGCAAGCGGGAGATGCCGTACATCAAGGCGGCCTACGACCAGTTCCACGGCCCGAAATTCGACATCCTCAGCGTTGCTGTCTGGGATGAAATCGAAGACACCAAGAAAGCCGCTCCGGAATTCGGCATCGTCTGGAACCAGATCGTCAACGGCCAGCACATCCCGACCGACCTGTACGGGATCCAGGGCATTCCGCATCTGATCCTCTTCGGCCCGGACGGCACGATCCTCAAGCGCGGCCTTCGCGGTGAGGCGATCGCCGAAGAACTCGCCAAGTACATCTAGATCCTTCGGCATGCCTCAGGATGACAGCCCCGCCCTTCCGGCCGGCGCGTCATTCTGAACGAAGTGAAGAGTCTTGGAAGTAAGAGAGAAAATATCCCTGTTTCCGCATTCCCCCGGTGTCTACCGCTACTATGACGCCGAGGGGAATGTCATCTATGTCGGCAAGGCGAAGGACCTCCACAAACGGGTGGCCCAGTATTTCGTCCCGCCCGAGCGGCTCAACCGCAAGACCCGCATCCTCGTCTCGAAGATCGCCGACGCCCAGTACACGGTCGTCGGCTCCGAGGCCGACGCCCTGCTGCTGGAAAACAACTTGATCAAGCAGTACAAGCCCCGGTACAACATCCTCCTGAAGGATTCGAAGACCTATCCCTGGATCTGCGTGACCGCCGACGATTTTCCCCGGGTCTTCATGACCCGCCGCCTCGTCAAGGACGGCTCCCGCTATTTCGGTCCCTACAGTTCCGTGATGCATGCCCGCAACCTGCTGGAGTTGTTCCGGGACCTGTATCCCCTGCGGACCTGCGCCCTGAAAATCGATTCGCAGGCGATCCTGCGCCGCAAGTTCCGGCCCTGCCTGGAATTCCATATCGGCCGCTGCAAGGGCTGTTGCGTCGGGGCGGTTTCCAAGGAAGAATACGGCGGCTGGATCGATGAGATCGTGTCCCTGCTCAAGGGCGGGGGACGGGAAATGATCCAGCATTACCGCACGCTGATGGAAGAGGCCGCCGCCGCGCTGGATTTCGAGCAGGCCGCCCTCTGCAAGGAGAAGATGCAGTCGCTGGAAAAGCATTACGGCAAGTCCATCATCAGCAGCACGACGATCGGGGACGCCGACGTCTTCTCGCTGGTGACCGATTCGACGGAGGCGTTCGGCCATTTCATGCGCATCCGCGGCGGGGCCATCGTCCAGAGTCTCGGTCTGGGCTTCCGGCTCCAGATCGAGGAAGAACCGGCCTCGGTGCTCAGTACGTTCATCGCTGAGATCGAGTCGAAGTTCGGCGACCTGTCCCGGGAAGTCATCGTCCCGTTCCTGCCGGACGTGGAGATCGACGGCGTGGACTTCCGCATTCCGGTCAAGGGCGACAAACTGGCGCTTCTCCAGCTGAACGACCGCAACGCGAAGGAGATGCAGTTCAATGCCATGAAACAGCGGGAGCATACCGATCCGGACCAGTTCTACCTGAAGGTCATGGAAGACCTGCAGCGGGCCATCGGCATGAAGGAACTGCCCCGGCACATGGAATGCTTCGACAACTCCAACATCCAGGGCACCAATCCGGTCGCGTCTTGCGTCGTGTTCCGGGACGGGAAACCGTCCAAGAAAGATTACCGCCGCTTCAAGATCAAGACCGTCGTCGGTGCCAACGACTATGCCTCGATGAAGGAAGTCGTCAACCGGCGCTACAGCCGGATGCTCATGGAAGCCCCCGACGACCTGCCGCAACTCATCGTCATCGACGGCGGCAAGGGGCAGCTCGAATTCGCCTACCAGGCCCTGGCGGAACTGGGGCTGACGGAACGGCTGACGGTCATCGGCCTGGCGAAACGGCTGGAAGAGGTCATCCGCGTCGGCGATCCGTATCCGCTGTTCATCGACCGGAACTCCCAGGCCTTGAAAGTCCTCCAGCAGATCCGTGACGAGGCCCACCGCTTCGGCATCACGTTCCACCGCAACCTCCGCAGCAAGGCCCAGATCGATTCGGCCCTGCGGGAGATCAAGGGGGTCGGCGAGAAGACCGAACAGCGCCTGCTGCTGCATTATGGTTCCGTCGCCCGGATTGCGGCGGCGCCCCTTTCCGACCTGGCGGAATTCCTGGGCAGCGAAGCCCTCGCCGCCCGGATCCTCGAATCCCTGAACGCCGGAGCGGACGGCTCCACCCTGTTATCCTGAGCGTAGCGAAGGATCTAAACCCAATGAAATGAACGACAAGAAATTCAATAAAATCTTCTCGACGGTCCTGATGACCCTGATGGTCGTCGTCATCGCCATTACCACCGCCTTCAAACTCCAGGACCCCCAGGCCCGCGTCGTCATGCTCCTGATCGCCGCCTTCGGCTCCGTGATGGGCGTCGCCTCGACCGTCCTGTCGGCCAACGGAATCCTGTGGACCTTCTTCTTCGGCATCCTCGACGTGACTTTCTGCACGATCGTCGCGGCGGATAACGGCCTTTGGGGCAATTTCGCCCTGCACCTGTTCTTCTTCCTGCCGATGCAGTTCGTCGGCCTGTGGCAGTGGCGCAAACGGGGCGCCAGCGGGGCGAAGACCGAGGTGAAAGCCCGCCGGCTGACGCCGTCCCAGCGCTGGCTGGTCCTGTGCAGCGTCCTCGTGCTGCTGGCGGTCTCGTACGGCGTGCTGATGTGGATCCAGCTGCGCACCGTCGCCCCGGACCAGGTCAACCGGCTCCAGGTCTTCTTCGACGCCGCCGTCTTCACGTTCAACATCGCCGGCCAGATCCTGATGTCCCTGGCGTACATGGAGCAGTGGATCCTCTGGAACCTGGTCAACATCTCCTCCATCTGCCTGTGGGGCAGCACGATGCTCTCTTCCGACGCTTCCAGCTACACGGTGGTCATGTTCATCAAGTACTGCTTCTACCTGGTCAACTCGGTCAACGGCCTGCGGATCTGGATCAACCTCTCTCGGAATTCCGGTTCGGAGGAGGCCCTTCCTGAAAAAGAAGGGTGCTGCTAGAGTTCGGCTCTGTTTTTGCAATGGGGAAAGACGGTTTTCGGGAAGTGCCTGTAAGATGCAGGTTTTCGGGCAATTTGTTTCAAATGTCAGAAATTTTTACTTACTTTGCCGAATAAACTGAAATTGTGTATTATAAACTATAAACAAAAATTCTTATTTATTATGGAAGACGTAGTAAAAAAGGTAAAAGCCATCATCGTTGACAAGCTCGGCGTTGAAGAGTCTGAGGTCACCGAGACCGCGAACTTCACCAACGACCTTGGTGCTGATTCCCTCGACACCGTTGAACTTCTCATGGAATTCGAGAAGGAGTTCGGTGTCAAGATCCCGGATGAGGACGCTGCCGGTATCGCTACCGTTGCCGACGCCATCAACTATGTTGAGGCTAAACTTGCTGAGAAAGAGTAATTCTTCGATAAAGCAAAACGTAAAGGGCTGCCCCGCAAGGAGCAGCCCTTGTTATTTTCTTGCCCGGAGGCTGTTAATTCTGGGCGGGAACGGCGTAGGTGACGCGCAGGCGCGGGCCGTTTTCGGAGGAAGGACCGTTGAGGACGGCGCGGTAGAAGCGGTGGAAGTCCAGCATGGTCTGGGTGTTGACGGTCGTGTTGGAGGAACCGTACATCTCGGCCATCATCATGTAGTTGTAGTAATTGTAGTAGTTGCTGTAGCCGCCATAGCCGCCGTATCCGCCATAACCGCCGTATCCGTATCCGCCGTAACCGCCATAGCCGCCGTACATGCTGTTGTAATAGCTCATGTAGGCCATCTGCTGGTAGTAGTCGGCGAGGTCGGTGTTGGCGGCGCCGGTCGTCGTCGTGATGACTTCGTCCGCCATGGGCAGGAACCAGATGTCATAGTTCTCGATCTGGCTGTCGTCCTTGAGACGGAGCAGGGACTGGATGTGGTGCGAGAGGTCCGGGGCGTACATGCCGAGGGAACGGTTGATCGTGCCCTGGTTCTCGGTGGAGACGCTGGCGTCGGAGATGCCGGCGAAGGTGACCGACGTGTCGGTCACGATGCGGCAGGTCGGGCTGAGCGTCGTCGGGAAGAGGCGCATGTCGAGGTAGTCCTCCGGGAATTCGAAGGGCAGTTCGATGGTGGCCTTGCTGACGATGATCGAGGCGGGATCGCCGTGCTGGCTGATGAGCGCGGAGAGTTTCTCCTTGATAGCGGCAGCCTTGACGACAGGCTTGAGGCCGCGTCCGCCTTCGAAGACGATGTCTCCCGTGACCTTGCCTTCGCGGGACTTGGTCTCATGGGTGATGACGTCGTAGGCGACCTGCGGGTTGTCGTTAACGGACGTGCTGGTCACTCCGCTCAAGTCGTATTTGCTGAGCGGGCCGATGTAGAAGAGGAAACTCGTGTCGACCTGCGTGCGGGTGCCGTAGTCGGCCGTGAATTTCAGGTTGGCGTAGCTGCCGTAGATCAGGCCGTTCGTCACTTCGATCGGAACCCGGAACATGTTGATGCGGCCGCCGTTGCCGGCCGGGGCGTCGGTGGTGATGTAGATGCCCGGGAATTTCTTCCGGTAGACGGAGATGTCGTCCAGGTCGGCCTGGGTGATCTGCATGTATTTCTCGCCGAAGGCGCGTGTGAAGTCAAAGGACAGGGAGTCGGATCCGTTGTAGACCGGGACGCCTTTGGTGATGCGTTCCTTGGAGGGGACGATCTTCGGGGCGATGGCCGTCAGGTCCAGTTCTTCTTCCAGGGCGTAGACGTGGATATTCTGCAGGATGTACTCCTGGTCCAGGTTGTCGCAGGAAATCGAGTCGGAGGGGGCCGTGAAGTGGAAGGCGCGGAACTTGGCGTTCTTGCCGAAGTCGAGGGTGTCCGCGACCGGCACGAGGGTGAAGGCGGCGCTGCGGGTCGTCAGGCCGAATTCCGGGTCGCGGATGGCGCCCACCGTGAAGCGGTACGTGCTGTATCCGGAGAGGCTGTCGGGGCTGGCCAGTTCAATGTCCTCGAGGGCGAATTCGACGGAATGGATGTCGTATTTCTGGTTGGTGGCGATGTAGTCCTCGCCGAGCCGGTTGTTGACGTCGATGCAGGATGTCAGGCCGACCGCCGCGATCAGGGCGGCCAGGCCGTGGAATCGGAATTTCATTGTCTACAGCTGATCATAAAAACTGTTATACGCGTCTACGTAGGAGCCGTCTTCGAGGGCCGCTCCGTCATACGGGAGCAGCGGAAGACCGAGGCTCTTGCAGTATTCCATGATCTCCGGGGCTACGTTCTCCGCAGCCTGGATGATGCCGTCAGAATACTGCGCAGCAGTTTTTGCAAGATTTATGCCATCGGCCTGGGCGAGGAAGCCGAGGTCGTCCTCGGTCACGCCGCCGAATCTGGCGAGCCGCGCGAAATCCGGCGAGAACGGTGCCGCAGGCGTGTCGTCATACAGGGAAAGGACGATCTTGCTGTCCGAGAAAATCGGATCTTCGCGGTAGGCTTTCTTCAGATAGGCGGGGAGGATGTGGGTGATCCAGCCGTGGCAGTGGATGATGTCCGGGGCCCAGCGGAGTTTCTTGACCGTCTCCAGTACGCCGCGGGCGAAGAAGATGGCCCTTTCGGCATTGTCCTCGAAGAAGACGCCGTTGTCGTCGCAGTACGTCTGCTTGCGCTTGAAATAATCCTCGTTGTCGATGAAGTAGACCTGGATGCGGGCGGAGGAGATCGACGCCACCTTGATAATGAGCGGCCGGTCCACGTCGCCGATGATGATGTTCATGCCCGAGAGGCGGATCACTTCATGCAGCTGGTTCTTGCGCTCGTTGATGCAACCGTACCGCGGCATGAAGGAACGGATTTCCTTTTTCCGCTCCTGGATTCCCTGGGGCAACTGGCGTCCGATGCGGGCGACCGGCGACTCCGGGAGATAGGGGAAAATCTCGGAATTGACGAACAAAATCTTTTTTGCAGAATCTCCCATGGTCGTTGAATCTTCAAAAATTCGTCCACAAAGATAAGATTTTTTTTTCATATTTCCATAAATCACTATCTTTGACATCAATTTGGGTAATTATGGCTAGAGGTGAAAACAAGATGATTCGGCGCAGGCTGGCGAATGCCTACCTGTCCTCGGTCGTCAGCATCAGTCTTGTGCTGCTGCTGGTCGGCGTGGCGAGCCTGCTGCTTGTCAATACCGACAGCGTTTCGGACTATTTCAAGGAGAACATGAAGGTGTCGGTCCTGATGATGCCGGAAGTCTCTGACCAGCAGGCCATGGACTACCAGGCGGTGCTCGATTCGATGCCGTTCATCCGGGGGACCGAGTTCATCTCCCGCGCCCGCGGGGAAGAAGAAATGGCCCAGATGCTCGGCAAGGATTTCCTGAGCGTCTTCGAGACCTCCCCGATCCCGGTGTCGGTCGACGTGACCCTGGATGCCGCCTATGTCTCCGAGGACAGCCTGCAGGTCGTCAGCCGGACGATCGCGGCGTCTCCGCTGGTCGATGAGGTGGTCTACCAGAAATCCCTGGTCGATGCGCTCAGCACCAACCTCGCCCGGATCTCACTGGTCCTGGGCGTCTTCATCGCCCTGCTGCTCTTCATCTCCTTCGTGCTGATCAGCAACACCATGCGGCTGAACGTCTATGCCCGCCGCTTCACGATCCATACGATGAAACTGGTCGGCGCGACCCGGTCCTTCATCCGCGGCCCGTTCCTGGTGAATTCCGCCCTGCTGGGCCTGTTCTCCGCCCTCGTGGCCATCCTGATGCTGGTGGGCCTGCTCTATGTCCTGCGCAGCCAGTTCTCGCAGCTGTTCGAACTGTTCCGCCTCGACCTGCTGCTGGTCGCCATGGGCATCGTCGTCGTCTCCGGCGTGGTCATCTGCGTCGTGAGCACCTATTTCGTCGTGGGCCATCTGATCCGCCTCGACAAATCCGAACTGTATTATTGATAGACTATGGATAACAATTTCGCGATAACCAGAAAGGGACTCCGGTTCCTGCTCATCGGCCTCCTGGTCATGGTGGCCGGCTATATTCTCATGATCGGGGGCGGCAGCAAAGACCCCAATGTCTTCAATCCCGCCATGTTCGACTTCCGCCGCCTCGTCGCGGCTCCGCTCGTCATCCTCTGCGGGGTGATCATCGAGATCGTCGCCATCATGGGTTGCTTCCGGGACAAGGAGAAGAAATCATGAGCTGGTGGCAGGCGATCCTCCTCGGTATCGTCCAGGGACTTACCGAGTTTCTTCCGGTCAGCAGCAGCGGCCATCTGATGATCTTCAAGGAATTGCTCGGCGTCGATGCCGAAGGGTTCCTCGACTTTACGGTTACCGTCCATTTCGCCACGGTCCTCAGCACCATCGTCGTCTTCTGGGGCGCGATCTGGGCGTTGCTGAAAGGCCTGCTGAAGTTCCGCTACAACGATGAGACGGACTATGTCTGCAAGCTGATCGTCTCCATGATCCCCGTCGGCATCGTCGGCGTGTTCTTCAAGGACCAGGTCGAAGCCCTGTTCGGCGACAGCCTCCTCCCGGTGGGCGTGGGGCTCTGCATCACGGCTGCGCTCCTGTTTTTCTCCGACCATTTCAATCTGTTCCGGCGCTTTGCCAAGTCGCCGGATACCGCATACCGCAACGGCATCTCCTACTGGCAGGCCCTGACCGTGGGCGTCGGCCAGGCGTTCGCCGTCGCGCCGGGCATCTCCCGGAGCGGCACCACCATCGCCACCGGCCTGCTGTCCGGCGTACGTCGCTCCGACATGGCCCAGTTCTCCTTCCTGATGGTGCTCGCTCCGATCATCGGGGAGCAGTCGCTCGACCTGCTGAAAGTGGCGACGGGCGAGGCTTCCTTCGGCGGAGGCGTCGGGCCCGTGGCGCTGGTGCTGGGCTTCGTGTTCGCCTTCCTGTCGGGCTTTCTGGCCTGCCGCGCGATGGTCGCCCTGGTCCGCAAGGCGAAACTCTCCTGGTTCTCGCTGTACTGCCTGCTGGTCGCTGTGCTGATTTTCGTGATCGCCCGCTGACCGGCTTTCCGGAGAGACCCGCCGCCACCCCGGCGTGTCATCCTGAACCCGCTGTCATTCTGAACGAAGTGAAGAATCTATGAAAAGGACGCTGACATATTTCGTCTCCGACGTGCACCTGGGGCTGGACGTCAAGGATCCCGCCGGCCGGGAAGCCCGGTTCGTGCAGTTCCTGCGCTCCATCCCGGCGGAACGGACGGAGACCCTTTATCTGCTCGGAGACATCTGGGACTTCTGGTACGAGTACCGGGACGTTGTTCCGAAAGGCTATGTCCGCGTCTTCGGGGCCCTGACCGACCTGATGGACCGCGGCGTCCGGGTCCGGTTCTTCCCCGGCAACCATGATATCTGGGCCTATTCTTATTTCGAAAGTCTCGGGATGGAGAAGCTGGAGCAGCCGTATGTCACCGAGATCGGCGGCAAGCGGTTCTGCCTGGGCCATGGCGACGGCCTCGGACCGGGCATGCGCGGCTACAAGATCATGCGCGCCGCCTTCCACAACCGCTTCCTGCAGATCCTCTTCAGCGCCCTGCACCCCTGGTTCGCTTTCCGCCTGGGCAACGGCTGGTCCAAGAGCAGCCGGCTGGCCAAGAATCTGGACTATACCTTCCGCGGGGCGGAGGAGCCGCTGTACAAGTGGTGCGAAGCCTTTGACGGCGGTCCGGTCGATTATTTCATCTTCGGCCACTTCCATGCATCCGTCGACCTCACGCTCCCGTCCGGGGCGCGGCTGATGGTGCTGAAAGACTGGATGGACCAGTCTCCTTATTTCCTTTTTGATGCGGAGGTGTTGACCTGCTTGACTTTCGGGATGGGCGCCTCCTTGCCGAAAATGGAGAAATAGACGCCCTCGAATTCCCCTTTGTCCCATAATTTGACCAGGTCTTCGATGGCCCGGTCTTCCTGGTCGGGATCGTACTGGCGCTTGAGGTTGCCGCCGAACATTTTCGCGACCCCTTGCCAGAAGGAGGCGGTGAGCCCGCTCTTGTAGTCCTTGATGATGTCGTAGGGCGTGATGCCCGTTTCCCGGCCGATGAGCTGGATCAGCAGTTTGCCCTGGGAGACGGTCATCTTGCGGATGACGCTCTCGTAGTTGTCGAAAATGCTGTTCTGGATCTGGTCGATGTATTTTTCCCTCTTGCGGCGCTTCAGGTTCTCTTCCCTGATGGTGCGGTCTGCTTCGAGGACGACTTCGCGCGCCTGCAGCGCGTAGGGATAGGTCTTGGCGAAATTGTGGACGAGCCGGTAATACTGGCGCCACTGGCGGCCTTTTTTCTTGCCGGTATAGACATACGACGGGCGGAGGGCATCCACGAAGAGGGTGTCGGAGCCTTCGATGATGTATCCCATGTAGCCGCGGTTCTGGGCGTGCGACGGGGCGGCCAGGGCGAGGAGCCCCAGCAGCACGGCGGTCAGGTATGCGGTCTTTCTTTTCATTCGCGTTGCAAAGGTAGTCATTTTTCAGATACTGTGCCACGTTGTTCGGGGCCATGTCGAAAAAGCGGCGAAGAATTTTTCAACGGCGTCTGTAACTGACTGAATTTGCAAAAGATAACTGACGATTTTTTGTGTCGAAAACTTTAAAATATTTTCTGAAAAATGTTTGTTTCTCGGATATTTTTGCTAACTTTGCAATCCCAAATTTGAGGAGAACTCTGCCCAACCAGCTGATTCTCAATTTGTTAGGGAAATTTAGGAAAATTTTTTAAAAGTAATACACCCATGTTACAACCTAAAAGAACAAAATTCAGAAGGGAACAGAAAGGCCGCATGAAAGGCAATGCCCAGC
>CADCRA010000114.1 GCA_902803715.1 uncultured Bacteroidia bacterium
GACGGGTTCCTTCACTTTGATTTCCTTTTTCGTTTTTGCCATTTCCTAACCTTTGTTTTCGTATCGTTTCCGATGTTAATATATTGTGTATCAGGTAGTTAAATCACTTTCGCAAATATAATACAAACGGGACAAAAACGAGACAGAACCAGCAAAAATGAATGAAAAAATCCGATATTGCAGCAATCATAGCAAACCTGGTGATACTCGCCTAACATGCTGATGTCTCTGAGATTACATCACCCACCTTACGTATCGTTTCCGATTGTTTTCAGCGCTACAAGAAATTTTTGTATCTTTGTTCCGATCATAAAACCGACATGACCATGAAATATATCATCCGCGCCGTCAAATACTTCTTTTATTTCTGCATCCTGCTTGCACTCATGCTCGGCATCCTGATCCTGACTGGGACCGCCGAGGCTTCCAGCATAGACACCCTTTTCAAGGACGGCTACAACTCGCTCGTCAAGATCGCCATCCTTTTCGGCGGCGTCTCCGCCATTTATCCGCTGTTCGGCTTCCAGAAGAAAGATGCCGTCATCCCGGGCGAATACAAGGAAATCCGCGGAAAGGTCGTCGAATACATGGAGAACCACGGCTACAAGCTCGAGACGGAGGAAGGACAGAACATGACCTTCCGCAGCCGCAGCGTGGTCAACCGGATTTTCCGGATGTTCGAGGATCGGATCACCTTGACCCGGACGATCAGCGGTTTCGACGTGGAAGGCCTGCGCCGCGACGTCGTCCGCCTCGCCTATGGCATGGAACATGCAGCACGTACTCCGGAACTATAAAACCCGATTCACAACATGATAGAGGAATTCAAAACTGTCGCGCGGTTTTCCGATCCGCTGATTGCGGAGATCACCGCCGGCATGCTCCGGGATAATGACATCCCGGCGCAGGTCTTCGGCCAGACTTCATCCTACCCTTCCATCAACGCCGCCATCAACAGCGTGGAAGTCAAGGTCAACGCCGAAGACTATGACAAAGCCGTGGCCCTGCTTGCAGAAGTGGAGACGGGGCCGGAAAACGAAGAAGGATAATCAGCCGAGAATGTGCCGCGCCGCGGCGTCCAGCATCTCCCAGAAATCCTTCCCGTAAAGAAACTCAAGGGGTTCGCGCAGAAACTGATAGACGCGGATCCCTTCTTTCTTGCCCTTGGCGACCGCGTCGGAGCAGATGGACCACCGGTGGTAGTTGAGGGCTTCCCCGCCGCCGGGCATTTTCGTGACCCGGATGGGATAGAGCCAGCAGGAGACCGGCTTGCGGAACGGGATCTTGCCCTGGAAGAAGCAGCGTTCGACTGCGCACATGACATTGCCGCCCTCATACAGGCAATAGGCACAGTCCTCCAGCCCGGCCGTTCCGACCGTACCGTCACTGCCCGGAATCGATGTCAGCCCCTCGATGAAATGGGGGCGTTTGACCGTCGGGGTCACCAGGTCCCCGTCCCAGTCGATCTCGAAGAAGCCGGCGGACTCCGCCGCTTCCCGTCCCTCCGGAGTCATCAGGGACCGATAGACCGGATAATGACGCTCCAACTCTTCCGTTTCTTCTTCACGGACCGGCGCACCGCCGTCGCCGATGACGCAGCAGCAGCCCCGGCATTTTTCGTAATCACAGGCAAAGAATTCCGTCACGACCTCCTCGGATACGAGGACGTCGCCGATCTGGATGATGGTTCCGAAGTCTTTCGCGTTCATTTTCAGTCAGTTTTCGCCATTTCGCCGCCGAACAGTTCCCGGTACAGGTCCAGGATTCCGGTGGAATCCTTTGCCGGCTGCGGCGGGGTAACCTGCGGCCATTCCGGTTCTTGGGGTTGGGAGACATGCACGGGCTCCCCGGACCGGGCCGGTCGGACAATCCGCTCGGCACCCGGCCCCGTCGCCAGGAGTTTCATGATCCTGCCGACCTGGTCGCGGGTAACGGCATTGACTTTCTCTCCATATTTCGTCAGGAGGTCCTTGCCGTAGGAATAGCGGAGGACCAGCATCGAGATGACCGTCTCCGGATCGGAGGACCAGGAATTGTAATTGTTGACCAGTTCCGCCTTGCAGGCCTTCAGCCGTGCGGCGGAGATGCCTTCCGAGGCTGTCCGGCTGATCGCGCCGCGGACTTCCTGCAGGACGAGATCCACCGAGTCGACCGGCATCAGGGACGCCGGAAGCCCGGCCGGATCGGCCATGGAAGAAAGGATGTCCAGACTGAAGCAGTCTGCCGGGAACAAGTCGAACCGCCAGGAGGATTCGCTGTACCACCCCCGGCGGGCCAGGACATCGGAGACCGCATCCGTCAGGACGCGCGCAGCGATGTTGGCCGCGATGAAATGCTCGACCGTATAGTCCAGGTATGCGGTCAGTTCCATATCCAGGACCGGCCGTTCTCCGGTCTCGGTCCGGGTCTGCCGTCCGACGGGAAGATGGTCCGGACGGCGGAAACGGCCGGCTGCCGCCCGCTCCGTCCGGAAACCACCCAGATATTGCGTCAGGGTCTTCTTCAAGGCGGTCTCATCAAAATTGCCGACCAGGATCAGCACGCCGTCATTCATCTTTCCGAACAGACCGGAATAGAACCGTTCCGAGCGCTGCTGGAAATCATCCGGCAGGGCGATGTCCTGCTTGAAAGCGCCGGCTGACGGATGCAGGAGGCTGTCCAGGATGGCCTGACGCCGGTCTTCCAGCCGGTGCCGGACGGATTCGCTCTCCCGGTAGTAGGAGAAGGCAGCCGGATCCGGCTGCCGGTCTTCCGCCAGGGCGAGAAGCGACTTGAGCAGCAGGGGAAGCCGTGAGGATGGGGCAGCGCCCTCGAGGCGGGTGTCCGTCAGGGAAACCTTCGGGACCAGGCTGATGCCATTGGCCGTCAGCATAGCCTGGAATGCCGTATGTTTCATGCTCCGGACATTGTCCAGAGCCAGCATGTCCGAGACATAAGGCCCCTCGCCCGGTTTCAGCCCGGGCAGGGAGGCGTAGCCGCCCTTGAGCAGCCAGCAGTAGTGGAAAACATCCCGTCCGGGAACTTGCTTGTAGATGACGCGGATTCCGTTGGAGAAGGTCCACATCTGCCCGCCCGACAGCGGCTCGGCGGCCGTGGTCTTCAACTTGACCCGGGATTTCGGAACAGCCAGGGAGAGGGTGTCGCCATGGCTCACGACATAAGCGGCCGGGCCTTCCGGTTTCTTTTCCCAGGCGCTGCGGAACAGGCCGCGCACCCGCGCGGCCGGCAGGTTGTCCAGGTCGGCGTACACGGCCAGGTTGCGCCGGGCGTCCAGCAGGGCGCTGACGTAGGTGTTGAAAAGGCCGACGGCCGTATTCCCGTCCATGGACCGGGTCAGGAAAAAGTCCAGGTTGTCTTTCGGGGCCGCCAGCGACGACCCGTACAGGAAGGCGGAGATGCAGCGGTCGACATAGTCCCGGTTCGAGAAAACGCCGGCCCCCCACTCCCGGCGGAGAACCATGTTGAATTCGTTCTGGACGTCGCGGTATTCTTCGGGCATGGTGCCGTCCGCATCGAGGGACGCCAGGGTCTGGGCCAGCAGGTTGATGGCGGAAATGTACCGCTCCGGGGCCGTAGAGAGGCGGATCTCAAAGTATTCGTCGCCCGGCCCGTCCGCACTGCTGTGGTAGGAAATGTCCAGTCCCGCGACCGGGATGCCGGCCTCGCGCAAGGCCCGGCTCAGACGTTTGCGGACCAGGATGCCCAGTTCCCGGGCGTACCGCCAGGAGACGAGGGGCTGGACCGTCGCCATGTTTTCCTGCGGCGTCCGGGCGGAGCCGTAGCGGACGATGACCGTCGCAACCCCGGGTCGCCGGACGGGCAGCGGCCGGACCCGGATCGTATCGCTTTCTTCCCAGGCATAGGCGTCTTCCGGCCGCAGGCCGGAGCGGCGGGTCACCAGGAGGGAAAGCATGTTCATCTTGCTGAGCAGGGCGTCCGCATCGATGTCGCCGGAGATGACGACTGCCTGGTTCTGCGGAGCATACAGCGGATGGTCGACACGGCCGATAACATCGAAGAGCATCAGCAGGGTCGAGTCGACGATATCGGGACTGTTCGGGAGGACGAGGTCGGAAAAACGGTAGACGGTCGCGTCACGGCCGACCGTGACATACCCTTCCCGGGAGGGCCAGATTGCGTTCCGGGCCAGGAATCCCTGGGGCGTCAGGGTCATGAAATGGGGCAGTTCAGACAGGGATCCGCGCGCCCGGACGACGCCGTCGCCGGCCGAACGGCTGTCTTCAGTGCCGGTTCCGACCCGCTGGACCAAAGCAATATCGGCTTTCCCTCTTTCTGTGGAATTTTTTACAAGATAATATGTTACGCCATTTTCAAGCCGCCCTGTCCGGATTTCAGAGGCCATCGGAAGCTTCGGCAGATCCGTTGCTGGCACAATTCTTGGAATGAGTGTCAGCAAAACAATCAGGAACAACTGGAAGACGTGCCGGTTCATGTTTTCAGAGCGTTTCACAAAAATACAATATTTTTTTGCTACATTTGTAGTCTGCGTGTAAAAAGATTATGTTCAACAAAACACTGCATAGTATGAAAAAATTTATTCTCGCACTGGCTGCGTTCGCTATGACAGCCGGTCTGATGTCCGCACAGGACCTCGCCACTGCAACTGAGACCTACAACAATGGCGCCGAACAGTTCCAAAACGGTGACAAAGTCGCCGCGCTCGACCTTTTCAAGAAAGCGCTCACCATGGGTGAGGCGCTGGGTGATGAAGGTGCTGAAATCGTTGCCAATTGCAAGAATACCATCCCGGCCCTGACCCTTTCCATCGGTAAGGATCTCGTCAAGGACAAAGAATATGACGCCGCCATCGAGAAGATCGCCGAGGCTGAGAAGATCGCCAAGGAATATGAGAATGACGAAGTGATCGCCGACGCGGCCGAACTGCTTCCGCAGGTCTACACGGCTGCCGGTACCGCCGCCTACACCGCCAAGGAAATGGACAAGGCTGTCTCCTTCTTCGAGAAGTCCCTCGCCCTCACCCCTGAGAACGGCGCCACCGCTCTCCGCCTGGGCCAGGCGTTCAACGCCCTCGGCAAGGTAGAAGAGGCCAAGGCTGCTTTCAAGACCGCCATGGCCAACGGCCAGGAAGAGAATGCCAAGAAGCAGCTCGGCAACATCGTCATCAAGGAAGCCCAGGCCGCCCAGAAGGCCGGCAAGAATGCGGACGTCGTCTCCATCATCGCCCAGGCTGATGAAGAAGGTCTCATCACCAACGCCGCCGCTTACCAGCTCGCCGCTTCCGCCTCCCAGAAGTTGAACAAGATTTCCGACGCCATCAAGTACTTCGAGAAGTTCATCGAAGCTGATCCGGACAACAAGAACGTCGGCGCCATCGCCTACACCATCGGTGCACTCTACCAGGGCCAGAAGAACAACGCCAAGGCGCTTGAGTTCTACAAGAAGGCTGTCAGCGCCGGCTATGCCGACGCCCAGAAGATGGTAGACGCTCTCAGCAAGTAATACCGCCTGCCGGCATGAGACAGCTTGAGCTGCTTGCTCCGGCAAGGAATGCAGATATCGGCATCGCAGCCA
>CADCRA010000115.1 GCA_902803715.1 uncultured Bacteroidia bacterium
ATCGGTCTCCATGTAGACATACGGATAGCCGGCCGCATCGAATTTGTCGCGCAGGGCCTTGTTGTTCCGGTACAGGAAATCGACATTTCCGCAGCCCATCCAATATAATTTGACGCCTTTCTTGAACTGGGTCGCCAGTTTCTCATCGAAATTCTGGTAAATCGGGGAAATCTTGCTATCGGTCACGCCGACGGCGGCGGAGAACAAGCCTACGTAGCCGAAGAGGTCCGGATAATTCGCAGAAATGAACGCCGAATGGAAGCCGCCCATCGAAAGACCGGCAATCGCCCGGTGATTCTTGTCTGCCCGGGTCCGGTAGGTCTTGTCGACGAATTTCACGATTTCCGGGAAATGGGTCTCGAAGATACCGTCCATGGTACCTTGGGTGAAGTGGTAAGGCTTGTAATAGCCCAGGGCGCTCTCACCCGGAGCGGCGCTCATCCCGGCGTGGCCGTTCGGCATTACGACGATCATCGGCTCGGCCTTGCCCTGGGCGATGAGGTTGTCCAGGATGGTGCAGGCGCGGCCGAAGTTTTTCCACTCGTCCTCGTCGCCGCCCATTCCGTGGAGCAGGTACAGGACCGGATACTTCTTCTTCGGATTGGCCTCGTAGCCATACGGGGTATAGACGTTCATGCGGCGGTCCATGTTCAGTCCGTCGGAATGGTACCAGACCGCGGTTACGCTGCCATGGCCCACATTCTGGACGCTGTACAGGTCGCCCATCTCGCCGGGGACGGTAAAGAGATTGGTCAGTGTCGCAAAATCACGGAAGACATACGGGTGGTTCGGATCGATCGTGGCGATCCCGTCCACCAGGAAAGTATAGCTGTAGAGTTCGGAGACCAGGGGTTTGGAGGTGTAGGTCCATACGCCGCCTTCCCCTTCGGTCATGTCGACGATGCCGCTGGAGGCCATGCCGACATTGGTACCCTTCTCCCCTTCCATGAAATCGCCCACGATCTGGACCTTATGCGCTTTCGGAGCCAGGAAGTTGAAAGTCACGGAACCGTCCTCGTTGACAATCGCTGATTTCAGGTCCTGGGACGGGAACAGGTTCTGCTGCGCAAACGCGCAAACGCAAAGAAAGGCCGCCGAAGCGGCCATGATCATTTTTTTCATAAAACTTAGGATACGGTGATGACGTACTGGGCGAAACGGGTCATCGGGCGCTCGGCCTCGTCGCGGACTTCGAGGTTGACGACGAGTTTGTCACCCGGCTTCGCATCGGCAGGAACGGTGAAGCTGGTCGTCCAGCCGGTCGCGGAAGAGACGGTCAAGCCTTCGGCCTTGCCCTCTCCGTAGGTGCAGGCGGCGGCAGGGACATACCACTGGGTCGTCAGCTTGTCGCCGTCCGGATCCTTGGCGGAACCGTTCAGCGTCACGGTCTGGCCGGCAGCAGCCGTCAGGTCACGCTGCTCGGCGGTGACGATCGGAGCGTGGTTGCAATCCTGCGGTTCGCAGATGGCCCAGTCGGCGCGGGCGGCGAGTTCTTCCCACATGACGATGGTGTAGTGGTTGTTGCCACGGTTGTTGACATCACTGCGGAGACCGATGTCGATGAAGCCGGCGCAACCGAACTGACAGAATGCCCAGGAGTACGGATCGTAATCGGCGCGGGCACGGCCTTTCAGGCTCTCAGGGCCCCAGCCGAGTTCGGCGGACTTGCCCCAGTCCATGTAATCGATCAGACCGTAGTTGTAGATGATCGGCTCACCGTAGATGGCGCGGCCTTCGGCCATGAGCCAGATCTGCTCGGGAAGTTTGCCGTGGTTCTGCTTGTAGGCCTCGAGGTTCCAGGGAGCGTGCATGTACGGCTGAAGCTCTTCGGCAGCGCGGTTCGGAGCGTTCTTGCTGGAGGAGAAGAAGGAACCGTAGCTGAAGAAACCGAAGCCGTAGCCGCCGTTCTGCAGGCCCGGGAACATCTCGTCGATCTTGCTGTCGGCGCGGCAGTTGTCTTCGCCGCTGCCGCCGATGCGGACCTTGTCCGTCACCTTCTTGAGGATGGACTCCCACTCCGGCGTGCCATGATAGCGCTCATAGATCGTATACAGGGCACGGACGGTGGTGTTGATGCCGCCCCAGTGCTGGATCGTCACCGGACGCGGGTCGTCGTCGAGGATGACGTCGACGATGAAGTTGGAGCCTTCGGTCTCGAAGCGGTAGTCCCCTTCGAACTCAATGTTGCCAACCTTGGTGATGCTGCGGATGTATTCCGGAGTCGGATAGTTCGGATTGTTCTTGCTCATCAACTGATAATCAGCCTCATAGCAGTCCAGGATGCGGGGCAGCCAGGTCGGGTCGACCGGACGGTATTCGGTCAGGTCGGCCGCGGTCTTGACACGGTGCTCGCAGTGCTGCGCGTTGCAGCGGAAGTTCGGGGTAATCTGGCCCAGGGTATGGAGGCCGCCGTCACCCTGGAAATGATACATGCCGGCGGTCCAGACGATACCTGCCAGGTCATACTGGTCGGCATACATCAGGCTCAGGATGACACCGTTCATGTCATCGCACTCCAGGTCGGTGGTAATCAGGACGCGAGGCTGCTGGCTCTTGTCGATGGGGATGGCCAGTTCTTCCGGCGCAAGGGACTTCTGTCCGGCGCAGGCGGCCAGCGAGAGGGCCGCTACGCAAAGGGCGAAAAACTTTTTCATAGTTTATTTCTTGAAAAGAAGCGGAGCGAATTCGGAGAGATACAGACGCCAGCAGTTCCAGACATGGGCGCCGTCGCTTTCACGGAAACTGAGGTTCGGCATGCCGAGGGCCTTCAGGTCTTCGTAGTAGGTCTTGGCACCCTGGAAGCCGAAGTCGTCACGGCCGATGCCGATCCAGTAAGCGGAGACACCGTTGGCAATCTGAGTACGGACGGCATCCATGGTCGCCTTGTTCTCAGGGACGCTCTCATCCAGTTCGTGGATGCGGCCGCCGGCGGAGAAGACACCTACATAGTCGAAGACGTTCGGATACTTGCGGGAGATGTTGACAGAATGGCCGCCACCCATGGACAGGCCGGCGATGGCACGGCCGCACTTCTCAGGAATGGTGCGGAAGTTCTTGTCGATGAAGTTCACGATTTCCATGAAATTGGCGACATACTTGCCTTCCGGATCACGGAAATGGAACGGCTTGTAATAGCCGAGGGAGCTCTCGCCCGGAGCGGCCTGCATTTCGGCATGGCCGTTCGGCATGACGACGATCATCGGTTCGGCCTTGCCCTGCGCGATGAGGTTGTCCATGATCTGGACGGCGCGGCCGAAGATGGTCCACTCGTTTTCGTCACCGCCGGAGCCGTGGAGGAGGTAGAGGACCGGATACTGCTTGTACGGATTGGCATCGTACTCGGCCGGGAGATAGACATTCAGCCGACGGTCCTTGCCGATACCGTAGGAATGGTACCACTTCGCGACAAGGGTGCCATGGGGAACGTCATTGACCTTGAAGAGGTCGGCGAGGCCGCCGCCCACGAGGAATACGTTGGTCACGGTCGCGAAGTCGCGGTAGACATGCGGATTGTTCGGGTCAAGCACCGGAACGCCATCCACCAGGAACGTATAGCTGTAGAGTTCGGAAGGGAGCGGATTGGAGGTATAGGTCCAGATGCCGTCCTTGCCTTTCTTCATGTCGATCTGCCCGGCGCCGACCATGCCGGCGATATGCTGCTGGTCGACGTCCTTCTTGATGAAGTCGCCGGCAATCTGGACTTTCTTCGCATCCGGGGCGATGAGGCGGAAGGTGACCCTCCCCTGCTCGTCGACGGTACCGGATTCAATGTCCTGGGAAATGAAAAGGTTCTGCTGTGCAAAAGCGGCCACCGAAAGGAAAAGGCCCGCCGCAAACATCATGATTTTTTTCATATCGTATCTGTGTTTTGTTCTGTTTCAAGGAAATCCTGCCCGGAGCCCGAAGTACAGGCGGCGGGCAGGATCGTCAGGTAAAGAAAAACGGGAGAACTATTTCCAGCCCTCGTTCTGGGACATGTTCGGGTTGACAGCCATCTCATCGGCCGGGAACGGGAGAAGCAGGTGCTTCGGGCTCATGAAACCGACCGTACCGTCCTGGTTGTAGCGGATGTAGTCGACGGAACCATCCTGGTTGAGCTGCGGGTGGATCGTGCCGCGGTTCTTCAGGATCGTGGCGGCGTCACCCCAGCGGAGAAGGTTCTGGTAGCGGATACCTTCGAAGCAGAGTTCGACGAAGGATTCGTCCTTGATCAGCTGCAGGTTCAGGTCGCCCTCGGAGATGGTCGGAGCCTTTGCACGGGTGCGGAGCTCGTTGATGCAATTGACGGCCTTCGCATTTTCCTTGTTCTGGAAATAAGCCTCGGCAGCGAAGCAGAGCACCTCGTCATAGCGCATGATATGATCGGGCAGCGGATAGCGGTAAGCGGAACCGTTGTCTTTCCAAGGCATGTACTTGCGGTTGAAGTAGCCCTCGCAGTCGTAAATCGGCATGCCGGCCTGAACGCGGGTGTTGAACTCTTCCTGCATGTCCTCGTAGGTCAGGATGAAGTTCTTGAGACGGTAACCGTCCTTGCCCTCGATCTTGACGAAGGTGTCGTAGAGCGACTTGGTCGGGCAGATCTGGAAGCCGAACGTATAGGTTGCGAAGTTCGCGGTCGCCGGGCGGGACTTGTCGAAGTTGTACTCGAACCGTTCGGCACGCAGACCGGTCCAGGTACCACGGAAGGTACTGTTCGGGCCGCTGTTGGAAGCATCGTCGATACCGCGCATGCAGAAGAGGTCTTCCGTGGAGACATCGCCCTTGATGGTACCGAAGTTCTTCAGGTCCGCCTGCAGGGAGAATTTCTTGCTGCTGATGATCTCATCGTAGATCTTGGCGGCATCCGCATACTTGTTCTGCCAGAGATAGGCCTTTGCCAGCATGGCCTGCGCATAAGCCTTGGTCATCCGGTAGGTGCCGGTCTGGTCGGTCAGGGCGCCGCTGGAGATCGCATCCTTCAGGTCGGTCTCGATGGCATTCCAAAGGACGGCGGGAGACTCCACATTGCCCTGGAGATATTCGGATTCGGTCAAAACATGGTCCACGAGCGGAGCGGTACCCCAGAGGGTGACAAGCTCGAAATTGGCCCAGGCCCGCATCGTCAACGCTTCGGCGCGGGCACGCTTCATGACCTGGGAATCACCCTGGACGCGTTCCAGCACGAGATTGCAGCGATAGATCAGCGTATAGAGATTCGAGTAAAGATTCTTGACGACGCCGTTGCCGTCGTTGAAGGAGAATTCATTGTACTGGTAGAAGATACCGTCGGAGCGGTCCTTGCCGCCGGCCCAGAGTTCGTCACCCAGGAAGTTCATCAGCCAGCTGGCACTGCTGGTACCGCCGGAATGAGCAGTCTTGAACTGCGCATAAGCGGCAACAATGGCTTCCTCGGCTTCCGCGTCCGTCTTGTAGAAAGTGTCGATATCGACGACGCTGTGCTGAGGGATGTCAAGCTTGTCGGAGCAGGAAGCGAGAAGGAAACCTGCTGCAAGCACACCGGTGAAAATATATCTAAGTTTCATAATCGGATTTCCATTTAAAGGTTAGAAGGAAATGTTGACGCCGAAGACCGTCTTCTTGACCGTCGGATACTGGCCGTAGTCGATACCGAGGCCGCTGGAGCTGACGGAGACTTCCGGATCGAAGCCCGGATACTTCGTGATGACGAACCAGTCGTCGAGGGAGACATACAAGCGCAGGCTGCTGACGCTGATCTTCTCCAGCAGATTCTTCGGAACATTGTAGCCGAACTGGAGCTGCTTGACCTTGAAGTAGGAGCCGTCGAAGACATACGCGGAACTCTCGAGGAAGTTGGCATAACCCCAGTGGGAGAGATCGGCGCTCGGGAACTTGGAATGGTCGCCCGGCTTCTGCCAGCGGTTGTCGAAGATATACTGCAGGGTGTTGGCCTGGTTACGGGTGGAACGCGGAACAGCATAGGCGATCTCGTTGCCGGCGGCGCCGCTGCCGAAGGCCGTGAGATCAAAGCCCTTGTAGCTCAGGTTGAGGGTAATGCCATAGGTATAATCCGGAATACCGGAACCGATCATGACCTTGTCCTCGTCGCTCATGGTTTCGCCGTTGTTGCCATGGTCCACATAGGTAGGGACACCGGTATCCGGATTGACGCCGGCATACTCGTAGCCGCGCATGTACCAGATCGGATAGCCCTTCTCGAAGTAAGTGGTCACACCGGAGCCGCCGCTGCCGCCAGAAACACGGGTCAGGGTCTCGTAGACATAGGTCACTTCGTTCTTCAGGGTCGCGAGGTTGCCGCTGATGCTGTAGCCGAAGTCGCCGACCTTGTCCTTCCAGGTGAGTTCGAATTCATGACCGCGGTTGCTGACGTTACCTGCATTGAGCGGAGACAGGGTACCGCCGACCACGAGGGAGGAATTCACGCTGCGCATGATCAGGTCCTTGGTCTTCTTGTCGAAGTAGTCATAGGTGAAGGACAGACGGTCCTGGAACATGCGGAGGTCGATACCGAGGTCGATCTGCTCGGAGGTCTCCCACTTGAGGTTGTAGTTGCCGATGGCGTTCGGAATGGAACCGGTCGCATAGGCGCCGCCCTTCTCCATACCGAGTTTGATCGTGGAAGCGATGGTCGCAGCGTACATGTAGTTGCTCAGGCCGGCGATGGAGCCGTTCTGGCCCCAGGAAGCGCGGACCTTGAAGTGGCTGACCGGGGTCAGGCCGAGGTTCTTCCACCAGCTTTCACGGGAAAGCGTCCAACCGCCGGAAACGGCCGGGAAGTAACCCCAGCGGGTATTGAGCGGAAGGATGGAGAGGTCAGCGGCATCCGCACGGAGGGAAGCCTGGATGTAGTAGCGGTTGTCGTAGTCATAGGAAACACGGCCGAAGTAGGAAAGTTCGGCATAATGGCGCATTTCGCCGCCGCTGACGGTCTTGGTGGCCGTACCGGTCTGGTTGGCGAAGTAAGCGTAGTTCGGATCCAGTTTGGTGATACCGATGTTGCTGCTGTTCGTACCGTTGATCTGACCGGTCACGTCGTAGTTGGAACGCCAGGAATAGGACATACCGACCATGGCGCTGACGTTGTGCTTACGGGCGAAGGTCTGGTTGTAGTTGGCGAAGTTTTCCCACTGATAGTAGGTATTCGTACCGGCATTGCCGCGGATGGTAACATAATCGGTTACGGTATCGGTATTGGTAACGCTCGGCCAGGTCACGGAATTGCTGATGGAACTGTTGACGGTATAACCGAGACGGGAGGTGACGGTGACATGCGGAATGGCCGTGAAGTCCAGGGAAGTGGTACCGCGGAGATCGAACCGCTGGTTCATCGGGTCGGTGCTGTTGACCGTGATGTACGGGTTGATGTTGTTCGACTCCTGGAACGGAGACATGGAGTAGTAGTTGCCGTTCTCGTCCTTGATGAAGGTATGGCCCTGATCAACGAGGGACTGCATGTGGAGCGGAAGCTTATCGGCCGGGTAGACGACCGGGGTGAGCGGGTCCATCTGGATGACGGCGGCCGGCAGGGAGTACATGCCACCCGCGCTGACCGTCTTGGAAGAACTGTAACCGAAGGAGTTGTTGGTCGTGAATTTCAGCCAGTCCTTGATCTTGTAGTCGGCATTGACCGTGGCGGTCAGACGCTTGAAGGAATCGTGGTCCGTGATGACCGGACCGTTGTTGTCAAGATAGGAGATGGAAGCATAGAGGGAACCGTTGTTGTTCGCACCCTGGAAGGAGAGGTTGTGGCGCTGCATGGTACCACGCTCGAAAGCCACGTCGGCCCAGTTGGTATCGGTCGTGCCGTCATAGAAATTCTTGATACGATCTTCGGAGACAAGGTCATATTCACCGACCCATGTCAGATAGTCTTTCGCATTAAGGGACTGGGGGATATGCGCCATATCCTGGAAGGAAAGCTGCATGTCGTAACGGATGATGCGACGTCCCTGGGCGGCCTTCTTGGTCGTGATGAGGACGACACCGTTACCGGCCTGCGCACCGTAGATGGCAGCGGAGGCAGCATCCTTCAGGACCTCCATGGATTCGATGTCGTTCGGGTCGAGCTGGGAAATGCTGCGCATGCGCAGACCGTCGACGACATAGAGCGGATCGGAGGATGCATTCGAGCTGTAACCGCGGATACGCATGGAGGACTCGGAGCCCGGAGCACCGGAAGTGCTGATGAGCTGGACGCCCGCAGTCTTGCCCTGCAGAGAGTTCTGGACATCGGTCACGGAACGGTTTTCCAAGTCGGCCGCCTTGACGGACGAGATGGCGCCGGTGACATCACTCTTGCGCTGGACGCCGTAACCGATGACGACGGTCTCCTCGAGGAAGGTATTCTCGGGTTCGAGGGTCAGGTCGATTTTGGCGGAATTGGCCGGGAGCACCTGGGTGGTGTAGCCGACAAAGGTAAATTCGAGGTTGGCACCCCGGGGGACAGTAACGGTGTACTTGCCGTCGATGTCAGTGGTCGTACCGTTGGTGGTACCCTGCTGCACGACGCCGACGCCGATCATCGGAAGGCCCTGCTCATCGAGGATCGTTCCGGATACAGTGATGTTGCCCTGTGCGAAGGCGAAACCGAGGCTCAGGAGAAACATCGTTGCGAATGTCAAAATTCGTCTCATTGGGTCAGATGTTTATAGGTTGATTGGTTAATAAGTTTTCCTAGTTCGAAGCTGCAATGATGACAAGGGCTGCCAGGAAGCAGAGGAACATCGCATAGACAAATTTCATGGTACCCTTCGGGGCTTCCTTGAACTCGCGCCAGATCAGCACGCCCCAGATCATCGCCACCAGCGGGGAGGCGTTGGAAAGGGCGTAGGAGACGGCCTTGTTGACCGGAGCCTGGGCCGTCATGAAGCTGATGACCATGCCGCTCATCCAGATGAAACCGCCGAGCATGCCGATCAGGTGGGTACGGGCGTCACCCTTGGTGAAATAATCCTTCATCGTGGACTTTCCTTCGACCGAGTGGCTCATCGCGATCGGGCAAAGGAAGAACGTGGAGACGAGGACCGCCAGGGCGAAGAAGAAGACCGCCTGGTACGGGGACAGGGTGCCGACGCCGCCGAAAGACGGAGCGGTTCCCTTCACGACGAGACCGTAGAAGAAGGCAAAGCCGATACCGGAAATGAGGGCGAAGACAATGCCCGCGGTCGGGCTCTTCTTCTGGCTGCCGGCCAGTTTGCTGTAGGAAACGGCGCAGAGGACCATGGCCAGGACAGCCAGGACGACACCGAACCAGAGCATGGGCTTGTTGCCCGTGAAGCCGGAGCTGAAGTAGTTGAAGATGATGCCGCCGACCCAGCCGAGGCCGCCGCCGATCGGGAATCCGACCGCCATGCCGGCCACGCCGTTCGCCGCCGTCAGGAAGATGTTGGAGAAGTTCCAGATCAGACCGCCGAGCAGGGGCCAGATGGCTGCCTGCCAGGTGATGTTCTCGAACAGATGTCCGCCGTTGAAGGCGAGCAGGCCGATGATCGCCGTCAGGAAGAAGCCGGCGATGTAATCCCAGTAGAAGAGGAAAGACTTCCAATCCTTCTTCTGGACCAGTTTCTGGGTGTTGGCCCAGGATCCCCAGCAGATGCAGCAGTAGATACAGCAGACCATCGCCAGGGCGACATTGGTGACGAGTACCATGGTCGTTCAGTTTTTATTCGTGGACATACAGATCCCAGCCGAGATAGTTCTCGATGGCATCCTGAAGGATATCGGCGACATGGGTGCGGCAAGCGGCGACATGGTGCTCGAAGCCGTTGCGGCAGATGTGCTTCATGAGTTTCTGCAGGTTCGGGACCTTGGTCACGGCGATGCAGCCGTCCATTCCGTACGGATCGTTGGTGATCTCACCTTCGCCGAGGTAAGCCTTGATGACACCCTTCGTATCGTCGGTGGAGATGCGGAAGAAGGTGAAGTCGCCTTCGGTAACCTTCGCGCTGACGGCACCGAACGTCCGGACCTTGCCGAGGGTACGGCCGAGGACGCCGAGCGGGGCGAGCTTGAGGTTCTTGTTGCCGACAAAACCGCAGGCGTAGTTGCCGCAGTGGGTGCAGACGCACTTCTCACGCTCCTGGGCGAAGTTGTTGTTCCAGTCCATCAGGGCGGATGCTTCGCAGGAAGCGAGCGTCAGGGCATACATGGAGACGGCACCGGCGATATCGGTCTCGCAGGCGCTCGGGATCAGCTTGTCGGAGAGCATGGACATGACGACGCACGGGGCGCAGCCGAAATTGATCTCCAGGGAGTCCCAGCACTGGATCGCCAGGGCATCGCACACATTGGCGGCGCACCAGCGGTCGACAGCGACACCGAACTTCGCCACGAGCGGCATCTTGTCCTCATAATTCGCAGGAACCTCGGCATACTCGTGGATGCTCTTGTTCTTGGCGATGTACTCGGGATCGTCGTCGGCGATCTTCTCGGCGGCGTACAGGATTTCGGACAGGTCGGCAGGAACGACGGTGATACCGTATTTCTGGAGGAGTTTCTCGCTGGCACGGCAGGTGTTGAAGCCCAGCGGACGGGTGCCGATCTGGCCGACACGGCAGTGGCGCAGGCCATTGACGACGCGGCAGACACCGGCGAACTTGATGATGTCGGCCTTCACGAGCGGATCGTAGATGTCATAGGTATGCAGGGTCGTGTCAGAGAACGGGATGCCGTACTGATACAGGTTGTTGCATACGGAGATCTTGCCGCAGAACGCGTCACGGCGGTGATCCAGGTCGACCTTGTCATTGTAGTCGTCATAAGCCTGGACAAGCACCGGGACACCCAGGTTGGCCTCATGGATGGCATTGATGATGCCGATTTCGAAACCGAAATTCGGGAGGGCGACGATGATACCGTCGATCTCCTCGCGGTGCTGCTTGAACTGGGCGGCAACCTTGAGGCCGTCCTCGCGGGTCTCGATGGAGGAACTGCCGGTGGGGGTTGCATCTTCGGGGAGAATGACATAGTCATAACCGCATTCGTCGAGGACGCGGAGGAGTTCCTTGCGGACATCGATGGCGAGGTCCGGATTGAAGTAGGCGCGTGTACCGATGATCACACCGAAACACATTTTCTTGTCTGCTTTGTACATAGTTGAGTGTTATTTGATTGTTGTTCGTTATTATTTGATCAGTTGACGGACGGCGGCCTGCCAGCCTTCATAGGCTTTCTCCACCGTATCATAGGACTGCGGAAGGACGGGTGCTTCTCCGTTCCAGACCGAAGCGGCCTGGTCGAAGGATGTCCATTTCCCGCGGGCGAAACCGTTCATGACGAACGCGCCGAAGGCGGAAGCATCCTCCACCTCGGAGCGGACGACAGGGACCTGCAGGAGGTCGGACTGGAACTGCATGAGGAAGGCGTTCTTGGTCGGACCGCCGTCGACGCGGATCTCTTTCAGGTCGATGCCGGCGGACTCGGTCATGGCCTTCACCAGGTCGGCGACCTGGAAGCCGATGGACTCGAGGGCGGCCCGGCAGACATGGGCCTTGGAGGAACCGAGGCTCAGGCCGCAGATCTGCGCCTTGACCTCCGGATGCCACCACGGTGCGCCCAGACCGGCAAAAGCCGGGACGAAATAGACGCCGCCGTTGTCCGGAACGGACGTAGCGAAACCTTCGATCTCCCCTGCCCCGGCGATGAGTTCCAGTTTGTCTTTCAGCCAGGTAATCGTCGCGCCCGTGCAATGGATATTGCCTTCAAAGGCGTAGAAGACCTTGCCGAGGGCGGCAAACCCGACGGAAGTCACCAGGCCGGCCGGCGGATTCGCGCAGTTCTCGCCGATGTTGACCATGACGGAGGAACCGGTACCGTAGGTCGCCTTACCCAGGCCTGCGCCGAAGCACATCTGGCCCGCCAGCGCACCGTGGCTGTCGCCCAGCACACCGGCGATCGGAATGGGCTTCTCAAAGATGCCTTCCGCCGTCGTTTCGCCGTAGAAGGCGTCGCACGGACGGAGATCGGCCATCATGCTGCGCGGGATCGTGAAAAGATCCAGCAGGTCCTGGTCCCAGTCCAGGGTATGGATGTTGAAAAGCAGGGTGCGGGACGCATTGGTATAATCCGTCGCGTGGACCTTGCCTCCGGTCAGTTTCCAGATGAGCCAGCATTCGACGGTGCCCATGAGCAGGTCACCGGCCTCGGCGGCCTCGCGGGCACCCGCGACATGGTCGAGGATCCATTTGGCGCCGCTGGCGGAGAAATACGGGTCAATCAGCAGGCCGCTGCGCTCCTGGACGAGGGCGTCGCAGCCGCGGGCCTTGAGCGCGTCGCAGATTTCCTTGCCGCGCATGCACTGCCAGACCACAGCGTTGGAGACGGGCTTGCCGGTTTTCTTGTTCCAGACAACGACCGTCTCCCGCTGGTTGGTCAGTGCCAGGGAATACCCGACCTCACGGCCGGCATTTCCACTGATTACCTCATTAATAACCCATATCGTATTTTTGTAAAGTGTTTCGGGATCATGTTCCACCCAGCCTTCCCGGGGATAGATCTGCTCGTGCCGGATGGATGCCATCTTGAGCAGCCGGCCGTCTTCCGCGAAGAGGAGGGCCTTCGTGGACTGGGTGCTCTGGTCGATCGATATTACCTGATGTTCCATGGCTACTTGACAAATTCTTTGGCGGCTTTGACGATTCCTTCCGCATCAAGTCCATAATAGTGGAAGATCTCGGGGGAAGTGGCATGGATGACATCCTCGTCCGGGATACCGAGGATCCGGACCGGAACGGGATGCTCAGAGAGGGCTTCCGTCACGAGGGCGCCCAGGCCGCCGAAACGGCTGTGCTCCTCGACGGTGATGATGCGGCCGGTCTCGCGGGCGGCCTTCAGGACAGCATCGCGGTCGAACGGCTTGATCCAAGACAGATCCAGGACGCGGGTCGAAATGCCCTGCGCAGAGAGCGTGCGGCCGGCCTGAAGGGCGTGCCAGACGGTCTCGCCCGCTCCGATGAGGGTCAGGTCGGAACCGTCCTGCAGGACATTCGCCTTGCCGATCTCGAACGTGAAATCATCATTTTCGTACACATCCGGAACGGCGGCGCGGCCGACGCGGATATAGCACGGCTCCGGGAAATCCACCAGGAATTTCACCAGTTTCGCCGTCGAACGCGCATCGCACGGAAGGACGACATTCATAGCCGGAAACGTCCGTAGGACGGCGATGTCGTGGAGGCTGTGGTGGGTGGCACCGAGCGCCCCGTATGCAACGCCGCCGCTGACGCCAAGGATCTTGACCGGGTTGCGGCTGTAGGCCATGTCGACCTTGACCTGCTCGAGACTGCGGGCTACATAGAAGCACGCGGGGCCGCAGCAGAAGACCTTCTTGCCGCAATGGGCCAGGCCGGCGGAGATGCCGACGGCATCCTGTTCGGCAATGCCGCATTCGACGAACTGCGCGGGCAGTTCATTGGCGAAGTCGCCGAGGGTGACGGAGCCGCGGGCGTCCGTCGTGACGGCGACGATATCTTTATCGGTACGCGCGAGTTGGAGCAGCGTATCCGTAAAACTTTTCCTGCAAGCGATCATGATTTCTGTAGTTTTTCGATTCTACCCTGAATCTCAGCCAGCGCTGTAGCGCACTGCTCGGCAGAAGGGACGCCGTGGTGCCATTTCGCTACATTTTCCATGTAGGAAACGCCCTTGCCCTTTGTCGTGTGCGAGATGATAAGATGCGGCTGGCCGTTGGAATAATCGATCCCGTCAAATGCCTTGACGAGCGAGACGATGTCGTCACCGTCTGCATCGATGACATCCCAGCCGAAAGCGGTCCACTTCGTCCGGATGCTGTCGATGCCCATCACGTCCTCCGTATCGCCGCTGATCTGGAGATGGTTGCGGTCAATGATGGCAACGAGGTTATCCAATTTGTACTGGCGGCCCGCCATCATCGCTTCATAAATGGAGCCTTCCCCCTGCTCGCCATCGCCCATCAGGACGAAGGTCTTGTAGTCCTTTCCGTCCATTTTGGCGGCGAGGGCCATGCCGACACCGATGGGAAGGCCGTGGCCGAGCGCACCGGAATTGACCTCGATGCCGGGGACATTGATAGTCGGGTGTCCGGCCAGCGGAGAATCGAACTGACCGAGGGTGTCCAGGACAGAAGGGTCCAGGATGCCTTTGGCCTCCAAAGTAACAAACAGGGCTTCCACGCAGTGGCCTTTGCTGAGGATGAACCGGTCACGGGAAGGATCTTCCAGATTGTCCTTCGTCAGGTTCATCGTATGGAAGTATAGCACAGTCAGGACGTTCAGGCACGAAAGATCTCCGCCCGTATGGCCCGCCTTGGCCTGGCAGATAATTTCGATCAAACGTTCCCGGCTCTGCTCGGAAATCAGTTTAAGTTGAGAAATATCCATGGGGTCTTTAGTGTTATAGTACTTCGAATGCAAATATAAATATTCGAAAATTAAAAACAAAAGAAAACGAAAGAATTTTTTCGTTTTAATCGAAAGTTATCGTAATAGCATCTGGAAGAAATACGTAATCAACCAAAAGAAAAAGCTTTGAAACGGACGGAAATAAGGAAAAATTGGATATTCGACAGCTTTTCAGTATCTTTGTATAACGTAAACTCCCGAAGCAAGATGGCTCTCAACCAAAGAAGACAAGGGATCCTGAACCTGATCCGAGAGGACGGCCATGCGAAAGTGCAGCAACTGTCCAAAATTTTC
>CADCRA010000116.1 GCA_902803715.1 uncultured Bacteroidia bacterium
CATGTAGTTCACGGTGATGTGCTTGCCGATGTCGCGGATGAAATTGATGAAGGTGTAGTCCTTCATCCAGTCGTAGTTGTTCACGAGCTCGGCCTTGTTCGGGGCGTCGGAATCGAAGTCGAGGAACCGGCCGAGCTGCGCCTTGATGCAGGCGACGTTGTGGTTCAGGGTCTCCTCGTCGAGGAGGTTGCGCTCCGCCGATTTCATGGACGGGTCGCCGATCATGCCGGTGGCGCCGCCGACCAGGGCGTACGGCTTGTGGCCGCAGTTCTGGAAATGTTTGAGGATCATCACGCTGACGAGATGTCCGATATGCAGGGAGTCGGCCGTCGGGTCAATGCCTACGTAGGCAGCCTGCGGGCCTTCCATGAGTTTTTCTTCCGTTCCGGGCATGATGTCCTGGATCATGCCTCTCCATTTGAGTTCTTCTACAAAATTCTTCATCGGATGATGTGGGATGTTATGTTCTTCTGACCCGCAAAGTTACGATAAAAATGGGCCGATGTCAAATAATTTGATTAATTCTCAGGGAATCCGTAAATTTGCAGAATCTGAAAATGTACTTCTAACAAATAAGACAAATGAGAAAGAACATCGTTGCAGGCAACTGGAAAATGAACACCACAGTTCCTGAAGGTATCGAACTTGCGAAGGCCGTCGTGGCCAAATCCGCCGAGGTTCCGGCCGAAGTCGGCCTGATCGTCGCCACTCCTTTCACCCATCTCTGCCCGGTCGCAGGCGTCCTCAAGGGTACCCGCGTCGAGCTTTCCGCGCAGAACTGCGCCGACAAGGAGAAAGGTGCTTACACCGGTGAGGTTTCCGTCTCCATGCTGACCTCCACGGGTGCGCAGTGGACCATCCTCGGCCATTCCGAGCGCCGCCAGTATTACGGTGAGACCGATGCGAAGCTCGTCGAGAAGACGAAACTCGCCCTGGCAGCCGGCCTGAAGGTCATCCTCTGCGTCGGTGAGAACCTGGACGAGCGCGAAGCCGGCAAGCACTTCGACGTCGTCACGGAGCAGACCAAGGCGGTCCTCTACAACTTCACGGCGGAAGACATGAAGAACATCGTCGTCGCCTACGAGCCCGTCTGGGCCATCGGTACCGGCAAGACTGCGACCGCAGAGCAGGCTGAAGAGATCCACGCCTGCATCCGCAAGGTGCTCGCCGAGAAGTTCGGCGCCCAGGTTGCTGACGACACCACCATCCTCTACGGCGGCAGCTGCAAGCCTTCCAATGCGAAGGAGCTCTTCGCCCAGCCCGACATCGACGGCGGCCTCATCGGCGGCGCCGCCCTCAAGGCTGACGATTTCATCGGCATCGCCCTCAGCTTCTAAGCCGGAAGACCGGTTGGAAAACAGTCAGGCTGACCCCTCGGGGCCAGCCTGATTTCTTGTATGGGGGAAGTCCTCAGCGGAGGATCTGAACGCAGACGGCGATCTGCTTCGAACTGTTCCAGAGCCAGATCAGGTCGCCCTGTACCTTTTCCACCGTCAGTTTCAGACCGGATTCCTTGCCGGTCCCGTTGCCGCGCGTGAAGACCAGGTCGCCCTTGACCGTCTGTCCCTTGGAGACCGGCAGCTTGTCGCAGGTCAGGGTGAAAAACTCCGTGCCGTTGTCGTTGCTCGCGCGGAACTGGTTGGTATCGTAGCCGTAACCCAGCTGGCAGGTCAGCGGATCATAGGAGAAGAGGGTGGTGCCTTTGATCTGGAGGCCGACGGCGGTGCTTTCGAGGAAGGCGGAGTCGATCTCCGGTTCTTTCTCGCAGCTGCAGCCTGTCAGGACCGACAGGAGAAGAAGGGTCAGCAGGGGGGCGCGTTTCATGTTACTGGACTTTCAGGACCTTTATAATAAATTCTTTGTATCCGTTCTTCCGGGTGACGACGGCTTTCAGGGTGCCGGAGCGGGTCAGCGTGTAGTAGCCGTTGCCGCCCGGTGCGATGGCGGTGCTGCCCAGGAACCATTCGACATGGGCCGCATCCTGCATGTTGTTGACATGGAGCGGCAACTGGGTACCGGACGGGAAAGAACCGCTTTCGGATTTCGGCGGCAGGGCGATATAGGGGACCCCCGATGACATGAAGGCCTTCGTCGTAAAGTTCATGGCGCGGATCTCGCTGGAGATATCGGACTGTTCGAACCAGACGTCCGTCCGGTAGGCGGTGCGGGAATCAAGTCCTTCCAGCCGGAGGGCGTACCGGCCGGGCTCATACGGCGCGACCGCGACCGTATCCCGCTTCTGGGTGGCGCTGATGCCCCAGCTGACGTACGCGTTGCCGGTATAGGCCGGATCGGTCGCCGTCCATTGCAGGATGGCGGCGTCCTGGAAGATCTCCTGGGCCGTTTCGCCGACTTCGGGAATATGGATCGGACTGAAACCCTGGACCGTGTAAGAGACGCGGGAACCGTCCGTGGCGATGTTGACGAGACCGACCGGAGATTCCTTCCCGTTCCAGAAGATGAAGGCCGGCGTGGTCTGCGGCGTGAAGGACCGGTAGCTGGTCTGCGGATAGAAGACCTTGGACTGGTTGTTGCTGTCGTAGCCATCCGATGTGAAGGCATGGACGCCCGGGGTTGCGGCCATCAGCGCCGCGCATTCATGGATGGGGTTGGCGTTGACCTCGTTGTATTCCCAGCGCTCCCGGGCCGTGAGGACTTTCTCGTAGGTGTCGGACTGCCCGGCGTTGTTGCCGGTTCTGTCGACATGGTAGATCAGCAGTCCTTTTCCTCCGATGTGCTTGTCCCAGGCCGTGTTGTTGTCGCGGCATTCGAACAGGTAATACTCTCCTTCGGTCCCGGTTTCGTATTTGAGGTACCGGCGGGCGGTGCTGATGGGCTCCAGGGTCCGGTTGCCGACGGTCAGCTCTTCGCAGGTACCCAGTCCCAGGAGGTAATAATCGAGTGCGGTATAGTGCGGGGGCGTGCGGCCGTAGTTGTTGCTGTTGCCGCCATCCATCAAGTCCAGTTTGCGGAACAGGCCGTCCGCCTGGCCGCCGCTTCCGGCGTAGTCGACGTCGTAGAAATCCGGCAGGCCGAACGTGTGGCTGAATTCATGGCAGAAGGTGCCGATGCCCGTGAACCCGAAGTGCCAGCCTTCGGAGGTATAGCCGTCGATGCCGATCTCCGTGGTGATGGCGTAGCTGTTGATCAGCTTGCCGTCCAGCCGGCAGGTGATTCCGGCCCCGTCCTTGACGAACCAGGTATGCGACCAGACGGCGGAAGCGCCCGCGCCCTGGGCTTCGTCCTTGCCGGCGACGAAGACGATGACGTTGTCGACCTCCCCGTCGCCGTCGTCGTCGTAGCGGGAGAAGTCGATGCCGGCTTCATGGGCTTTCGTACAGGCATCCACGACGGCCTGTCCGGGGTTCTTGTCGTTGTCCTCGTCGTCGTTGTCGAAATACCAGCCGGATTCATGGTCCAGCGTGATGATGGGGGAGACGGTGAACTCGAAATGGTAGTCGCCCTTGAACATCGCGTCGAAGTAATCCATGGCGGAACCGGTCGCGCCGTTTTCATCATAACCCCGCAGGGTCAGCATCTGTACGAAATCATCCCGGGTATAGGTCATCTTCGTATCGGCGAATTCGGCGAGGATGACGATGCTGTGCTTGTTGAGGACGGTCTGCCGGGGACCGGCGACGGACCGGACACGGGACAGCAGGCCGGGCCGGGCTTCGCGCAGGGCGGTTACCTGGCGGCGGCGGTTCTGCGTCCGCAGGCGCAGGGCGTGTTCCGGGATGAACGTGCTGGCGGCCAGGATATGGGCCGGAACGTCTCCTCCGACCGGATAGCCGGTGCTGACCTTCCGCCCGTCGGCTTCATAGCGAGCATAGTACCAGACCTTGTCCCGGCCCTGGACGAGGACGTGCCCTTGGGGATCCGTCACGATCCGCAGATGCTCGTCGCCCCGGATCCGTGCCTGGAATACCGTACCGTCCGGCTGGGACAGCGTATACAGGGCGTTCAGGGCGGGAGCGGCTCCAGCCGGAAGGACGCACATGCAAAGCAGGAGAGTCAGGAGACAGTGTCGAAGGTTCATGGTTTCAGTGTCCGCAAAAAAATGCTCATCTAACAAAATGCATAGATAGTCATTTTTTGGGAGAAAACCAAAGAGGGCGCCATGGAATCACTCCCGGGCGGCCCTCCTTAGACGTGTACTAAAACCTAAACCTATAGCATAGATGCAGGTTGTTGTGCAAATGTTGCACGGAACACGGAAAAAAATCAATATTTTTAGAAAAAAAAGGCAGCAGTCCTTCATATGGGGACTGCTGCGACACTTTCAATGGAGATCCTGGTCTTATTTGGCAGCTTCGACGGAAGCTTTGCGGAACTCCTTGAAATCCTTCATGAGATCGAGAGCGGCCTTGCGGGCGCGGGCGCCGGCGGCTTTGTTTCCCTTCTCAACCTGAGCGTCTGCGTTGACAACGAAGAGCTCGTACTCTGCCTTGATTTTCTCAACAAGTTCTTTCATGATTGAATGGTTTAAATAGTTCGTTAAACATTAAGTATCAAAACTGAGTGCAAGATATGCAATTGTCCCCAAAAAAACAAGGGTTAATTACGAAAAAATCGCAATTTAACCCTGATTGTCAAACCTTTTCGGCCCGGGTGTTGAAAGAGTTCATCGCGCGGTCCGGGCCGACGGTCACGAAAGCCTTGACGCCTTCGATGACTTTTTCGCACAATCCCGGCATCGCAGCCTTCTGTTCCGCGGACAGGCCGCCGAGGACGAAGTCGATCTGCTCTCCCGGATGGAAGTCGTTTCCGATGCCCATCCGGATGCGGGCGTAATCTTGCGTTCCGATCAGCTCCTGGATGTTCTCAAGGCCGTTGTGGCCGCCCGTGCTGCCTCTTTTCCGCATGCGCAGCGTGCCGAAAGGCAGGTTCAGGTCGTCGCAGATGACCAGGAGATTCTCCTTGGGCAGGTTCAGTTTTGTCATCCAGTAACGGACCGCCTTGCCGCTGAGGTTCATGTACGTCGAGGGCTTGAGCAGGTACAGGCGCCTGCCCTTGAAACTGACTTCGGCGATATCGCCGTACCGGTCACTGCGGAAAACAAGATTGGATGCCTGTGCCCAGGCATCCAATACCATAAATCCCATATTGTGTCTGGTCCCGGCGTATTCGGCGCCGATGTTTCCCAATCCTACGATCAGATAATTCATGCCAGGTTCACAAGGTTCCCCGGTTGCCGTGTCCGCTGTCGGGCGGGAGCGTCCGAAGAATTTTCTGAGAAACGGGAACATCGTTAGGACTGGGCGGACTGACGGGTCGCCTTCACGCCGCAGATGATGGTGTTCTTCGGGCTGAGGATGGTGACGTTCTCGAAGTGGAGGTCGCCGGCGACGATGTTCTGGCCGATACCGAGTTCGGTGATGTCGATGTCGAGCTGGTCCGGAAGGTCCTTCATGAGGGCGCAGATGCGGAGATCACGGACGTTCTTGACGAACTTGCCACCCAGCTGGACGCCGGAAGCGTGACCGGTGATGTTGAGCGGAACGTTGATCGCGATCGGCTTCTCCTCATTGACGGCGAGGAAGTCGACGTGGAGGCAGTTGTCCTGGACCGGATGGAACTGGAGTTCGTGCACGACGGCGGTGTACTTGTCTTCACCGAGGACGAGGTCGATGATGAAGGAAGCCGGGCTGCAGATCAGCGCGTTGAGTTCCTTCTCATTGACGGTGAAGAGGATGTTCTGCATGCCGAGGCCGTAGAGGTTGCACGGGACGAGACCCTGTTCGCGGATGGCCTTGATGGTGGCCTTGTTACCGGTCTGACGGAGCTGGCCCTTAAGTTCAAAATGCTTCATAATTGTTTAATTTAAAATGTGTTACTCAGTCTGCCGAGGCAGACCCCATTGCACCAAAAGCCCGACGGCTTTTATTTTGGGACCGCAAAGATACAAAAATATTTTTGAAAAGTCCTATGAATCAGGATTATTTCACGAGTCCGGCAGCCTGGTTCCAGGGAATGTTCCGGTAGAAATTGTCCAGGTAGGATGATCCGGCGGAGGGAAGATACATGCTCAGGCCGCAGAAAGCATCGATGGGGTATAGCCCGCCGTACATGCTGTAGTACTGGCCGGTGTGGGCGGCGTATTCGATGCAGCTTTGCAGGGCGCTCCGGACGGAAGCCAGTTCGCCGGCCGTAGCTCCGGCTTGTTCCAGGACGTCCACCAGGTCATAATACCAGTGCTTGGTGCCGCCGAATCCCTGGACGTTGTTCCTGTCCAGCGACGCGATGGCGCTGCGGTATTTCTCGAACAGGGGCTTGCAGGCGGAGGCCAGCCGGTCGAGGCCGGCGGTATTGACGAGGGAAACCGTGGCGGACTTGTAGTTGCCGCTCCGGCTGGCATACTGCTCGTAGAAGTCCCGGCAGACCGCCTCGGGATCGGGCGAGCCGGTCAGATGCCCGGCCATCTTCCTGTAATTGAATCCGTCGGACAGGGTCTCGGCTTGGGAGAATCCGATCAGGCCGGCGACGTTCCGCAGTTCGTAAGCGACTTCGACCCCGCCCATCAGGCAGGCGTCGAACAGCAGGTAATCCAGGCGGAAGGGGATGGCGGACGCGAGCGCATCGATGTCCATCTCATGGGCATAGCGGATGCCGCCGTTGTTGTAGTATTCCGGTCCCAGCGCTTTGGTCAGGATGAATCCCGGCTCGTCCATGCCCGGAGGATCGACGGCGGGAATGCGGCTGGAACGGAGCGGTCCCGAACTGCTCCGGTACATGTTCGGGCTGGCGTAATAGCCGGCCGGCACCCATCCGGTCGCATGGGAGGAAAGGACCATGCCGTAGTGCTTGACCGGGAACAGTTCCGCCGCTTTGCTGAGCATCGTGCGCATGTTGTCCGCATCGGCGAGGGACGACCCGGCCGGCAGGGCGAAGAGGGTGTCGCAGACCGCCTTGTTCTTCGTGCGGTATACGCGGAAAAGATACGGTGCGGTCTCCTTGATGTAGTCCCGTCCGCTGGCGTCGGAGGTCTTACGGCTGATGACGAGAACGACGTCGGCGGAATTCTTCGCGGGAATGTCGCCGCTGAGCAGGTCCTGGATGTCTTCCGTCAGGGAAGGGGACAGGTTGCTGAACCCGGCGGAATACAGGATGAAGACGCGCTCCGGATCCACCTCCTTCTTCTTGCGCCATTTTTCGCAGGATGCGGTCGTCAGCGCGGTCAGGAGGATCATCGCCAGGCAGAAAAACGTATGTTTTGTCGTTCTCATAGCAATTGCAAATATACGAATCTTTCCCAACTTTGTATTATCTTTGCGCAACAGTTGAATCTTTTTTGAACGGATCATGCATACTCTTACGAAAATGTTCCTGACATTCGCATCAGCGGCCGCCCTCGCTTCCTGCGGCCAGAAAACGGAAGCCCCCGAAGATTTCAAGTATACGGTCGACCAGTTCGCCGACCTGAAAGTCATGCGCTACAAGGTGCCTGGCTGGGACGAACTGACCCTCCGCCAGAAAACCTATGTCTACCATCTGGCAGAAGCGGCCAAGTATGGCCGCGACATCACCTGGGACCAGTATTGCGCCTGGAACTTGCCCGTCCGGCACGTGATCGAAGACATCCTGAACAAGTATGAAGGCGACCGCACCAGTGCGGATTTCCAGCAGTTCACGGTCTATGCCAAACGCGTCTTCTTCAGCAACGGCGTCCATCACCACTACGCGGAGGACAAGTTCATCCCGGAGTGCCCGAAGACGTATTTCGCTTCGCTCATGGAGGCGGTCGGCGATGCCGATGCCGCCCTGCTGGATTTCATTTATGACAAGGAAGCCCTCTCCCAGCGCCGTTCCACGTCGAAAACCGGTGACATCGTCGCCCTGTCCGCCGTCAACTTCTACGACGGCGTGACCCGCAAGGAAGTCGACGATTTCTATGCGAAGATGGCCGATCCGAAGGATCCCACCCCGATTTCCTATGGCCTGAACTCCAAGGTCGTCAAGGAGAACGGCGTCGTGAAGGAACTTCCCTGGAAGATCGGCGGCATCTACGGCCCCGCCATCGAGAAGATCTGCGGCGAACTGGCCGAGGCGCAGAAATACGCCGAGAACGACATCCAGGTCCGGGCCCTCGGGCTGCTGCTCGACTATTACCGGACGGGTGACCTCCGCAAATGGGACGAGTTCAACATCGAATGGGTCAAGGACACGCTCGGTACCGTGGACTTCATCAACGGTTTCATCGAGGATTATGACGATCCGCTGGGCCGCAAGGCGACCTGGGAAGGCTATGTCAACATCCGGGATTTCGCCGCTTCCGCCCGTACCGAGACCCTGAGCGCCAACGCCCAGTGGTTCGAAGACAACTCGCCGGTCGACAGCCGTTTCAAGAAAACCGCTGTCCGCGGCATCTCCGCCAAGGTCGTCAATGCCGTCGCCCTCGCCGGTGCGACCTATCCGTCCACGCCGATCGGCATCAACCTGCCGAATGCGGACTGGATCCGCAAGGACCACGGCTCCAAGTCCGTGACCATCGCGAACATCACCCATACCTATGATCTCGCCGCCCAGGAATCCCCGAAGAGCGTCCTCTCCGAATTCGCCTGGGACCAGGCGGAAATCGATGCATACAAGCAGTATGGCGAATATGCCGACGAGGTCCATACCGACCTGCATGAGTGCCTTGGCCACGCTTCCGGCCAGTTGCTGCCCGGTGTCAGCGCCTCCGCCCTGGGCGAGTACCAGTCCGCCCTGGAGGAAGCCCGCGCCGACCTGTTCGGCCTGTGGTACATCGCCGATCCGAAACTGGTCGAACTCGGCATCATGAAACATCCGGATGCCTACAAGGCCCATTATACCAATTATATCCGCAACGGTCTCTTCACGCAGTTCACCCGCGTCGAACTGGGCCGTCCGAATACGGAAGCCCACATGCAGAACCGCAAACTGGTCGCCGAGTGGTGCTATGAGAAGGGTGCGGACCGGAACGTTATTGAAAAGAAGGTCCGCGACGGGAAGACCTATTTCGTCGTCAACGACTTCGAGGCCCTCCGCGGCCTGTTCGGCGACCTGCTCGCCGAGATCCAGCGGATCAAGTCCGAAGGCGACTATGCTGCCGGCAAGGCCCTGATCGAGAAATATGCGGTCGACATCGATCCCGCCCTCCACAAGGAGGTCCTGGACCGTTACGCCGCCCTGAACCTCAAGCCCTACGGCGGATTCATCAATCCGGAGATCGTCCCGGTCGAGAAAAACGGGGAAGTCGTGGACTATGAACTGGCTTATCCGGACGATTATCTCGGCCAGCAGCTTTACTACGGCGAGAAGTACCGTACCCTGTAAAGGATCATGGACCTGTCCGCCTACCGGTATTACCTGAAAGTAGAACGTGGGATGTCACCGAATACGGTGGCATCCTATTGTTCCGATGTGGCCGCTTTTCTTGCGGCTGCGGGTAAAGCCGGGACGGAGGTGGAGTCCGGGGACATCGTCGGCTACGTGGCCTCCCGGGACATGTCCAAGCGGACGCAGGCGCGCCTGCTGAGCGCCCTCCGCTCGTATTTCGCCTGGCTGATCCTGGAAAAGGAGCGGACGGACAATCCTTGCGACGCCGTGGATTTCCCGAAACTGGGGCGCTATATCCCGGCCGTGCTGTCGCAGGAAGAAGTGACGGCGATCCTGGAATCCGTCGTCCCGGACGGCTGGCAGTCCTGCCGGGACCGGGCGATTCTGGAAGTCCTCTACGGCTGCGGTCTCCGTGTCTCGGAGGCGGTCGGCCTGAAGGTGTCGGACGTGTTTTTCGAGGACGGCTTTGTCCGGGTCATCGGCAAAGGCGACAAGCAGCGGATCGTCCCGCTGGGAGAGGTCGCGGCGGACTGGATTCGGAAATATCTGGACGTCAGGCCGTTCGATACGGACGACCTGTTCGTCAACAAGGCCGGTACGCCGCTCAGCCGCGTGTCCATGTTCAACCTGGTCAAGCGGCAGGCGATGGCGGCGGGCATCCACAAGGAAATCTCCCCGCACACCTTCCGGCATTCCTTTGCGACTCATCTGGTCGAGAACGGCGCCGATTTGCGGGTGGTGCAGGAAATGCTCGGCCATGAGAGCATCCTCACGACCGAGATCTATACGCATATCGACAGCCAGACCTGGCAGCGAGCCATTCTGGACCATCACCCGCGGAAGTAACTATTCGCTTTTTTCTTCGGCCAGGGCCTTGTTGAAGCACTCGCGGCAGAGAGGCTCGTAGACGTCTTTTTCTCCCAGGACGACGAGTTTCTTGCTGGCGGACAGACGGTGGCTGTGGTTGGCGAGATTGCCGCAGCGGACG
>CADCRA010000117.1 GCA_902803715.1 uncultured Bacteroidia bacterium
CATTGGTTTTGAACCAATCTATTTGATGCTGGGTTAGCCCAACCTCTTTAACGGCTTTTCGGATAATATCCTCGCTCCACTCTGCTGGCTTCTGCTCTTTCTGCTTTTCGAGGTAGGCAATCCATCTATTTTGTTCTTCGATGGAAAGACCACCCGCTGTGTAAAAAAGGTAGTGTATAATCTCTTTCCTTGTCCTCTCGTCCTCATCTGCTGATGTTTTGCTGCTATCAGCAACACATTCTTTCTGCTTTTTCAGTATCCCGGCCACCTTCCCGAAGGCGTGGAACTTCCCAACCAGGTACTGGTAGAGATACGGGTCACTGTCCCGGCTGGCCCGTTTCATGCCGTCACGGGCTTCCGCCTGCATTTGTTCAATCTTCGTTATCAAGTCTTCCATATTCGTCAAGTATTATTTTTCTTATCCGGAGAATCTCACGGCGCACAGTCATGTGGCTGAGGCCGAGTTGTTCTCCGAGTTTCCTGTAGGATTGGTATTCAGCATAGAGCAGGATCAGCGTTCGGTCCGGAACCGACAGGCGGGTGGAGATGATCTCCTTGATGCGGCGCACGCGGTTCTCGTCGCCGTTGAACGGTCCCGGGTCGAAGGCGTATTCCTGTTTGATGGCCCGGTAATCGTCCACCACCTGGCTATTCATCCGCTTTGTCATGGCCCTCGATTGGAACGGTCCGGCGTCCGAAGACGCGATAGGCGCGGAGGAACCGGGATGACGGGAGGCAGTACTGGTTCTGCACGATCCGGACGATGTAGAAGCCGATCTGGTCTTTCTCCCAGAGCGACACGATCCTGGACTCGTCGGTCTCCAGCAGCCAGACGTAGACCATTTGGCACAGGTCCTTCAGGTCGCCGGTGATGTGCCGGCGGGTCACGTTCTCGACCACCTGTTCGACGGTCTTCGCCCTTGCAAGTCGGTCTATGATCTCCATCTTGGTCATCCTATCGGTAAATCCCCTTTCGCTCTGATTCGTTACCCTCTGAGATAGTCGTACACTGCGTCGATGAAGTCGTCCAGGGACCGGCACACGACGTAGCGGTAGCCCTGGGCCTCGACGTCGGCCTGCCATTCCTTCTGGGATGTGGACTGGGAGCCCGTCCGTGTCTTCATCTCGATGCAGAGGCCGTGGAAGGCTCCGGCGGGGACCAGGAGGATGAGGTCGGACACGCCGGCCACGACTCCTTCTCCCTTCAGGATCTTCCCGGTCACAGCGTCACGCCTGCCGCCGTTGGGCACTGCAAACAAGAGCCGCGCGAGGTTCGGGAATTGATACCTGAACCATCGCACGCACCCTTGCTGAATCCTGCTTTCCTCGTGTGTCACTTGTCCTCCTCCCGCTTTGAGTAGAGGGCGTCCAGAAGGGCCTCTGCGGCCTGGACGCTCCACTTGGCAAGCGTATCCGGCGTAGTGGTTGCCGGGTCGAAGTAGGGGTTGTGCAGGGCGTTGAACATGATGCCCTGTGCGAAGGACTCACGGCGCTGTACGAACGCCCGGATCTGCTGCTGCCGGATCTCCTCGGCAGACGGCTCGCGGCTCATGGCCGGCTTGGATTTCGGATTAGTCATGCTGATTGGTATTTGATTGAAACCTTGTTTGCGATAAGGCGGTTCACGAAGAAGTAGGCCTTCTCGTAGTCGCACTGGTATTCGGCGATTTTGTCCATCAGGTCCTGAAGTTCTTCCGGCTCCGGATTCCATTCGTCGAACATGCATACGGGCTTGTAGCCGTTGCTGAACAGTTTGTCATGGAAGCACTGCCGGCGCTCGTCGAAGTAGTTGTTGTGCCAGGTGCAGTACTTCTCGTTGTATTCAAGGATGAATGTCATTTCGCTGTCAATTTTTTGAGGTAGTAATAAGCCTTGCGGCGGTATCGTGCATGGAAGCGGAGGTCCTGCTTGTCCTGGCTGGCCTTCCAGTCTTCCCAGTAGGCGTCGGCCTCCCGTTCCATGGCGAGGAAGCGGCGCTCGATGTAGCCGGGCGACATGATGCGCCCGCGTAGTGTCTCAGGTCTCATCGGTCTGCCTTGTCCACATTACGAGTTTGCGCCCGAGGACGGCTTCCGCGTCCCGCAGTTCCTTCACCCGCCGCTCCGGTGCGTCGGAGTCACCGCCTGCCATCATGGTACCCGCCAGGCGCTTCGCCTCTGCCTGGATCGTGAGCGTCGCCTTGTTCTTGGTCACGTAGCCTTCGCTGCTGCGGAATATGTGCTCCCAGGCGACCGAGGCACCGGCGGCGAGCAGGTAGGTCATGTAGGAGGCGACGAGCCTCGTGCAGGTCGGCTCCGGCCAGAACTTCATGATGTTCCAGACGGCGGTCTCGGTGACCAGGATGTCCAGCTTGACGGACTCTTCCAGTTGATCCATCAGGTCGATGGCGGCGTCTTCGAGTTGATCCTTCAGGCCGGCGAAGAACCAGCCGTTGATGTTGTTGTAGGCCTCGTGGATCCTCTTGGCGCTGCGTCGTGCCTGGAAGCGGAAGTCGTCGGGTCGGAGTTGCCTGATGTATCCGTAGGCGACGTCGAGGATAAGCAGCGGGAGCAGGATCTCCCGGGCGGAGACCCTTGTAAGGTCGCCCTTCAGGCGGAGACCCCGCGCCGCCGCGAATTGGTTCACAAGTTCGATTTCGTTCATCTCTTCTCGTACTTGTCGCAGATGTTTGCCACGGCGCTGAACGAACTGGCGAGCCGGCACCAGATCCCGTACGTGCTGCCCGACGACCGCTTGATGGTCTCCGAGTGGCTGCAGGACGAGCAGTTCGCCGCCTTGCGGTAGTTGCTCCTGGCCTTGAACTCGTTCGTCATTTCTCGTCCTCCTCTTCGTCATCCTCTTCGTCATCGTCAAAAACGTCGAGGCGCTCGGCGATGGCATACAGCAGTTCGTGAATCCCTATAAGGAGAAGGCACGCCCGTTGATCATAGGAACGCGCTGCGGCCGCCTTCTCTAAAGTATGTTGCACGATGCCCCGTTTCATAGGATCTCGTCTTTAACTTTCCGAAGCACGAGATGCTGGTGACCGATGTAGATCCTGCGGAGACCGGTGTCGAACCCGCCCGGCTTGCTCAGGCTCACGCTCACCTTATTCAAGCGCTTGTTCTCATTCCACAGTTCCTCCTGTTTCGCATAGATCTTCTCGACAATAGTGTCAAGCGCCTCCCCAGCGATGATGCAGTGCAGGTAGTTGACGCTGGCCCATGTCATCAGGGCGTCCTCCATCTTGGGAGCGCCGGCGTAGGTGTACGCTTCGTAAACGAACCAGCGCGAATAATTCTCTTCCAGGTACGTGCTCATGCTTCCTCGATTTTAAGGGTCCGTTTCTCGATGCGGACGAGGTCTCCCGTCCAGCCGCGGCGGCTCAGTTCACGGAACAGGTCAGCGTCGGTGAACTTGCGGATCTCCGGACTCGGCTCCAGGGCCTTCGCCACGGTCGCCTCCAGTTCCTGCAGTTTCTCGACAGCATCGGCAGGGATCTCCGGTTTCTTCGCGGCCGCCTTCATCTTCCTTGACCGGCATTCCTTGCACAGCGGCTGCCAGCCGTCCTTGGTCCTCGGGTGTCTCCCGAACATCTCCACGGGCAACTCCCGCCCGCATTCCTTGCAGACCTTCGTCTGCGGTTTATTTCCCTCGTTCATCTCTGATTCTTTTTTCGGTTGTTCAAACATTGGTTCAAAGCAGGACTTCTCCTGCAGGAAGCCGGTGGCCTTCCCTGTCTTGGTGCAGATAGGCTCCAGTCGCCTCATCGTGTACCACCGGCACTTTCCGCAGGTGTCCATGGTCAGAAGGGTAAATCCGATTTGATGTCCTGGCACACGAGTTCCGTGTACCATCTGCCGTTGTACAGACGGCTGTCGATGCGGAACTCCACGGCGCAGCCGTTTCCGTTCTGGATCTGGCCGACCAGGTCCACCACAGGGCCGATGGCCTTCATGGCGTAACGTGTCTTGCGGCCGTCGTTCTCGGTCTCGATTACGAAGTCCTGACGGACCCACGGGTTGCCGGTCTGCCGGCTCGTCCCGCTCTGGCGCTCGCCCACCTCGACGAGTCTGCCTTGGATTTTGAATGTCTCCATTTTACTGATTGTTGTTATTATTGTTGATACGTTTCCTTTCTATAGAGTCTGCGACGAACAGGTAGGTGAAGCCGATCACCACGATGGCGCAGGGGATCAGGACTGCGAGTCCGATGAGGGCGAGGATGGTCTTCAGCATAGCCCGTCCTCCTCCTTTGGTATGAGCCAGTACTTCTTGGCCGGGTGGTTGTTCTTGCCCACGAAGAAGACCTCGTCGCACATGATGTAGGGCAGGTTCTTCTGCTCGATCTTCCGGCGTATCTTGGTGATGGTGGTGTGCATCTGGGTGAGTTCGAACTCTTCCCCGTCCAGGAAGGAGATCTTCCGTCCTCCGATCATGGCCTGCATGACTGCCTTGATGGCGGATTCCCGCTTGGCGATCTGGTCATGGGTGGGCGTGTAGGCTTGGGTGTTCTGCTGGTCGACCTTCCAGGCTCCGCGGCGGATTGCCCGCTTCGACTGGGAAGAGATCCGGTCCAGCTTGTTCTCGATGAAGAGGCGCTGCCCGCTCGGCAGGTCTCTGATGACGGTGCGGATCTGCCGCACGGCGTCTTGGATGTTTGGATCGTACTGCATGATATTGAGAGATTAGAAGTTATTCTGCCATATATCCTCTGGGATGTCCTCTTCCTCAGGCTCCGGCCTCTGTGCCGGCTGGTTGATGATGCCGGAGACGGTCGGATCTGATTCCCATCCGTAGTGGTAATCGTCGATTTTAGTGCTGGACATTCGCCTCGATTCCTTGATGAAGAAAAGGGCACACCAGGCATCGACGACACCGAACAGGCGGTTCTTTGCGATCTCGATGACCAGATGCTTTCTCAATTCCCCGGTCCCGATGATTTCGTCGAGGTCGTCTCCGAGGAACTCTTTCGCCCGCTTCTCGAAGTCCCTGCCGATCCGGTGTATGATGAACAGGTTATCGCAAAGGTTCGTTAAGTTCGCAGTGCCGGCGATGGATTCCTTCCGGAGCAACTGGAAGGACTGTTCCTTGCGCGGATGGCACACGAGGACGACGTGGATGTTCTTCTTCTTCGCCATCTCCTTGATCTCCTTGATGAAGGTCGTCTGGACGTCGTTGTCAGAGGCCGTGCCGTCGAGGTCGAGCGCCATCAGGTTGTCGATCAGGATCATGTTCACCCCGCGTTCCTCCACGATTGCCTGGATGTCCGCCCGCAGGTTGTTCCAGGCCGCACCGTAGTCGTTGTTGTACAGCCAAAACTTCCCACGCAGCCATTCATGAATTGCATCGGCCACGGCTTTCGGGGCGTACCATATCGCCTTCTCGTCCTCCGTATAAGTCGCCTCTCGGACGACACGCTTCACCACGTTGGCGCTGCCGGCGGCCGTCTGGTCGAGCCACGCCTGGAACCAGTGCGCCTGCAACTCTCCCGACCAGGCCGCGACCTTGAATCCACGGTCAACAGCAGAAAGGATGAGCTGGTTCAGCATCGTGGTCTTCCCGGAGCCGGACAGGCCGGACAGGATTGTCACGTCGCCCAGGCAGAGGCCGCCACCGATTTCCATGTCGATCCTGTCGATGCCGGTCGGGATCTTCGGGATCTGAGCGATGTCGACGTAGGCGATGTCGGGCATGTCGAGCCACTTCTTTCCGCGGGCGTCCTCCTTTACCGGCTCCACGTTCTTCGGTTCGCGGCGCGTATGGTAGTCACGCTTGAACTGGAAGGCGTCGTAGGCCTGGCGGTCATAGGCGGTCGGGTCATAGTGCAGACGGAACTCCTTCCAGCCGTAGCACTGGCAACTGTTGTGGAAGCACTTGTACGACAGGGCTCCGTTGTCAAGGTGCAGGATCGCCGCGTCCTTGTGGTTGTGGTCGAACGGGCATTCGTCCAGCACGAGTTTCTCACCACCGGAGAACCGGCTGCGCTTGACGACATGGATGTCATGCTCTTGGATGAAGGCATCCAGGTCGAATTTGCTCGTGGACCAGTTGTTCGCCCTGGACGGGGCCTCCTGCTCCGGGAATATGTCGGCGACTTTCTTGAGTACGTCAGACTCGGTGACGAGGATCTGGCTCGGGATGAACATGAAGCGGGACAGGCGGCGAGGCCGTTCGGCGGTCCCTGCGCCCTTGTTCGATGTCGTCCCGATGATCTTCGAGATGCGGCTCGCGTTGAATACGGAAGTGTCGACCTTTACATGTTCATCGGAGTACAGTGCGTCGAGGCTCTTCAGGAAACGCTGCACCAGGTCCGCCGCCTCCTTGGTGTTCGGGAGATCTATCCGGTAGTACAGGTGGTATCCGTTCGCAGAGTCAGCGACGACCGGCAGTTTGAATCCCTGCTTCTTTAGGAACTTCGCCACGTCCCGCATGCGGGCCTCCGCCAGGGCCTTCTCTGCATCGCTGGCGTTGGTGTCGCTGGGGCGCTCCGGGTCGAAGTCGATGAGGACCCACCGGCGGGCGACGATGTCGTTGTCTCCTGTCGTGTTCTTCTTCGGCATCAGGGCATCCTTCTGGGACCGTCCGTAGCAGGCGGAGTTGATCTCGTTCATCGGAGAATAGATCCCGCCACGTCCGTCGAAGGGCTCGATGCTTTCCAGTATCGTGTCGACATCGGTGAAGTATCCCGAGAACGTATCTTTCCCGCAGAGTATCCGGACCTCGGTCAGCGGGTTATCCCCGTGGAAGATCCCGAACCATAGGCGTATTGTTTCTTTATCGATCATGTCTTATAAAATCTTTGGGCGTGAGTGTGTGGTAGACGCATTACCCTCTTGCTGTCTTTTTTCGTCCCTTCTGATCCAGTCATTGACGCAGGCGTTCCAGTTCTTGATTGGTTGTCCTCCCTTGAGCCGCCATCCAGTAGCCGTATAGTAGTTGACAAAGTGTACAGCGTCGAACTCCGGATGACCGATAGACTCAGCGTATTGTTTAACGTCATTAACGGACGGAACGACAAACGACGTAGTCGTTTTATTGTTTTTAGGAGACGTAGTCTCCGTTATATCTTTATTATTGGGGGAATATTTTTCCCCTGTGCGCGGAACTTTTTTCCCCCGTACACCGGAACGAAATTCCCCCGCAACCCCGGAATATTTTTCCCCCGTAGAATAGGCGTACATGTCCTTCCCATTCTTACGGATTGGTTCCCGTACAAGGTACCCGGATTCGAGCATCCGGTGAAGGACCTGCCTGACTCCCTTCTCCGTCATCCCGGCCATCTCCGCCAGCATATCGTTGCCGCCATAATAGCAGCCGCCGTTCTTCTGGGAGAATCCGTGGATGATGGCGAACACGATCAGGTCGCTGCCCTTCAGGCCGAGCGCTCGCATCTCTTCCGTTATGGTGAAGTACCAGCCCATCCCCTTTATCCCTGGTTTGAGAGGTCTTTAAGCCGCGAAGTATATTCGCTGCATATTCTATGGTAGAAGGCTAATTTTTGCGAAAGCCATTCGGCCTCAGTCCTTACAATCAATGCTTCATGCTTCGGTTCCAAGATGTCTCCATCTGCAGTTGTTAATGCATAGTAGATAGCGAGGCCGGGATTCCCATCCTCGTCTTTCTTGAAGAAGGTGTCATCTTCATGTACACAAATAGTGTTTACCGTCATCGGCTTACAATTTGGCTCGTCGATGCAGTAGACGGTGTCATCAATGTTGAATTTGGTTTTGAACTCCATTGTGGTAAAAAATTACCTGCCTATTTCGTCGGGTGGTAGCCGCCACCCAATTACTCTAAGCAGGTATTAAAAGTCTTACTGACCGTCGGCTACCGGTCTTCCTGCATATAAATCCCCGAAACCTCAAAACTGTAACACTATTTTATCAACAGGTGAGGATTCCGGACCAGCGCAGCCGCCGGCCATTCCACGTTCCCTTCCTTGACGGTAGGCACCACGGCCCCGTCCTGCTTCAGGTAGTCCTTCAGCGCTGTCTTGTTGACCTTCATGTCCACGGTGATGTAGGGCGGCAGGCTGTCCTGCAGATCCAGCAGGCGCTGCTCGAATGCGCCCAGGAGTTTCTCTTCCTCGACGACCACGGACTCGGGGCCGTTCGCCACGGTCACGGTGCAGTACTGCGCCTCGATCTTCTTGGTGCCGGACGTAAGCATGTAGTCCAGCAGGTACTTCTTCAGTCCGTCCAGGGCGTTCGCCCGGGCCTTCTTCAGCGCCTGCAAGCGCTTGATCTCATCGGCGAGGATGGCGTCCTCCGCCTCCACCTTCCCCATTAGGGTCTTGATGCCGTCGGCGACCTCGACCTGGGACAGCTCACTCGCCTGCAGTTTCTCTTCGATCTCCGGCGTCAGTTCGCCGCCGTTCTCTTCCAGGGCCTCGGACACTTCCATCAGTGTCTGATTCATGCGCCAGATGGCGCTGCCGATTTGTTTCTTCGTATCCATGTTATTGAGTTTTTAGAGTTCGCCAAATGCTATTTTTGCCACGTCGTCCAGGAACTGCTTGACCTCAGCCTCGCCGGCATGGGTCGCTTCGCGCCAGACCTCGAGCATCTGCTTGCCCTTGTAGGTCTCGCCCTTGGCGGCAGCCTCGACGTAGCGCTGGTACTTGTCCGCCGTCATCGGCTTATAGGCCGAGTTTGATGTATTCCGGGGCGCTGGAGCGACTTTCTCCGGCGGTTCGGCCGCAGTATCGTACTTCGTCATATTCTCGCGTGTGCGTGCGTCTTTCGCGAAGTAGATGTCCGCGCACATACCCAGCGCCTTGCAAGCGATGCTGATTGCGTCGGTGTAGGCCATCTTGAAGGCCTCGTCGTTGATGCCGTCCCCTACACCTTTCCCGGCGAGGATGCTACCGCCGATGCCTATGACAGGGGCGGACCACCCTTCGATACCGGGATACCGGTAGTACAGCGCCACCTTGACGAAGGCAGCCGTCTGGTCATTGGCTGCCGTCTCGGTCCATTGCTGTAGGACATCGACGTACCAGCCTATCCCGGCGGGGCCGAACACCTGGGTCAGCATCTTGATACGCCACATCGGATTGATGTCGGTGAAGCCTTTGAGTTTACCGGCCCCGATGGTCTTCTGCGCCTCCTGCGGGACGCTGCGAAATATCTCATAGATGGACATCTGAGTGTCGTCTAAGTTGATTTTTGCTGCCATGGCTATTTCTCTTTACGGAGTTCATAGAAGTAGTGCCCGGAGACGGCGCACGCTGCCATCCATCCGAAGGTCCAGACAAACTGCTGCGCAGCGGTGTGGCCGCCGTAGGCCAGCATGCAGAGGAACGAGATGCAGAACACTGTTCCGAATACAATTCTGAGTAAGGTTTTCATATAGCGTTGATGTTAGAGATTTTTCAATTCAGCCATGGCGGCGTCATACGTTTTCAGTTTGAGGATCTCGGTGATGCTGTACCAGCGTGTGCCGGCCCTCCCGTCCTCGACCCTGCAGGGGAAGATCCTTCCCGCTGCTGCGGCGTCGGTGAACCACTTGCCGTAGATCCTTCCGGCCTTGCGCTGGGAGATCTCTCCAGCGGTCAGCCCGAGGTTGACCATGGCCTGAGCGGCACCGAGTTCGGTCGCGGTTGATATGAGTCTTTCCAGGGCGTCCATGGTTACGAGATACGGGTGATGGTATAGGAGCGCTCCGCCTTGTTGCGGGAGGTTGTATACTTTCGGTTGAACGCGAAGCCGAGGTCGGACGCATAGGAGCGGATGGTCGTGTAGCCATACCTGTCCAGCGGGATGGTGATGCTCTGACCGACCTGTAAGTCGATGACCTGAGCGCGTAATGAGTTGGTGTTTTCCATTGTGCTGTGTGTAATTTGGTGGAGAAGGGAGGGATCGGACCTCCTAATGTAGCACAAGCCTCTTGCGAGCCCCGCGGCCTATCCATTTAGCCGCCTATCTTCTCCAGGTGCCCCGGCCTTCACCGGGGCGGGCGTGTAACTAAAACCTTGATATATGTTTTGAAAATGCGCCTCACGGCGGGCTATCTCAGATTCTCACGGATGTACGACAGGTCGTCCGATGAGAGGTCGATGTCGTTGTCAATCTTGATGAGGATGGTCTTCTTGCGTCCCCACGGGCAGATCTCGCGTGCCTTCTTCTCAAGATCGTCGTCGTCGTGCTCTGCTGCTTTGATGGTCAGGAACTCGATCATCTCGTCCTCTTCTTTCTGGTAGACCTTGTTTGCTTTCTGCGAGTTCAGGAGTTTTTCGCCGATGATTTGGAAGAGTTCGTTCTGGTGGATCTGCTTGTAGAGTTCGCAGAACTGGTCCTTCTGCATGTCGCCAGCGCTGTAGTACAGGTTCTCGATCTTTACGTACTCGTCATTTGTGACGGTCAGACCGGTGCGGGATTCAAATTCTTGCTTTGTCATGATGTTTGAGAGTTTGATATGTCCGTTAAAATTCGTTCCTTTGTTGTAAGGTTTGTGCAAATATACGACTTTTCTGGAACACTGCAAATTTTTTTTAACTTTTTTGGAAACTTTATGGAACAGGAAGAAAAACTTAGGATTCTGAACGACGCTTACGAGCACTGTCTGAAGGAGCGCATCGTAAATAGCAAGAAAGAATTTGCTGATTATATTGGTATCCACCGAACAACCGTCAGTTCCGCATTCGGCGGGAATGAACAGTACCTGACGGACAAGTTTATCGGTCGGGTGTTAGATGCTGTCTATGGTGCGAAGGAAGGCCAGCAGACGCGATTCTCAAATATCGCTATGATAGAAAAACAAAACTGCACCGAGGATGAAGTCTTCGTTCCTCTTATCCCCACAGGCGCACGCGCGGGCACGCTCGCGGACTTCGCAGAAGCGGTCAAGGAATATGACGTCGAGAAGATCGTCTCCCCTGTACGCGGCGCAGACTACGCAATCCAGGTCACCGGAGACTCAATGGCACCCGAATACGAGCCCGGCTGCCACGTCCTCATCAAGAAAGTCTTCGAGGACCAGTTCATCGAATGGGGAAAGACCTACGTCCTCGACTCCGATAACGGCGCAGTCATCAAGAAGATCTTCCCGACCGAGGATGCCGCCGTCGTCGAGTGCCGGTCCGTCAATCCGGCCTACCCGCCCTTCCGCGTCAGGACCGAACACGTCCACGGATGGTACCGCGTCCTGATGATCATGGCCCTGAAATAGCAGAGGGACGCATCACTGCGTCCCTCCTGCCGTTGCTTGATACATGTTTTGAAAAACCTACGATCAGATGAGGTTGGCGGGCAGGTAGGCGGTCAGGCCACCCTGCCCTCACAAACAAACATAAAACTCATAAACACATGAAGTACGATTCCACGTCTCACGACGGCCCACATATAAATCCCATTTCGTCAGAAATCGTAACAAAAGAAGACGCCCTGCATGCAGAACGCCTCCTCGACAATGCGATGCTGATGGCCCAACTCGTGGACTGGATCTTCACTCAGAAGTGGGAACACCCGGACCGGCATGCCAGTTGAACAGGTCGAGCACCTTCCGGTTCGCGTCGTCAACCAGGTCCCAGGCACGCTCGGCATAGATGTCGGCCACGTCGAAGTCTCCCTTGTGACCAAGTGCGTCGTCCACCGTCGCCTTCTCGACGCCTGAGCGCCGGGCGAGGGTCGCCCAGGTGTGCCGCGCTGCGTAGTACGTGAACACCGGCAGCCCGTTCGCCTCGCACCACTTCTTGACGTACCGGTTCACCTTCGTCGTCGCCAGGTCCTTGTCGGCCCCGATCCTGTGCAGTGCCGGAATCCACCACCCGCGCGGTCCGTCCTGCAGCCTCGCAAGGAACGGCAGCGCCTCCGGCGGTATGGTCACGTGGATCTCCGCCCGGTCCGCCCGCCTGTCCCGCGTCTTCTGACGGTTGTAGACCCACACCGGACCCACCTGCGTCGCGGCGTACAGGTCGGCGATATTGGCCCCGCAGAGGCAGAAAGACAGCACGAACAGGGAAAGGGCCTCCCCGAGCAGCCCGGATTCCTCCTGCGCCCCGGAAATGACCATCTGCATGGCATCCTTCCCGATGCTGCGCTGGGAGTTCCCGGTCTCCACGTCCATGTGAACCCCCACGAACGGCGTCCGCGGGATCAGGATCTTCCCGGCGTCCTCGTCATTGTAGCGCTCCTTCGCCACGCCGAAGATGTACGACAGCCGGCTGATATGGCGGACCGCCGTGTTTCCGGCGAGTTTCTTCTTCTCGGTATCCTTGTACGTCCCGGTGTGCCGCACGTATGAAACCTTCGGCGTCGAGTTCACCCAGGCGGCGAAATCCGCGACCATCTGCCGGGTGATGTCGTTCACGTCAAGCTCACGCTTCCCCAGATAGCGCTCCAGGGCGTTGAGCGCCGTCATGTATCCCTTCCGGGTGCCTTCAGTCTTCCCCTTCAGGAACTCTTCCGCGAACCGGAAGAAGTCCAGCCGGAAATCCCCGGCGGTAAGGTCCGCCTTGATCCTGCCGACGACCCAGTCGACGTCGCGGTCCTCCAGGTCGAAGGGCGAGAGCCTCGCCAGGGCGTCACGCATGCGGCGCAGCAGCGGCTCGCACTTGCGGAGCACCTCCGCGCTCTTGATCCGGCCGGATCTGGTCAGGTCCGACGGCTGTGCGATGACCGTCGTGGGGATTCTGCGGGACTTCCCGGCGTGGTAGATCCGGATGTAGACGAGATAGGTGCCGTCCTGCCTCCTGGAGCCCTGGACGACGATAGGTTTCAGCGATACCATGGTCAAGCAACTTTCCTGACAAATATCCGACAATTTTTTCACACATGAAAGGGCGAAGGGCGTCCTTCCATGCATGCCGGTTCAGGTGTGCTTGTCGGGATGCAGGCCACTGGGATGCCTGCGGGCGGGATTCTTGCAGTAGGCGACGTAGATACGCATTATTTTGATTACCTTTGTGCTTATGAAACGAATTTTTGCATTCCTTCTCGGGCTTCTGCTCTGCCTGTCCGCCGCCGGTC
>CADCRA010000118.1 GCA_902803715.1 uncultured Bacteroidia bacterium
AACCGGGGCAGCTGCGGCAGGTTTGGCCGGGGCGGCAGGAGCGGCGCCGCGGAGGGAGACTTCCCCGCCGCAGAGGAAACTCAGCCGCATCAGAGCGAATTCAATATGCAGACGCGGATTGACGGCCGCCTTGTAACCGGCTTCGCAGGCATTGGTCGTCGCCAGCGCGTCGTACAGGAACTGGACCGGGCAGCGGGCCGCCTGTTCCCGGTATCTGGCTTTCAGGGATTCGGGGAGTTCCAGCAGGGCATCGAGCCCGCCGCTGCGGGCGACCATCAGGTCGCGCAGATGGCTGCTCAGGGAGGCGACGAAATGCAGGGCATTGAAGCCTTTGGAAAGGATTTCGTCGAATTTGAGCAGGGCGGCGGCATAGTCACAGGCCAGGAAATGGTCGACCAGCTGGAAGCAATGGTCATAATCCAGGACGCCCAGGTTCCGGAGCACGTCTTCGTAACGGATCTCCGTCCCGCAGAAGGCGACGGTCTGGTCGAAAATGGTCAGGGCGTCACGCATGGCGCCATCCGCCTTGAGGGCGATGACGTGCAGGGATTCGTCGTCGACGGTAATGCCTTCCTTCGTCGCGATGCCGCGGAGGTTCCGGACGATGTCCGGTACGCTGATGCGGTTGAAATCATAGGTCTGGCAACGCGACAGGATGGTCGGGAGGATCTTGTGCTTCTCGGTCGTCGCCAGGATGAAGATGGCATGTGCCGGGGGTTCCTCGAGGGTCTTGAGGAAGGCGTTGAACGCCGCCTGGCTCAGCATATGGACCTCGTCCACGATGTAGACGCTGTACCGTCCGACCTGGGGCGGGATGTTGACCTGGTCGATCAGCATCTTGATGTCTTCGACGCTGTTGTTGGAGGCCGCATCCAGTTCATGGATGCAGTAGGAACGGCCTTCCCGGAAGGAGACACAGGATTCGCATTCGCCGCAGGGCTCCATGTCCGCCGTCGGGTTGGCACAGTTTATGGTTTTGGCGAAAATGCGCGCCGCACTCGTCTTGCCGACGCCGCGCGGGCCGCAGAACAGGTATGCATGGGCCAGTTGCCCCCGGATGATGGAGTTCTTGAGGGTCTGGACGATGTTGTCCTGGCCGATCAGGGACTCGAAGGAGTCCGGCCGGTATTTCCTGGCTGATACGATATACTGCGACATAAGCTATCTGTTTTCCCAAGTTTACAAATGTACGCATTATTTTGCTTAACTTTGCGCTTATGAAAAGAATTTTTACGTTTCTCCTCGGGCTCGTCCTGTGCCTGTCCGCCATGGCCCAAGCGCAGATCACGACCAAGAAAGAAAAGCTCAGCGACTTCGACAGCAAGACCATGAAAGTGGTCCTGACGGGGTCGCCTTTCCTGGACGAGTCCCTGCGGGAAGCCGCCAAGAATACATGGTATCTCTCCCCGTATGAGACCTGCACCGCAGACGAATTCGAACGGCTCAAGACCAGTGACAGCTACTACTTCCTCATCACCGCGGAAATCCGCGGCAAGAAAGAAGACGAAGCCCGGGCCCTGACCTGGATCAAACTGGTCAAGGGCGGCGCCCAGGTCAAGGAACTGTCCGACATGATGGAAGTGGTCCGGCTTCCCCTCTGCGCCGCCGGCAAACCGTCCGGCCGGGAAGACGCCCTGCTGCCCGCCTTGCTGGAGAACATGCAGGCCTACGTCCTCCAGGCCCAGTCCAGCGACCTGAAAGGGTTCGGTTCCGTCGTCTCTTCGCTGCGGCGGTCCGGCAAGAAAGAAGTCTGGCTCGTGGATGAGGAACTCTCGCCGCAGATCGGCAAGGACTTCCTGCAGCGAAAGGCCACCGGCAGCCTGCACATCACCGACGCCGACGAGGCGGACGCCGTCATGCGCAGCGGCCGGGATGCGGTCGTCGGTTTCTGCATCGCGCCGGCCGAGCCGGTCAAGGGAGGTACCTGCTACAAATACCTGATCGACGCCCGCACCCATGAGATCTACGCCTACAAGCAGCACAAGATCTCCAGCACGACCGGTGCCGGCTTCCTCAAATCGGACCTGAACGCCATAATCCAATCCCGCTGATGATTCTCGGAAAAGCATCCTGCGGCGTCCGCTACGCCGTCCGCCAGGGCGGTTCGGCCGTCGCTTACTGCGCCCTCAGCATCCGCTGCGGAACCCGCGATGAAGCGGGATACCACAGCGGCATCGCCCATTTCACGGAACATACCCTCTTCAAAGGCACGCGCCGCAAGCGCGCCGCCACCATCAACAACTGCCTGGAGAAATTGGGCGGCGAACTCAACGCCTACACCACGAAAGAAGAGATCGTCATCCATGCCACCGTCCTCAAGGAAGACCTCCGCAAGGCCGGCAACCTGCTGTTCGAACTGGCGACCGAAGCCACCTTCCCGGAGGCGGAGATCGAAACGGAACGCGGGGTCGTCATCGACGAGATCCAATCCTACAAGGACAGCCCGGCAGACGATGTCTACGACCGGTTTGAAGAAAAGCTTTTCAGCGGGCATCCCCTCTCCCGGCCCATCCTGGGCACCGTCGCTTCCGTCCGGAAAATCACGGCGGAAGAACTGCGGCGCTTCGTCTCGGAGCGGTTCCGCCCCGAAGTTATGGCCTTCACCGTCGTTGCCGACGTTCCGGAAGAGAAAATGGAAAAGGAGGTGCTCCGGCTGATCGGGACCTGGTTCGCCGAGGCACCTGACCGGGAACCGCTGACCGGCTGCCCGCCGGCCGGCACCGCCACGCCGGACGCAGCCCGCTTCAACGAGCGGAGCGACAAGAAAAACCACGAAGTCAACGCGGTCCTCGGCAGTTACGCCCCCTCCCTCTATGAAGAGAAGGAACGGCTGACGGCCAGCCTGCTCGGCAACATCCTGGGCGGCCCCGCTTCCAATTCCATCCTCGGCAGCATCCTGCGGGAGCGCAACGGCTGGGTCTACGGCGTCGAAGTTTCCTATACCCAGTACGCCGATACCGGGATCATGGCAGTCTGCCTGGGCTGTGACAAATCCAACATCGACCGCTGCCTGGCGGCTGTCCGGAAAGAGATCCTGAAAATCCAGACGCTTCCGCTCTCCCCCACCCGGCTGAAAGCGGCCAAACGGCAGATGCTCGGCCAACTGGCCATCAGTTCCGACAACGGGGAAGCGCAATGCCTGAGCATGGGCAAAAGCCTGCTCTCCTTCGGCCGCGTCGCCTCCAGCGCAGAAATCCGCGCCGCCATCGAGGCCATCACCGCCGAAGAACTCCGCGCCATGGCCTGCCGCATCTTCCAGCCGGAACACCTTTCCACCCTGATCTTTCTGTAAACCATGGAATCCGCAGGCGACAAATACCTCCGCGAGCACAGCACGCCGATGCCGCAGGAACTGGACTGGCTGGTCCGCCAGACCCATGTCCGAACCCATTATCCGCAGATGCTCTCCGGCCCCGTCCAGGGACGGCTCCTGACCCTGCTCGTCCAATTGTCCGGCGCACGGCACATCCTGGAAATCGGCTGTTTCACGGGCTACTCCGCCCTCTGCATGGCCCAGGGCCTGCCGGAAGGCGGACACATCGACACCCTGGAGAGCAACGATGAACTGGAAGACCTGATCCGGGAAGGATTCCGCCGCGCCGGCTGCGAGGAAAAGATCACCCTGCACCTGGGCGATGCACGCCAGACGCTCCAGCGCCTTGAAGGACCGTACGATTTCGTCTTCATCGACGCCAACAAGCGGGAATACTGCGACTATTACGAGGGAGTCATCGACCTGGTCCGGCCGGGCGGGCTGATCGTCGCCGACAACGTGCTGCGCGACGGCCGCGTCTGGGAGGAGGTCCATCCCGAAGACGCGCAGACCCGCGGCATCATCCGGTTCAATGAACGGGTCGCCGCCGATCCGCGCGTCGAAACCGTCTATCTTCCACTGCGCGACGGTCTCGCGCTCATCCGCAAGAAATAACCGCCATTCCGCTAAAACGCGGGTCTAGTCGTTCTGGCGGATGATATGGGCGCCGAGGGCGTTGAGACGGACGTCGATGTCTTCATAGCCCCGGTCGATCTGCTCGATGTTGCCGATGACGCTGGTGCCCTTGGCGGACATGGCGGCAATCAGCAGGGCGATACCGGCACGGATATCCGGAGAGGACATCCGGCCCGCCCGAAGCTGGAAATGGTGGTCGTGGCCGATGACCACGGCACGGTGCGGGTCGCACAGGATGATCTGCGCCCCCATGTCGATGAGCCGGTCGACGAAGAAGAGGCGGCTCTCGAACATTTTCTGGTGGATCAGCACGCTGCCCTTGCACTGGGTCGCGACGACCAGCATGACGCTGAGCAGGTCCGGGGTCAGGCCCGGCCAGGGAGCGTCTGCGATGGTCATGATCGATCCGTCCAGGAAGGAGTCGATGACATAGCTCTCCTGTTCCGGAACGAAGATGTCGTCTCCCCGCTGCTGGATGTCGATGCCGAGACGGCGGAACTGGGCCGGGATGATGCCGAGGTTCTCATACGAGGTTCCCTTGATGGTCAGGGAACTGCGGGTCAGGGCGGCCATGCCGATGAAAGAGCCGACCTCGATCATGTCCGGCAGGATGCGGTGCCGGGTACCGTGCAG
>CADCRA010000119.1 GCA_902803715.1 uncultured Bacteroidia bacterium
GCCTCGAAACAGAAAAGCCCCTGGCTCGCCGCCCTGGCCTCCGCCGTCCTGCCCGGGGCCGGTAAATTCTATGCCGGACGGGCCGGTGAAGGGGCCGCCGCCCTGCTGGGTGTCGGCAGCCTGGCGGCCATGACGGCGGAACAATGGCGGAAACATGGGCCCGAAGACTGGCGGACCCTGGCCTTCGGCGCCCTGTGCGCCACCTTCTGGATCGGAAACATCTACGGCAGTTACATGTCGGTCAGCATACAGAGAAATGAAACCCTCGCTGCGCAGGATACGGCTATCCTGTATCATCTCCATCTTCCTCTGCGGAGCATTTTCCGCTGAGGCCCAGACCGCTGCAGGCGCGGACCCGCTGGAGGAAGCCCTCCGGTGGGAACGGATCGTCTACACCAGTCCGGAGCCCGACGAGGTCCATGCCGCCCTGCAGGCCAAGGCGGCCTGCTATGCGCGGGCCGGCCTGTATGAAGAAGCCGTCTCCACCCTGGAGCGGATCCGGATGTACCTGCTGGACCCTTCCCGGACAGCCGGCGTCCTGGCGGACAAAGCCCGCTACAGCCTTGCCGCCGGGGATGCCGCCGCAGCCCTCGGCTACCTGGAGGAAAGCGGGACCACGGACGCGGATCCGGCCCTGTACGCCGTCCTGCTGGCCCGGGCCGGCCGCTGGACGGAAGCGCAGGAAACGGCCCTGCGATGCTGCACCTCCGATACGCAGCGGAAGGCTGTCGGGGAACTCTTTGCCGGGACGCCCCGCACCCGGACGGAAGGGATGGCCGCCTTCCTGTCCTTCTTCCCGCCCGCCGGACAGCTTTACCTGGGCAAGCCAGGCGAAGGTTTCCTGTCCATGGGACTCAACGCCGGGGCCGCCGGTTTCACGGTCTGGCAACTGCTGGGCAGGCACTGGATCAGCGGCTTCCTGGGCGGCGGACTCCTGCTGAGCGAGACCTTCCTGGAACGGAACCTGGCCCGCAACGTGGAAGGGGTCGAAGCGGCCAATGCGGCTGCAGCGGAAAGATTTGCAGCCCGCCTGGAGGAGCTGCTCGCGACATTCTGATTTTATATGTATCTTTGCAAGCGATGAAACACGAAATAATCATACGGGACCTCGAAGACCTGGACCGGGTCGCCGGCCGTTTCCTGGAAGAAATCGGCGATCACAAGCTGATTGCCCTGTACGCGCCGATGGGCGCCGGCAAGACGACCTTCACGACAGCCCTCTGCCACCGGCTGGGCGTCCGGGACGATGCGGTCAGTTCCCCGACCTTCGCGATTGTCAACGAGTACCGCACCGCCTCCGGGGATCCGATGTACCATTTTGACTTCTACCGCATCAACAAGATCGCGGAAGCCCTCGACATCGGTTTCTACGACTACATCGACAGCGGATGCCTCTGCATCATGGAATGGCCGGAGAACATCGAAGAGATCCTCCCCGAGGAAACCCTGCGCGTGGAGATCGCCGTGGCCCCGGACCAGCGCCGCATCCTGACCTGGGAAGACTAAAACATTGGGAATCATGAATATAGCAATCATCGGCGCCGGCAACATGGGCGGCGCGACAGCACTGGGTTTCGCCCGGTTCATCCAAGACCTGGAACTCACCGTCACGGCAGCCCACGCCGCAACCCTGGAGAAATTCGCCGTGCGGGGGATCGGCACGACGCTTGACAACGTCGCCGCCACGGCCGCCGCGGACATCGTTATCCTGGGCGTCAAGCCCTGGCTGGTCTCCTCCGTCCTGGAGCAGATCAAACCGGCGCTCACCGGCAAGATCCTGGTGTCCATGGCCGCCGGCATTCCCTCGGCGCAGATGGAAGAATGGCTGGAAGGCAGCGGCGTCACCGCCGCGTACACCGCCATCCCCAACCTCGCCATCGAGATCGGGGAAAGCATGACGTTCATCACGGAAATCCTGGGAGACCCGGCTGCGGAACTGCAAGTCCTGCCCCTGTTCAACAAGGTCGGACGGACGCTGGTCGTCGACGAGCGGCAGATGCAGGCCGGCATGATGGTCGCTTCCTGCGGCACGGCCTTCGCCCTCCGCTATGCCCGCGCGGCCATGGAAGGCGGCATCGAACTGGGACTGTATCCCCGGGAAGCCCTGGAAGCGGTCCTGCAGACCATGAAGGGAGCGGCCGACCTGGCCATCGCCCACGGCACCCATCCCGAGCAGGAAATCGACAAGGTCACCACGCCGGGCGGCATCACGATCCGCGGCCTCAACGCCATGGAAGCCGCCGGCTTCAGCGCCGCCGTCGTCGCAGGCCTCAAATCCTACGAAATCATCTAGTCTTTCGGAAAAAGGGCGAAGAGCGCGGATCCGGAACCGGACATGGCCGCGTAGGCTGCGCCGGCATCATAGAGGGATTGCTTGATGGCGCCGAGCTGCGGATGCAGGGCGAACACCGTCTTTTCGAAATCATTGACCAACCGGCCCGGCCATTCTCCGACCGGACGGGCCAGCACGCTGCGGAGCGGTTCTTCCGGCATGCCCGGCACGATGCCCCGGTAGGCCTCCGCCGTCGATACGGCGATCCCCTCCGGCACAATGACCTGCAGGTCATAGGCGGACAGGTCCAGGTCCCAGGGCGTGAGGATTTCGCCCCGTCCTTCGCCGAACATCGGGCGGTCCCAGATAAACAAGGCACAGTCGCTGCCCAGCCGTGCGGCATACCCGGCCAGGGCCTCGTCCGTCAGTTCCAGTCCGAAAAGGTCGTTGTACATCCGGAGTGCGAAGGCGGCATCGGCGGAACCGCCGCCGAGACCGGCGCCGACAGGGGACGTCTTCTCCAGGAAAATCTTGACCGGCGGCATGGAAAAATCCTGTTCCAGCAACGCATAGGCCTTGACCGTCAGGTCTTTCAGCGGATCCCAGTCAACGCCTTCCGCCCGGGCGATCGTGACCATGGCCTTGCCGTCCGGCCGGAAGGCCTGCGCCAAGGTGGGGATCTCCTCTCCGGATGCCCCGTAACGGGCGAACAGGGAGGCGGAAGTTTCGCTCCAGCCGTCCCCCGGAATGATCTCCAGCGTATCGTGATAACCCGTGTACGGCAGGAAAAGGGTCTCGAGGTCATGATACCCGTCCGGACGCTTGCGGAGAACGTTCAGGCCGAGGTTAATCTTGACATGGGGGCGGGTGATCATGTTTTATGCGGGATAAAGGGTCATGCCATGCCGCGGATGGCGGCCTCCGCACGGGCGGCGACCTCCTCCCGCTCTTTCTCGTCCGGAATGCCGGCGACGACTTCGGAGATGAAAGAGATCATCTGCAGCACCCGGGCCTCCGACTCCGGAATGCCGCGGCTGCGCATGTAGAACTGCTCTTCTTCGTCCAGCCGGCCGATGGTCGCGCCATGGGAGCACTTGACATCGTCCGCATAGATCTCCAACTGGGGTTTGGTCTCGACTTTCGCCCCTTCGGTCAGCAGGATGTTGTGGTTGGACTGGTAGGCCTCCGTCTGCTGGGCTTCCGGGGCCACGACGATGCGGCCGTCGAACCAGGCCCGCGCCGTCCCGCCGACAATTCCCTTGAACAGCTGGTCGGACGTGCAGCCCGGCGCCCGGTGGTGCATCTCCAGATGGAAACGGACCTGCTCCTGGTCCGGACAGAGATACAGGCCGCGCAAACGCGCCTGCGCCCCTTCTCCGACCAGGAAGACCCGGACCGTGATGTCCTTGCTCTCTCCGGGCAGGACGACAAACGTCAGGTCCAGCGTCTGGCCGGCTCCGACGACGTAGGCATCCTCCGGAATGGGCGTTTCGATATAATGTCCGTAATCCTTCATGGCTCAGAACTGGTCAAATCCATGGTTCTCGATGGCGTCGACCAGGCTCCTGTCGCCCGTCGCGACGATGCGGCCGTCTTTCAGGACATGGACCACGTCCGGCACGACATATTCCAGCAGTTTCTGGTAGTGGGTGATGATGATCGAAGCCTTTTCCGGCGTACGGAGGGCATTGACGCCGTCCGCCACGATCTTCAGGGCGTCGACATCCAGGCCGCTGTCCGTCTCGTCGAGGATGGACAAGGTCGGATCCAGCATGGCCATCTGGAAGATTTCATTGCGTTTCTTCTCGCCGCCGGAGAAGCCGACGTTGACCTCGCGCTTGGCGAACTCCGGCTTCATCTGCACGAAAGCCATCTTCTCGCGGAGCAGTTTCAGGAATTCGGCGCCTTTGAGTTCGGCCAGGCCGGCGGCCTTGCGGCGGGCATTGACCGCCGTCTTCATGAAATTGGTAATGCTGACGCCCGGAATCTCGATCGGATACTGGAACGACAGGAAGAGGCCGGCCCAGGACCGTTCTTCCGGGCTCATGGCCAGCAGATCCTTCCCCTGGAAGGTGATGCTGCCTTCCGTCACTTCGTACTGCGGCTTGCCCGTCAGGACGGCGGAAAGGGTGCTTTTTCCGGCACCGTTCGGGCCCATGACCGCATGGACCTCGCCTTTGCGGATCTCCAGGTCGATTCCCTTGAGGATTTCCTTGTCTCCGATCCGAGCGTGGAGACCTTCGATTTTCAGCAATATCTCATTCATCGTTCTCATGCTTCACTTCGCCTATCAGGCTTTTTTCTTATACAGTTTCATCCAGGTGGACAGGGACCACAATCCGTTGATCAGGTAGAGCGCGCAGACGATCGGCATGAAGACATGGCCGACGGACAGGTGCAGGATGATCTGGGCGATGTTGACCAGCAGCCAGACAATCCAGCAGTCCCACTTCTTGAGGGCGGACAGCAGCTGGGCCACGAGAATCAGCACCGTAACACAAGAATCCAGGTAGGGATGCGGATCGTCCGGGAACAGCGTGTCGAGCGTCCAGCCCCAGAGTCCGGCGATCAGGAAGACCGATGCGATGCAGAGCAGCCGGGCCGGCCAGGTCAGCATGCTGACCTTCAAGGAGGACTGGTCTTCCGAACTGGTCTCGTCCGCACGCGGATGCGTCCAGCGCCAGTGGCCCAGGATGTTGATGGCCAGGGAGATCGGCTGGAGCAGCAGGCTGGCGTAGAGGTTCTTGTTCCAGAACATCAGGAAGAGGGCCGCCGTATAAAGGTAACCCACCCAGAAATTGTATTTCGAATTGCGTCCCGCGAGGAAGACACACGTCAGGCCGAGGACCGACGTGATCAGGTCGATCAGCAGCACCGGGTAATCATTCCCGAGGGTAAACAGCGAGTAGTTGATCCATTCCATGTTCTGTTCGTTTTATTATCCTACCGACCCTTCGAGGGAGACTTGCAGCAGTTTGCGCGCCTCGACGGCGAATTCCATCGGCAGCATGGAGAGCACCTCCTGGGCATAACCGTTGACGATCAGTCCCACCGCATCCTCCGGCCCGATGCCGCGCTGGTTGCAGTAGAAGAGCTGGTCTTCGCTGATCTTCGAGGTCGTAGCCTCATGCTCCACCACCGCCGTGGGGTTGGCGTTCCGGATGTCCGGGAAGGTGTGGGCACCGCAGAGCGAGCCGATCAGCAGGCTGTCGCACTGGGAGTGGTTGCGGGCGCCGGTGGCGCCGGGATTGATCTGGACCAGGCCGCGGTAACTGTTCTGGCTGTGGCCGGCGGAGATGCCCTTGCTGACGATCCGGCTCTTCGTGCCGCGGCCGAGGTGGATCATCTTCGTGCCGGTATCGGCCTGCTGGTAATTGTTCGTCACGGCGACCGAATAGAATTCCGAAGAAGAGTAGTCCCCCTTCAGGATGGTCGACGGATACTTCCAGGTAATGGCGGAGCCCGTCTCGACCTGGGTCCAGCTCAGGTGGCTGCCGCTGCCTTTGCAGATGCCGCGCTTGGTGACGAGGTTCAGGATGCCGCCCCGTCCCTGCGCATCGCCTGGATACCAGTTCTGGACCGTCGAGTATTTGACATCGGCGTCTTTCTCGACGACGATCTCGACAACGGCGGCATGGAGCTGGTTCTCGTCGCGCATCGGCGCGGTGCAGCCTTCCATATAACTGACATAGGAGCCCTCGTCGGCGACGATGAGGGTCCGCTCGAACTGGCCGGTCCCGGAGGCATTGATCCGGAAATAACTGCTCAGCTCCATCGGGCAGCGGACGCCCTTGGGGATGTAGCAGAAGGAACCGTCCGAGAAAACGGCGGAGTTCAGGGCGGCGAAATAGTTGTCGCCCACGGGAACGACGCTGGCGAGGTACTTGCGGACCAGGTCGCCATGTTCCCGAACCGCTTCGGAGAAGGAGCAGAAGATGATGCCTTTTTCAGCCAGGGTCTTGCGGAAGGTCGTGGCCACGGAGACCGAATCGAAGACGGCATCCACGGCGACGACGCCGGCAAGGGCTTCGCGTTCATGGAGGGGAATGCCCAATTTCTCAAACGTCTTCGCCAGTTCGGGGTCGATTTCCTTCGGACGGTCCGCCACCTTCTTCGGCGCAGCGTAATAGATAATGTCCTGGAAATCAATATCCGGCATATCAAGATGGCCCCATTCCGGCATCGGCATCCGCTGCCAGCGCCGGAAAGCGTCCAGCCGGAAATCCAGCAGCCACTGCGGCTCCTGCTTCCGGGCGGAAATCATACGGATGATCTCTTCGTTCAGGCCTTTCGGGACATATTCCTGTTCCACGTCCGTCACGAAGCCTTCCTTGTACTCTTTCGAAGTAAAGTCCTGTATGATCTTGTTTTCTTCCTGTCTGTCCATAGTCTCTCGCTCAGATTCGGCCGCAAAGTTATATCAAACGCATCAGATCCGCAAGTACGATGGCCGTCACCGCCTCGACGATGACGGGCGTACGGAGGGCGAAACAGGTATCGTGCCGGCCAGGAATCCGGAGCGTCGTCATCTTGCCGGTGGCGAAATTGAACGTTTCCTGCGGACGGCCGATGCTGGACGTCGGCTTGAAAGCGACCCGGAAGACCAGCGGATTGCCGTTGGTGATGCCGCCGTTGACGCCGCCGGCACCGTTCTTGGAAGGCAGGGCGTTTTTCTGGAACCCGCTGTCGACGACCCGGTCGAAGGGATCATTGTGTTCGGAGCCGCGCATCCGCGCCGCCTGGAATCCGTCGCCGAATTCGATGCCGCGAACGCCCGGAATCGCGAAAACCGCATGGGCCAGCAGGGACTCGACCGAATCGAAGAACGGTTCGCCGAGTCCGGCCGGGAGCCCGTCCGCCCTGCATTCCACGATGCCGCCGACCGAATCCAGGTCCGCCATGGCCTGGTCCAGGACCGCACGCCAGATATTGGCCGGCTGGTCCTTTTCTTCAATGCCGCCGTCCGGCAGGGCTTCTTCACGCAGGGCCTCCGCCTTCGTCACGCCGCCGACTTCGATGAGTTCGGCCCGGATCTGCGCCGCCACCATTTTCTTGGCGACGACACCGGCCGCCACGAGCGGCAGGGTCAGCCGGCCGGAGAAATGGCCCCCGCCACGGGGATCATTGAAATCCAGCCACTTGATGCTCGCCGTAAAATCGGCATGCCCCGGGCGCGGCACGGCGTTGAACAGGCTGTAATCGCCCGAACGGGTATTGCGGTTGTGGAACAGGATCGTCAGCGGCGCGCCGGTCGTCAGGCCGTTGTAGACGCCGCTGAGCAATTCCGGGATGTCCGCCTCGATCCGCGGGGTCGTCCCTTTCGGACCGCTTTTGCGGCGGAGGATGTCCGCCGTAAAGTCCTCGATGTCCAGCGGCAATCCGGGCTGGACGCCGTCCAGCACCACGCCGATCGCTTCACCATGGGACTCGCCGAAGATCGAGACCCTGAATTTTCTACCGAACGTGTTCATAATCGCGCATATATCTGTCCGAAATCCGGGAAGGACTTCGCGACGCATTGTTCATCATCGATCCGCACCGGACCGTCGGCGCCGAATGCGGCCACCTTCAGGGCCATGACCATGCGGTGGTCGTGGTGCGAGGTGTATTCTCCGCCCCGGAGCAGGTTGCCGGTCAGGCTGCGCTGGGCCAGCGAATGGCCTTCCACCAGCAGCCGGTCTCCCTTGACGGCGGCCTTGACGCCCATCCGCGTCAGCATGTCCACGATCGCCGAGGCTCGGTCGCTCTCCTTGTTCGCCAGCCGGCCGACGCCGCCGATACGGCTGGTCCCCTGGCAGAACGCCGCCAGGACCGCGATGACCGGGAACAGGTCGGGGCAGTTGCTGGCATCGACCTCGAAGGCGCGCAGCGGTGCCTTGCGGACATGGATCACGCCGGTCTCCTCTTCCTGGGACAGGCTGGCGCCGGCTTCCACCAGGATGTCCAGGATGGACAGGTCCGCCTGCAGGGATTTGGTATCCAAGCCTTCCAGGGCCACCTGGCCGAAAATGGCGCCGGCGACGAGGAAATTGGCCGCGGCGCTCCAATCCGCTTCCAGATCGAGATCGGCCGCCTTGTAACGCTGGCCGCCTTTGATGCGGAAGGTCATGGCTTCGCACAGGCCCCAGTCCTGGGTCTGCACGAATTCCTCATCGCCCTCCATCTCGTTCTCGATCCGGATTCCGAATTGCTTGAGAACGTCGAGGGTGATGAAGATATAGGGGATGCTCTTGGGAGATTCCAGGTGGATGACGCTGTCTTCCCGGCACAGCGGCAGCGCTGCCAGCAGACCGGAAACCAGCTGCGAACCGTACTGGCCGGAAATTTCCGCTTCGCCCGGAGTCAGGCGGCCGTTGACGGTCAGGGGAATCTGTTCGCCGGAGAGGGCGACCCGGAAAGCGGCCATCATATCCCGGGCACCGGTCAGCGGCCGGCGGAGCAGGGTCTTCTCTCCGCTGAGCGTAACCGGACCGCGGGCGAGCCGGGCCATGAGCGGAATCATCAGGCGGGTCAGGAAACCGGATTCTCCGACATGCAGGCTGTCCCCCGCATAGGGAGCGCCTGCCGTGCCGCGGATGGTCAGGACGTCCTCATCCAGGGTCACCTCGGCACCGAGGGCCCTCGCCACGGCCAGGGCCGCTTCGTTGTCCCCGCAAGGGGAATAGCCCCGCAGGTGCGAGACCCCGTCGGCCAGCGCGGCGGCGATGATGGCCCGCTGGGCGAAACTCTTGGAAGCCGGCATCCGGAGCGGCTCGGACTCCACGGCCTGCAGGTTGCCGTAGACCGCCTCGAACATCTCCTCCGCCGGCCACTGGCCCGGTGCCGCCGCCTCGTCGAAAGCGGCATAGGAGAACGGTGCACCCTTCTTCAGGCAGTCCAGGCGGCTCTGGCGGCCTTCCTCGCCCATGCAGAAGGCAACAAGGGTCTCCGGTGCGAACCGATCATACAGGGAAAGGACTTTCCGCGCATCTTCGGGCATACGGGCCGTCGTCACGATCTTGGCGATCTCGGCGCCGAGATGCTGGCATTTCTCGACCAGGGCCTCCAGGGCCGTCCGGGAATCCGTTCCCTCGAAATCATGGTAGGAGCGGATCAGGACGGTCCCGCATTCGCGGGCTTCCCGGCGGATGCGCTTGCTCATCATGGCGGGGGCTTCGAGTTCCAGGTCGACATAGGCTGCACCGGCCTTGATCGCCGTGATCAGCTTGGCTTCCGCTTCCGCGGCCGGCATCGCATCCGAGATGCGGCAGGTCGCAATCAGCGGGACGTCCGAATTCGAAAACAGTTCCTCAATCTCCTCCTGGCCCAGCTGCGGGCAGCGGTCCAGGCGGATTTCCGCCATTTCGACATAGCGTTCCTCCAGGAGATCGAAAATGGTCTCCAGGTCTTTGTTCTGTATGCTTACACAAATCATATTTTCATTTTTTCGTCAAATCCGGTCACCGCGTTTTCGGCGGCGCCCAGCAGGGACAGGGCTTCATGGACGGAAAGGTCTTTCTCCAACACGGTGCCGACGGCGGCCGGCAGGATGAAATGCACGATGTCCCCTTCCGCTTTCTTGTCGCGGGTCATGGCAGCCTCCAGTTCCTCCAACCGGAACGGCGGTGCGGTCGGCAGGCCGCAGGAGACGAAGTCGGTGACCAGTTTTTCGGTCAGGCCCTCCCCGGCGATGCCCAGGTATTCCGCCAGTTCGGCCGCCATGATGATGCCGATGGCGACCGCTTCCCCGTGGGTCAGGTCCGGCCCGGCCTGCCGGGATTTCGATTCGATGCCATGGGCGAAGGTATGGCCCAGGTTCAGGATCCGGCGCTCACCCTTCTCTTCCGGATCCCGGGAGACCACGGCCGCCTTGACGGCCGCCGCAGCCGCGATCAGTTCCTGCAGTTCCGCGGCCTTCTCGACGATGATCTGCTGCGGATGCTCCGCCTGGCTGATCTCCGCCAGAAGGGCGACGGCGGGTTCGTAATGCGCGGCGTCGCCGAGCAGGAAGGTCTTGAGCATCTCCGCCATTCCGGAACGGAAATCACGGAGCGGGAGGGTCCGCAGCGGTTCGGGGCAGATCCAGGTCCACTCCGGCTGGCGGATGACGCCGATCATGTTCTTGAGATCCAGGAAATTGACACCCGTCTTGCCGCCGATGGCGGCATCCACCTGGGCCAGGAGGGTCGTCGGGATGTAGGCGAAACGGATGCCCCGCTTGTAGACGGATGCGGCAAAGCCGGCCATGTCTGTCGTGATGCCGCCGCCGACGGCGAGCAGCAGGGCCTTGCGGTCCGCACCATTATCCAGCAGCCAGCGGCAGATGTCCATGACCGTGTACAGGTTCTTCTCGCTCTCGCCGGTCTGCAGGGACAGGACCGAACGGATCCGGGCCGGTGCGGGCGCGCCTTCCTTGCGGTCGTACCGTGCCCTGCGGTGGACCCGACGGATGAGGCTGTCGGCCAGCGTCCGGACGCTGGCGTCGCAGACGAGGTACACGTCGCCTTCCAGCAGGGAGGCGGCGTCCGCAACCTTCCGGCCGATGCAGATACGGCTGGTGACAAGGCCTTCAGACAGGATCGGGATTTCTCTTTGCATAACCTACAAAGATAAGTAAAAAGTACGGAACTATGGCTTAGTTCCCCTGAAAGACGATCAACGCCGACTCCGGCGACACGGTCAGTTCCGGTCCGGTCATCGTGCCGAGACCGTTCTCGTCCACCACGCCGTCCCGGACCACGGCGGTGTAGGTCCCTGCTCCGACCGGAACCGGGACCGCCTTCCGCCCGGCGTTCAGGATGACCACGATCTCCTTCCAGGCATCTCCGCCGGCATGGCCGGAAAGCCGGTACGCCACCACGAGCGGTTCCTCGACCGGCAGGAATTCCAGGTGCCTGCGCACCAGGTCCGCATCGCCCAGGCGGAAGGCGGGATGGTGCTTGCGCAAGGCGATCAGGCCCTTGTAATACGCATAGACGGACGCATGCCGGGCTTTCCGGCTCCAGTCGATGGCGTTGACGCTGTCAGGGCTGCGGTAACTGTTGTGCACCCCTTTCTTGTCGCGAAGGATTTCCTCGCCGGAGAAAAGGAAGGGGACGCCCTGCGACGTCAGTACGGCCGTCTGCGCCAGCAGGTCCAGCCGCTCCAGTTCGCCCGGCTGCAGGTCCGCGACGGAGGCGGTGAGCCGGTCCGTCAGGCACATGTCATCGTGGCAGGAGACATAACTCATCATCTGGGTGGGCTGGCCGGCCCACGCCTGATCACTGTAATTGACCCGTTCCATGTCGACCTGCGGATGGGCGATGGCGCCGGCGATGCCGAATTTGATGCTCTCCTCCTCCCCGGTCTTCCCGGCCAGGAAGGCGCCTTTGGCATCGTCGTCCCACGGGCCGCGCAGGGCGTCCCGCAATTCGTCGCTGAACGCTACGATCCCGGGCATCTGCGCCATGTTGGCTTTCATCGCCAGGTCCGCTCCGTCATGGAGCGGCGTCTCGGCGGCCCAGCCTTCGCCATAAATGAAGACCTGCGGGTCCACTTTCCGGGCCTCCGCAAGGATTTCGTTCATGGTGGCGATGTCGTGCACGCCCATCAGGTCAAAGCGGAAGCCGTCGATGTGGTACTCCCGCATCCAGTACAAGACGCTCTCTACCATATACTTGCGCATCATCGGACGTTCGGAGGCCGTCTCGTTGCCGCAGCCGGAGCCGTTGGCGAATGTCCCGTCGGGCTTCATCCGGTAGAAATAGCCGGGCGCGGTCTTTTCGAAGGCGCTGCCGCGGGCGTTGGACGTATGGTTGTAGACCACGTCCAGCACGACGCGGAGGCCGGCCCGGTGCAGGGCCTGGACCATCTGCTTGAACTCGCGGATGCGTATGCCCGGACGCGACGGATCCGTGCTGTAACTGCCTTCGGGTACATTGTAGTTCAGCGGGTCATAGCCCCAGTTGTAGCGGTTCCGGTCCAGGGCCGTCTCGTCGATGGATGAAAAATCAAAGGAAGGAAGGATATGGACATGGGTCACGCCGAGGTCCTTCAGGTGGTCGATCCCGGTCGGCAGGCCTTCCGGGGATTTCGTCCCTTCTTCTGTGAGGGCCAGGAACTTGCCTTTGTTCCGGATCCCGGACGAGGCATGGATGGAGAAGTCCCGGTGGTGCATCTCATAGACGATGATTTCCTCCGGTCCGCCCAGTTCCGGCTTCCGGTCCAGCGCCCAGCCGTCAGGATCCGTGCCGGAGAGGTCGAGGATGGCGCCGCGCTGCCCGCCGATGCCCACCGCCTTGGCGAAGATACCCGGGGTCTCTCCCAGCCAGGAGCCGTCCTCTTTCACGTTGAAAGTATAGTATTTCCCTTGCAGGTCGCCCTTGACGCGGACATGCCACGTCCCGTCCCGGCCCGGCGCCATCGTGTGGGTTTCAAAGGCGTCGCCGCCTGCGCCGGTTTCATAGAGTTGCACCTGGACTTCTTCGGCGGCCGGACTCCACAGATGGAATTCCGTGCTCCGCGGCGTGTAGTCCATTTCGCTCAGCGAGCCTTTCCGCACCGGATAGTCTTCCGGTCCCGTATATGCGACCCGGCCCCGGCAAGCCGTCAGAAGGCCCGCCGAAAGCAGTGCCGATGTCGCCATCAACATCATCTTATTCACGGTCAGTAGTGTGTTTTCAGTTCGTATGGATCCGTTTGTAAAGATAGCAGAAAAAATTTGATAATTGGGCGAATTCCCTTACCTTTGCAATCCGATTCCGATCGATTGCCCGAGTGGCGGAATGGTAGACGCGCTGGACTCAAAATCCTGTGTCCTTTAAAGACGTGTGGGTTCGATTCCCACCTCGGGCAC
>CADCRA010000120.1 GCA_902803715.1 uncultured Bacteroidia bacterium
CACGAAGTGGGCCTGCCATGCGACTTCCATGATGAAGCGGACCTTCATGCGGGTGTCGGCGTGGGTGCCGCAGAAACCGTCGACAACGAAGAGGCGCTTGCCGCTGAGCTGCTTCTGGGCGAGTTTCTTGACGACCTTCCAGGTCTTTTCGCTCATCTTGTGGTTGTCATTGTGATAACCTTCGGTATCCCACCAGATCTCACCCGGAGCACCTTCCTTGGTGGTCTTGTCGTAAACGATGTACTTGTCTTTCGGGGAACGGCCGGTGTAAACACCCGTCATGACATTGATGGCACCCAGTTCCGTGACCTGGCCTTTGTCAAAGCCTTCCAGACCGGGTTTGGTTTCCTCGTTGTAGAGGACTTCGTAGGACGGATTGTAAAGGACTTCCTTCACACCTTTGATCCCGTACTTGCTCAAATCGAATTTCGGCATAATGTTATGTGTTTTTTAAAAAGTTGATATTGCTTTCTCTGAATTCGCAAATTTACACAATTAAATTCATTACCTTTGCATATACGCTGCAAAATTTTTGCCATTTGCTTGCTAACTGTCAGGTTTAAAATGTTTTAGGATACAGAAAAGATGACGCCGGTCGAAGTTTTGAAGGAATTTTGGGGGTTTGAACGTTTCAGACCGATGCAGGAAGAAATCATCCGTTCCGCCCTGGACGGGCGCGACGTTCTGGCCATTCTTCCGACCGGCGGCGGCAAGTCCGTCTGTTTCCAGGTTCCGGTCCTGATGCGGGACGGAATGGCGGTGGTCGTGACTCCGCTCATCGCCCTGATGAAGGACCAGGTCCAGAACCTGTGCGACCGCGGCATCAAGGCGATCGCCGTCCATGCCGGCATGACCCGCCATGAGGTCGACCTGGCCCTGAACAATGCCGCCTACGGCGACTGCAAGTTCCTCTACGTCTCCCCGGAACGGCTCGGGACCGCCCTGTTCCAGTCTTACCTCCCGGTCATGGACATCAACTATCTGGTCATCGACGAGGCCCACTGCATCTCCCAGTGGGGCTATGATTTCCGGCCGGATTACCTGCAGATCGGCCGTCTGCGCACCCAGGTTGACGCGCCGGTCATCGCCTTGACGGCCACGGCGACGCCGCAGGTGGCCGAGGATATCATGGAACGCCTTGCTTTCCGCGAAAAGCTGCTGCTCAAGAGCGGTTTCGAACGGCCGAACATCAGTTACATCGTCCGCCGGGCCGAGGACAAGACCGGCCAGTTGCTGGACATCTGCCGCGGGGTGCCGGGCTCGGGCATCGTCTATGTCCGTAACCGCCGGAAGACCGAGGAGGTGGCCGCGTTCCTGGCCGCCGACGGCATCTCCGCTTCTTTCTATCATGCCGGACTGGGCCATGCCGACCGGGCGGCCCGTCAGGAGGCCTGGAAGCGCGGGGAAGTCCGGGTCATGGTCTGCACGAACGCCTTCGGCATGGGCATCGACAAGCCGGACGTCCGTTTCGTCGTGCACCTGGACCTGCCGGACGCGCCGGAAGCCTATTTCCAGGAAGCGGGACGTGCCGGCCGCGACGGACAGTCCTCCTATGCCGTCCAGCTCTGGAACGGCTCGGACGTCAGCCGGATCCGCCAGATCGAGCGGATCTCTTTCCCGTCGCTGGAATATGTCGAGGACATCTACCAGAAAGTCCATGCCTTTTTCGGCATCCCGTACGGGGCGGGGAAGGGCCGGCAGCTGAAATTCAACCTGGAGGAGTTCTGCAAGCATTTCCGCCTGCAGCGCAACGAAGTCCATTATGCCCTCCGTTACCTGGAGCGGGAGGACCATTGGACCTGCTCGGAAGACATCGAGATCCCGACCCGGGTCATGATCCGGGCCAGCCGGGATGAACTCTACTCCGTCCGGCTGCCGGACGAGCGGCTGGAGCGCCTGCTCGAACTGCTGATGCGCCGGTGCGAAGGCATCTTCTCCCATCCGGTACGGATCGACGAGGAATGGTTCGCCGGCTCCCTGGGCGTCTCCGTGCCCCTGCTGCGCCAGCTTCTGTACAAACTGTCCCTGGAACACCTGATCGGCTATATCCCGCAGGACCGCTCCGATGTCCTGTTCCTGCACCACGAGCGCCTCGAGCCCGGCAACGTCGCCCTGTCGCCCAAGCGGTACCAGATGCTGAAGGATGCCGCCCATGCCCGTGCGCAGGCCATGCTGGACTACGTCGCCGAGACCGACCGCTGCCGCTCCCGGTACCTGCTGGCGTATTTCGGCCAGACGGAGTCGGTTGACTGCGGCCGCTGCGACCTCTGCCGGGCCCGCTCGGCGGAGAAGAACGCACTCCGGGCCCGCCTCCGGAAGTGGATCGGGGCACGGAACGGTTCCTATTCCCTGGCGGATATCCGAGCCTGGTCCGATCTCCCGGAAGGACTTCCTGCCGATTGGGCGGAAATCTTGCGCCAGATGGTCGACGAGGGGCTCGTCCCGCCGCCGGAGGATTGACAAAGTCTTGTTTTTCCCGCAAATACGTATTAACTTTGGACAGAAACGCGTCTTCCCATGAAAAAGATTTTGCTCCTTGTCCTGTCCTTGTTTGCCGCGCTCGCGCTGTCCGCACAGACAGACTCGCTGCGGCTGGTCTATTCCGCCCGGGGGACCGTTACGGATCTCCGGACCGGCCGTCCTATCGAATCCGTGCATGTCTCCGTCCCGGAACGCCACTATGCGACGGTCACCAATGCCGACGGCGCCTTCACGATCAAGTCCGACGCTCCGCTCAAGGAAGTGGTCTTCTCCTATCTGGGCTACAAGACCCTGCGTCAGTCTGTCGGCAACGGCATCATGAAAGTCTACCTGGTCCCGGAAGCCTTCATGCTGGACGAGGCCATGGTCATTGACGGCGACCCGCGGGAAATCGTCAACGCCGCCGTCTCCCGCATCGCGGACAATTACGCCGCGGAACCGGAACTGCTCGAGTGCTTCTACCGGGAAACCATCCGCAAGAAACAGCGCTTTACTTATATTTCCGAGGCGGTCGCACGCATTTACAAGACCGGCTATGACCGGCATGTCAGCGCCGACCGCGCCGCCCTGGAAAAAAGCCGGGTCCTGCTGAGCCAGCGCCGCAGCGACACCTTGAGCATCAAGGTGATGGGCGGTCCGACCCAGGCGGTGACCCACGACCTGGTCAAGAACCCCGAACCCCTGCTGGCCCCGGAAGAACTGAAGTTGTATGAATTTTCGATGGGCAATCCGGTCTATATCGACAGCCGGCCACAGTTCGTCATCCACATCCGTCCCGGGACCATCACGGACTATGCCCTTTATGAAGGCGACCTGTACATCGACCGGGAGACGCTGACCTTTACGCGCATGGAACTGTCCCTCGACATGACCGACTCGTTCAAGGCAGCCCGCATGATGCTGGTGCGCAAGCCACTGGCCCTCCGTTTCACCCCGAAGGAACTTTCCATAGTGGTGACCTACCGGATGCAGGACGGCCGGAGCCGGCTGGAATACTTCCGGTCGACGATGCGTTTCAACTGCGACTGGAAGAAACGCCTGATCGCCACCAGTTATACGGCGGTCAACGAACTGGTCGTCACGAATCTCCGCCAGCCGGCCGTGCAGATTCCGCGTGCGGAGATGTTCCGTACGAGCGATATCCTCAACGACAAGGCCAAGGAGTTCCTGGATCCGGATTTCTGGAAGGATTACAACATCATCGAGCCCGACGAGACCCTCGAGCACGCCATCGACCGTCTCAAGAAACGGCGCTGATGCACAGGCCGTCGTAGGCGGGCTGCACATCGGAGCGGATGCCCCGCACCGCACACAGTTCCCGAAGGTCCCGGCAGAAGACTTCATGGACCGGGAACGTGTGGCTGAGGTGGGTGAGCCAGGTGTGCTTTGCACCGATCCGGTCCGCCAGTTCCAAGGCCTCGTCCAGGGAGAAATGCGAGTGGTGCGGCTTGTAGCCGACCGTATTGAGCGTGACGTGCTCCAGCCCCTGCAACTTGGCCAGTTCCGATTCCGGAAGCCGGCTCATGTCCGTGATATAGGCGATCTTGCCGAACCGGTAGCCGAGCACCGGCATCGTGTCGTGCCAGCCGCGGATCGGGATGATTTCGATCCCGTCTCCCCGCAATCCCTTTTCCCTACCGGTCGCCAGTGGATCTTCGACCCGTTCGGCTTCGTCCAGGATTTCGCCGGTAAGGGTCAGGCTGCCGTCCGGAAGGCGGTAGCGGTAGCCGGTGTCATGGACCCAGACCAGTTCCCGGGGCTCCCGTTCGGGATAGATGACGAACGGCTGCTGGTCAATCAGATGGACATGCCATTCCGGCGCTCCGGGGTATTTCTCTTCGGCAAACGCGTAGCCGTATTCGCGGCGGAGGGTATCGAGCACTTTCCGTTCGCAGTAGATTTCCACGCAGCGGCGGTCGATGTAATTGAGCGAGCGCACGTCGTCCAGTCCGCCCGTATGGTCTTTGTGGTTGTGGGTCAGCAGGATGGCGTCCAGGTGGCTGAGCCCGGCCCGGAGCATCTGGCAGCGGAAATCCGGTCCGGCGTCGATGAGGATCTTCAGGCCGCCGTATTCCACATAGACCGAGGCGCGCAGCCGTTTGTCCCGGGGATCGGTGCTGCGGCACCGCTCGCAGGTGCAGCCGATGATCGGGATCCCCTGGGATGTCCCCGTTCCGAGAAATGTCAGTTTCGTATTCATCCGATGACGATGTCTTCCAAGGTGTTGATCCGCGCCGGGTCGAACGGCCGGCTGATGCGGATATAGTTGCCTGTGTAGCCGGCCATCATGCCGTCTTTCTCCGAGGACTCCCACAACACCCGTTCCGGCAGGCCCTTGTTTTCGGCGACGAACGCGGCATGCAACCGGTCGCACAACGCTTCCAGGCGGGCGACGCGGTCGTTCTTGACGGCTTCGGGCACCTGGTCGGGCATGGTGGCGGCCCGGGTCCCGGGACGCTTCGAATACGGGAAGATATGGATGAAGGCCGGGCGGATGCGCTGCTCCAGGAACCGGTAGGTATCCATGAACATGTCCTCTGTCTCGCCCGGGAGTCCGACGATCACGTCGATGCCGAAAAACACTTTCGGCCGGCCCGGTGCTTCCATTTTCGACCGGATGTAGTCGATCCGGGATGCGAACAGGGCGGTATCGTATTTCCGCCCGACTTTCTGCAGGAGGACATCGTTGCCGACCTGGAGCGGGATGTGGAAATGGGGCAGGAACTTCGTGCCGGAGGCGATCCAGTCGACGATTTCTTCCGTGATGAGATTCGGCTCGATGGAAGAAATCCGGTAGCGGTCGATGCCCTCGACGGCGTCAAGGGCCTTGAGCAGGTCGAGGAAGGATTCGCCGGTCGTCCGCCCGAAATCGCCGGTGTTGACGCCGGTCAGCACGATTTCCCGCACGCCGGCGGCCGCGATCTGTTCCGCCTGACGGACCAGTTGGCAGACCGGGATGTTGCGGCTCTCACCCCGGGCATAGGGAACGGTGCAGTATGCACAGAAATTGTTGCAGCCGTCCTGGACCTTGAGGAAAGAACGGGTTCGTTCCCCGGTCGAGTATGCCGGCATGGTCGCGCCGGAGATGTCCTTGTATTCCTGGGCCATGCTGCGCTCCTTGTAGGACTGGTCGGTGGTCACTTCCGCGCCGCCGAGCAGGGCCAGGGTGTCCGGTACGACCCGGGATTTCTCCTTGGCGCCGAAGACGAGGCGGACGCCGTCCAGGGCGGCGACTTCGTCCCGTTTCAACTCGGCGTAGCAGCCGGTGACGACGATGGCGGCACCGGGGGAGGTCCGGTGGCATTTGCGGATGATGTTCCGGCATTTTCCGTCGGAGGTATGGGTCACGCTGCAGGTGTTGACGAGATAGACGTCGGCGTCGGAGCGGTTCCACGGAATCACCTCGAGTCCGGCCGCCTTGAACCCGCGTTCATAGGTGGAGGTTTCTGCGTAGTTGAGCTTGCAGCCCAGGGTCAGGAAGGCGATTTTCATGCTTGGGCGAGGATCAGGAAAACGCAGGGACGTTTTCCGATAAGGGGTTTCTGTTTCTTCCATGCGGCGACGGTCCGGGTGCGGATGAAGGCGTCGGGCAGGGTCAGGTCGGCGGCGATGCAGACCTGCGTCCGGTCGGCGCAGACCGTGAGGATGTCCGCCAGGAGGGCGTCGTTGCGGTACGGCGTCTCGATCAGGATCTGGGTCTCCCGTTCGGCGGCGGAGCGCTTCTCAAGCGCCTTGAGGGCTTTGCGGCGTTCCTCCGGTTTGACGGGGATGTAGCCGCAGAAGGCGAAACGCTGGCCGTTCATGCCGGAGCCCATCAGGGCCAGCATCAGCGACGACGGGCCGGTGAAGGGGACAACTTCGATGTCATGGCGGTGGCAGAGGGCGACCAGCAGGGCGCCGGGATCGGCGACGGCCGGCAGGCCGGCTTCGGAGAGCAGTCCGACGTCGGTCCCGTCCGCGAACAGGGACAGGAAGTCTTCGATGGCGGCCGGATCGGTATGTTCATTCAGTTCCCGGAAGGTAAGTTCTCCGACATGGCCCCGCCAGCCGGCGGCGGACAGGAAACGGCGCGCCGTGCGCGTCTCCTCCACGACATAGGTGCGGAGCGATGCGATCCGCTCCAGTACGGGGGCGGGCAGGACTTCGGCCGGGTCGTATTCGCCCAGCGGGGTCGGTATGAGATAGAGTTTTCCGTAGCTCATGGTCTATTCGTTTTCCGTCGGGATGGGTCCCGGAACCGGATCCGGGACGGAGGTGGTATCGGCCGGGGCGGCATCCGCCTCGATCCGGATCCGTTTCCGGCCTGTCTGTCCGGTCTGTTCTTCCTGCATTTCCCGGCGCTTTTTCTTGCTGGAGAACAGTTCGCGCAGGAAACGGCGGAACGAATCGTATTCCTTCTGGTATGTCAGGCCGACACCGTTGCGCTGCAGGTTGTCCAAGTAATTGGTATACTGGTCCGCGGAGTGAGAGAACAGGTTCAGGCGGAAGGCGCCCGTGCGGTCCAGTTTGATTTCGATATCCAGGTCTCCGACGACTTCCTGGCCGGAAGAGGTCGTGTACTGGCGGTTGCCGATGGCGCCGTTGACGATGACCCGGTTGTTGAACAGTTCCGTGGACACGGCGACGTCGAACACGTCGTTGCCGCTGGCGTTCTGCTGGTAATCCAGTCCCAGGTCGATCGGGATGTCCAGTTTCTGCAGGATGTTGGACAGCTGGCTGGCCATGATTTCGGTCACGGTGCTGTTGAGCATGGTCGCGTTGTTGACGATGCCGGACGGCTCATCCGGCAGGAAACCGCCGGATATCAGCAGGGACAGGAACTGTTTCTGGACCTTGTCCTCGGAGTTGAGGGCGTTTTCGACCCGGCCCTGCGTGGTCGGATCGAGGTCCGGGACATTGATGCTGAAGGCTACGCGCGGGTTGCGGAGCTTCTCCGTGACATGGATGCCGCATTCGACCGTGCGGCGGTTGGCCACGGACGTCGTGTCCGCGATGAGGGTTCCGATCGAAGCCTTCGTCTTGTAGAGGGCGTCGATGTCCAGATCGCTTTCCATGATGTCGCCGTTGAAGCGGATGGAACTGCCGTCCTGGATCGTGAAGTCGCGCCGGGCCACGTTGAGGGCGGAGAAATGGAAGAGTCCGTCCGTCAGGGTATAGTTGCCGTTGATGCTGAACAGGGACGTGCTCGGCCGGACTTCGACGTCGATCTGGCCGTGGCCGTGGCCGGAAAGGACGTTGCCGGCTTCCTTGTCGATCTCCAGCAGGGCCTGGACCGAGGCATTGGGCCGGACATGGAGCTTGATGGCGAAATCGCTGTGTTTCTTCTCCTTTTCGACCAGGGTGTTCATCAGCAGGTCATACGGGTCGATGTACAGGTTCCGGTCCGGTTCCTTGAAGACCAGCAGGTCCGAAGTACCGGCGGATCCGGCGCCGCCCAGCGGGATGTGGAAACTGCCTTCCTTGGCCGTTTCGGCGTCCACTTCGAGCAGCAGGGCGTCCAGCGGGCCGGCGATGTCGACGTGGCCGGTCGCGAAGATATGGCCGTAGAACGTCTCGTTTTCTTTCTCGGACAGGTCGAGGGCCTCCATGGCGGTCATGTCGATGTCCAGGTCGAGGTTCATGTCCTGGAACTGCTGCCAGCCGATCCGGCCATTCAGCCTGCCTTCGGCGTTGTACCGGTCGCGCAGGCGGACGTTCTGGAATTCCAGGCCGCGGGAAGACAGCCGGACCGGTCCGTCGGCGATGTAGGGGACGTCGGTGTAGGCGACCCGCATCATGGCCTCTTCCAGGCGGAGATCATCGCTTTCCAGCGCAAGACCGGAGACCGGACCGGAGAAATCCACGCCGCCGGAGAGGTAACCGTCCATGTCGCTGAAAACGGAGGTCAGGAACGGCGCGGCCAGTCCCAGGTCGAGTTTGTCCAGCTGCAGGCGTCCGTCCGCCGTCTTTTCCTTCAGGGAGTAGAAGGCATCCAGGTCCAGGTTGGCCGTACCGTTGTTGTCGTTGCGCACCCGGGCGTGGAATCCGTCCCTGCCGTCGTCCCAGCCGCCCTGGATCCGGAATCTGCCGAGCGGTTCGTCGGCGAAGACCAGGTCATTGACGGCCATGTCGAGCGACAGGTCGATCTTGTCGCCGACCGGCGAAATGAGCAGGCCCGTACCGGTCGCCTTTCCTTCCAGTGCGATGCCCTGGCCCAGCAGGGCGGCAAACGGGCGGAGATCCAGATCCGTCATCGCAATATGCAGGGAATCCGGAACCGTCGGCGACCAGCCACCTTCCATCCGGATACTCTGGGGGCCGTTCTCGGCGACCAGGCCGGCCACTTCGATGCCCGGGCCGAGGATGTCGATGGACGTCCGCCGGATTGACCAGGCCTCCCCGTTGAGATACAGGCTGGACGGGAGGATTTCGGAGATCATCAGCAGGGAATCCTTTTCGGAGCGGTCCAGCAGGGCGGAGGCATAGATCTCGCCCTTGTTGGTCGTCACCGTCTCGTTATCGTAGCTGAAACCGATACCGATCTCGTCGTCATCCGCCATCAGGACCAGGCGGTTGCCCCGGGTCAGGATGGGGGAGACGTTCAGTTCGTCGCCCGTGAGGACGGCGTTCAGGGCCCCGTCCGCATTGTCCAGCTGCAGTTCGACGCCTTTGAGGTATTTGTCCTTCAAGGCGATGCGGCGGGACTGGATGTCGCCGTCGATCAGGCCCTCCGGGGAGATGGACAGGCGCAGGTCGGTGCTGTCCGCCAGATAGATGCCCGGTTTGATGAACGAGAGGATGTCCCGCGTGTCGTGTGTCTGGAAATGCAGGTCATACGACTGTCCGGCCCATTCTTTCTCCGGAGGGCCGAGCAGGGAAGGAAGTTCCTTGCGGGACAGATCCTGGAGGTCCTTGACGAAATCCGTGATGAACCGGCTGCCGACGTATGTGCCTTCCGCGAAATCCGACTGGAGCCGGATGCGGTTGACATCGTCGTTGATATGGGAGGTGATGGAAATGTCGCCGACGTCATGGAAACCGTAGGCGTCGGTCAGTTCGACGTCGTAGATGTCGATCGTCCCGATCATGTCCCCGCCGTCGACACGGTTGAAATTGGCGGTGGTCCGCAGGCTCATCTGGGAGGTTCCGCGCTTGTCGATGTTCAGGGCGTTCAGGTCCGCGTACCCCAGATTGGCGTAGAACTGGTATACGGCGTTCCGGGTCTTCGGGGAAAGGGTGAAGATGCCCTGGAAGATGAAATTCAGGTTCGGGTCGTTGCAGATGATCCTGCCGTCGAAGGCGTCGCCCGTGTAGGAACCGACGGCGGCCAGCCCGGTATAGTCATATCCCAGGGCGCTGAGCCGGTCGATGATCAGCGAATCGATCCGGACGGACGGGCCGTTGCTGGCCAGGGTTGCCTGGACCGATGTGTGCAGGTCCACGGGACCGAGGGCTTCGATGCCTGCGATCCGCCCGAGGTCCAGGGACCGGGTACGGAGGCCGCCGCCGATCCGGATGGGACGGGATGCATTCAGGATGTCATGCAGGTTGAGGGAAGTGCTGAACGATCCGGCTCCGGAGGTGAAATCTCCCTGGACGTCCAGTTTGTTGATGGGACCGGAGGCCGTGCCGTTGAAGGTGAAACGCTCTCCCTTGGCGAACCGGTCCAGGCCGATGTGGGTGGACGGGGCCCAGCCCCGGATGAACCGCTCCAGTTCGGGGAGGGTGAAGTTCATGTCTTTCAACTGGAAATCCAACTGCATGTTCTGCGCGTCCGGAAGTCCGCGCAGCGTTCCGTTGACCTGCGCGGCCAGTCCGCTGTCGATGGTCCTGAACCGGAAGTTGCGGAAACGCAGGTCCCGCACGGGGCCTTCCACCTTGGCGTTCAGGTCGGCGATCAGGGACATGTCCTTCAGGGTCGGGGCGAAATAGCGGATCGTCCGCAGGTCCAGCCGGCTTTCGCGGATGCCGGCGTCGAGGCGGACCTCGTCGACGAAGTGGCTGAAGGATTCCATGCCGGCGTAGGTCATGTTGAATTCATCGAATTGCAGGTTGCTATAGGCATCCTGGATGCGGAGGCCGCCGATGTGGGTCTGGCCGTCCCCGACGCGGACTTCGCCGCTCATGTTCCGGATATCCAGCCCGCTCTTCTCCCGGAAGGACAGTTTGTCGGCGATGCCTTCGACGACCTTCCCGTGCATCTTCAGTTTGCGGCCCTTGAGCCGGATGTCGCTGACATCCAGGTCCGCCCAGTTGATGGCGTCCGCCGGCACCCGCGAGGTGTCGGTGTAGTTGCGCAGGCGGAAACGGAAGCCGTCAATCTCCACACGGGCGGCGCGGAGGATTTCCTTGTCGTCCGGCTCCTTCTCCGCTTTCGGCTGGCCGGAAGAGGAGAAGATGCGTTTGATGTTGCTCATGTGTCCGGGTTCCGTGGTCATGACGAAATAGCCGTCTTCGACATAGACTTCGGACAGGTCGATGACACCGCTGCGGAGCAGGGTGGCGGGACGCAGGCGTACCGTGATGTAATGGGCGCGGGCGAAGGTGTCCAGCGGCTGGAAAGCCGGGTCGTCCGGATCGGTGTAGGGAGCCCGGTCGACGATGGCGACGTCCTTCAGGACGACGGCGTCGAAGGGCCGTACATGGACTTTCCCGACCGTGATATCTCCCTGAATCTTGTCTCCGAGCATGCCGAGCACTTTCTGGACGGCCATCGTCTGCGCCTTCGGCGACTGCAGGACGAGGAGCACGGACAGCAGCAGCAACACGAGGATGCCGACAACCAGGGTAGATATCTTTAGAAAGCGTTTCATTGGAACCTACAAAATTAAGAATAAATTGCGGTTCCGCGTGCGCTAACGCAGATATTTTTGCTATCTTTGCAGCCCTAATAGCTCTTATTTATGGCAGATATCATTCTCGGAATCGAATCTTCATGCGATGACACCTCGGCTGCCGTCATCCGCGACGGTTTTCTGCTGTCGAACGTGATCGCGAGCCAGCAGGTGCACAAGGACTTCGGGGGCGTCGTGCCCGAACTGGCTTCCCGTGCCCATGAAGCGAACATTGTACCTGTTGTCAGCCAGGCTCTCACCAAGGCCGGCGTCGCTCCGGGAGATCTGACGGCGATCGCTTTCACCCGCGGTCCCGGCCTGCTGGGATCCCTGCTGGTCGGCACGTCCTTCGCCAAGGCGCTCGGCGTCGCGCTGGACAAACCGATCATCATGGTCAACCATCTGCAGGGCCATATCCTCGCCAATTTCATCAAGCAGGAAGGCGCCGAGAACCGGCAGCCTGCCTTCCCGTACCTCTGCCTGCTGGTTTCCGGCGGCAATTCCCAGATCGTCCGGGTCGACAGCCCGCTTCAGTTCGAGATCCTCGGCCAGACCATCGACGACGCCGTCGGGGAGGCCTTCGACAAATGCTCCAAGATGATGGGCCTGGGCTATCCCGGCGGCCCGGTCATCGACCGGCTCGCCAAACTGGGCGATCCGGAGCGTTTCCATTTCGCCAAGCCCCATATCCCGGGGCTGGACTACAGTTTCAGCGGTGTGAAAACCTCGCTCCTGTACTTTGTCCGGGACGAGATGGCGAAGGATCCGGACTTCATGGAAAAGAACAAGGAAGACATCTGCGCCTCCTTCCAGAAGACCCTGATCGACATCCTGATGGACAAACTCATCAAGGCCGCCAAGCAGACCGGTATCCGCGAGATCACCATCGGCGGCGGCGTTTCCGCCAACAGCGGCCTCCGCGCCCGGATCGAAGACGAAGGCCGGCGCCGCCGCTGGAATACCTACCTGCCCGAATTCAAGTTTACGACCGACAACGCCGCGATGATCGCCATCGCCGGCTATTTCCATTACCTCGCCGGAGAGCGCACCCCGCTGGATGTCGCCCCGGTTTCCCGCATGTCAGATTTTTAGTATGAGAACCTTTGATATCACCTGTCCGATGGGCTGCGAGCCGCGCCTGGACGACATCCGCCGCAAGGCAGCCGAAGAACTGCGCCTGCGCCGCAACGCCGTCATCAATGTCATCGACCCCTCCAAATCCTACCAGCCGACCATGGCCGGAGCCGATGCGGTCTGCCGGATCGTCCACCGTTCCGTCGATGCGCGCGGGGATGTGAAGATGGTCTACCGCATCGAAGCGTACAAGAACTTCGAGTACAAGGAATATACCCTGGATCCCTACCAGGATGTCTCCGGAGCTGAGCCCGTCATCGTGGTCGGCGCCGGTCCCGCCGGCATGTTCGCCGCGCTGAAACTCCTGATGCTCGGCCTGCGTCCGGTCGTGCTGGAACGGGGCAAGGATGTCCATGCCCGCAAGACGGACATGGCCCGGCTCTCCCGGACGGGCGTCGTCAATCCCGACTCCAATTACTGCTACGGGGAAGGCGGTGCCGGCACCTTCTCGGACGGCAAGCTCTTCACCCGCTCCTCCAAGCGGGGCGACATCCGCGAGGTCCTGTACCAGTTCGTGGAATTCGGCGCCGACCGCTCCATCCTGATTGACGCGCATCCGCACATCGGGACGGACAAGCTGCCGAAGGTCGTCGAAAACATCCGGAAATGCATTGAATCCCACGGCGGCGAGTACCATTTCAACTCCCGCGTCGAAGATATCACCAAACTCAAGACGACCGGCCAGTTCAGCGTCAAGGCCGTCGATTCCAATGGAGCGAAACCCAAGAAGGTGACCTACAAGGCCTCCGCCGTGATCCTGGCGACCGGTCATTCCGCCCGCGACATCTATGAAATGATCCGGGACAAGGGACTGGACCTGGAAGCCAAGGGCTTTGCGATGGGCGTCCGCGTCGAGCATCCGCAGGCGCTGATCAACCGCATCCGCTACCGCGGCCAGTGGGAGCCCGGCATGCCTGCCGCCGAATACAACTTCGTCGAGCAGGTCGTCGCGCCCGGTCCGGACGGTGAACCGGTGGAACGGGGCGTCTTCTCCTTCTGCATGTGCCCGGGCGGCATCCTGGTCCCTTCCTCCACGGAAGAAAAGACCGTCGTGCTCAACGGCATGTCGAACTCCTCCCGCAATTCCAAGTGGGCCAATTCCGGCGTCGTGGTCTCCATCGAACCCGGTGACGAGCCCGAGCAGTACAAGGCCGCCGGCGCGTTTTCCCTGCTGGATTTCCAGCGGGACGTCGAACGGAAGATGTACGACTATGCCGTCTCCAAGGCAGCCGAGGGCGACAATCTGCTGAAGGCTCCGGCGCAGCGGATGGTCGATTTCTGCGAAGGCGAACTGTCCGAGGACCTGCCGGAGACTTCCTACCATCCGGGCGTCGTCTCCGCACCGCTCCATGAACTGTTGCCCGCCCATGTCGCCGAGCGGCTCCAGGAAGCCTTCCCGGCCGTCAACATGCACGGCATGCGGGGGTACTATACCAACGATGCCCTCCTGCTGGGCGTCGAATCCAGGACCTCTTCTCCGATCCGGATCGTCCGTGATCCGGAGACCTGGCAGTGCCCCGGCGCACAGGGTCTCTTCCCGGCCGGCGAAGGTGCCGGCTATGCCGGAGGCATCGTTTCATCCGCGCTGGATGGCATCAATTGTGCAGTGGCTGCAGCGAAGTATCTGCAACCACATAATGAGGAATAACCATGAAGGATCGGAAACTGGAAATCCATTATACGGAATACGCATCCTTGGATGAGATGGATCCGCAGGACCGGAACCTGGTCGAAGCGGCCTTCCGGGCACAGCGCACTTCCTATGCACCCTATTCGCATTTCAATGTCGGCGCTGCCGTTCTGATGGAAAACGGCGCCATTGTCACGGGATCGAACCAGGAAAATGCCGCGTCGCCGTCCGGACTCTGTGCGGAGCGTACGGCCATGTTCGCCGCCGGCGCGCAGTATCCCGGCATCCCCATGGTGGCGATTGCCATCGTGGGCGGTCCGGATTTCGGCATTTGTGACAGCCCGGCCACGCCGTGCGGCGCCTGCCGCCAGGTCATGGCTGAGTACCAGAAGATCGGAAAGCGTCCGATGGCCGTCATCATGACGGGCGGCGGCGCGATCTGGAAATTCGACCGGGTCGACGACGTCCTTCCCTTTATTTTCGACAGTATCTAGATTGCGGCCCGGAGACGTTCCAGGGCTTCCTGCAAGACGGCCCGCGGGGTGCCGATGTTCAGTCGCATCCAGCCGGGTGCACCGAACATGTCCCCGTCGTTGAGGGCCAGGCCGGCCTTGTCGACGAACAGGCTGACCAGGGCGTCATGGTCCAGGCCCAGGCCGGTACAGTCTAGCCAGACCAGGAAAGAGGCCTGGGGACGCATCGGCCGGATCGCCGGTATATACTTGGCCAGGTAATCCTCGACGAACAGCACATTCCCTTCCAGGTACCGGACCATCTCTTCCCGCCACGGCTCTCCCTGCGTGAAAGCCGCGACCGTAGCAATCGGGGCGAAGATGTCCGGCGCCCCGAACTCATTGGCTTCCACCCAGCCGTAGAACCGTTTCCGCAGGTCCGGATCAGGCACGACGGCATAGGAACTGACGATGCCGGCGATGTTGAACGTCTTCGACGGCGCCCCGAACGTGATGCTGATGGCGGCCGCCTTGTCGCTGACGCAGGCGAAGGGGACATGCTTGTGGCCGAACAGGGCCATGTCGCAGTGGATCTCGTCCGAGATGACCAGGACGCCATGGGCGTGGCAGATCTCTGCCAGCCGGACCAGCGTCTCCCGCGGCCAGACGATGCCGGCGGGATTGTGGGGATTGGACAGGATCAGGAGTTTGCATTTCGGATCCTGCAGGACCTGCTCCAGGTTGTCGAAATCCATTTCATAGCCGCCCTCCGTGGGCCGGAGCGGATTATAGACGACCTCCCGGCCGTTGTGCTGCGGCACGAGCCGGAACGGATGGTAGACCGGCGGCTGGATGACGACCTTTTCATCCGGTGCCAGGAAGGCGTTGATGACCATGCCGATACCTTTGACGATGCCCGGGATATAGGAAAGCCATTCCTTGCGGACTTCCCAGCCGTGACGGTCGCGCAGCCAGCCGGTGACGGCTCCGTACCAGGTCTCCGGCATGACCGTATAGCCGAATACGGGATGGTCCAGTCTCCGTCTCATCGCTTCCACGATGAAGTCCGGCGTTTCGAAATCCATGTCCGCCACCCATAGCGGCAGCAGGTCTGCCCGGCCGAACAGGGCCGGCAGGGCCTCGTATTTCACCGCGCCCGTTCCCCGACGGTCTACGGTTTTGTCAAAGTCGTACATATCTGGTAGTTAAATGACTCCGCTGCCCAGCATCTCGTCGCCGTCGTACCAGACGGCGAACTGCCCGGCGGTAATGCCCCGCTGCGGGGCGTCGAAAAGGATGAACAGACCGTTGTCCCGCATGACGAGCGTCGCATCCTGCAGCGGCTGGCGGTAGCGGATGCGGACCCGGTAGCGGCGGATCTCCCCGGGCTGCATGGCCCGGTCCGGACGGATCCAGTGCAACTCTTCCGGAGCGACGCGCAGGCAATTGCGGGACAGGCCTTTGTGCCGGTGTCCCTCGCCGACGTAGATCCGGTTGGCCTCCACGTCGGTCGCAATGACAAAGAGCGAATCCTGATGGCCGCCGATGTTGAGGCCTTTGCGCTGCCCGATCGTATAGAACTGGGCGCCTTCATGACGGCCGATGATCTTTCCGTAGGGATTCTCCTTGTACCGGGTCTTCTTGACATGGTGTTTGCCGCTGCGGTAGGTCTCGGTCTCGAAGGTGAGGTCGTAAGGGACCGGCTGGCTCAGCCGCAGCCAGTCCGCATCCGGAAGCGCGGCCAGCCGGGCCGGGTCGTAGACGTTCGGCCGGCCCTGGCCGGATCCCTTGTCTTCGGAAATGTACTCCGTGATCATCCGGGCTTCCGATCCGTCCGCCGTCAGGGACGACAGCGTGTCATGGAGGAAGCGGTATTGTGCATTGTCCCGGTAGTAAGCGTCATAGACTTCGATGACGTCACCTTCCCGGGAGGTCAGTTTCTGCTGCAGGAAGGTCGGCAGGTCCACTTTTCCGACGAAGCAGATACCCTGGGAATCTTTCTTGTCCGCGGACGGGAGATCGGCTTCGTGCGCGATGCGCCGGACTTCCGGTTTGAGGAGGTCGCCGATCGGGAAGAGGGCTTTGGAAAGCTGTTCCTGGCTCAGCTGGCAGAGGAAGTAACTCTGGTCCTTGTTCGGGTCCGTCCCCGCCAGGATGCGGTACAGCGGCGCTCCGGCGGCGTCCGTGACGGGCTTCCCGTCAGCGTCCAGAACCGGTTCCTTCCGGCAGTAATGGCCGGTCGCCACCATGTCCGCCCCCAGTTTCCGGGCCGCTTCCCAGAATGCGTCGAACTTGATCTCCCGGTTGCACAGCACATCCGGGTTCGGCGTCCTTCCCTTGGCATATTCATCGAACATGTAATCGACGACCCGCTGGCGGTAGGCCTTGCTGAGGTCCACGAAATAGAAGGGGATTCCGATCTTCCGGGCAACCATCTCGGCTACGAACCGGTCTTCTTCCCATTCGCAGTCGCCGTGCAGGGTGGCGTCGGCGTCGTGCCAGTTCTGCATGAACATGGCAAAGACATCGTAGCCCTGCTGCTTGAGCAGCCAGGCCGCGACGCTGGAGTCCACGCCTCCGGAAAGTCCGATGCAAATCTTCATGGTATCTTGAAACGAAAAAAGGGAAAGCTTAGCACATCGCACCGCTACGACCTCCTACCCTTGCTGCCTTCCGGCCCTGGGGGAGTTCAGAGGGAGCTGG
>CADCRA010000121.1 GCA_902803715.1 uncultured Bacteroidia bacterium
CGGCTGAGTTTCCTCTGCGGCGGGGAAGTCTCCCTCCGCGGCGCCGCTCCTGCCGCCCCGGCCAAACCTGCCGCAGCTGCCCCGGTTGCGGCTCCGGTCAAGCCGGTAGAAACCCCGGCTTCCGCCGCCGCTTCTGCTGTTCCGGCTGAAACGGCCCCGGCGAAACCGGCCGCCGCCCCGGCCGCCCCGGCTGCTCCGGCTGCGGAAGCGCCCGTCAAAGAAGCGCCGGTCCGCCGCCGTTCGGCCAAGGTCCCTGGCTCCCTCTCCCTGAATGCGCTCAAGCAGGTCGAAGAGGCCGGGCGCTTCACTCCCGATGCCTCCGTGCAAGGCGACACCCTGCCCGACGACGCCCTCGTCCTTGAGAAATGGAAAGAAATGACCCGGGACTATTCCGACCGTCCCCGTCTCTCCTCCGTACTGGGCGCCGCCAAAGTGGAAGTGGGCGAAGAAGATGGCACCAAGGTTGTGTTCTTCTATGTCATCAATGATGCCCAGCAGGGATGGATCCGCGAGAAACTGCTGTCCGAATTTGAAACCAAGATGCGCCGGCTGCTCGGCACGGCCGCCGTCCGGATCGAAATCCTCGTGACGCCGGACGAACAGGTGGCCAAGAAGGTCTACACGCCGCAGGAACAGGCGGAAGCCCTGATGAAAGACAATCCCGAAGTCAAGAACCTCGTCTCCGACATGGGTCTGGACGTATAAACAGATAATCAGAACAGGATGAAACTGCATTGCGAAAACCTCGTCAAGAAATATGGAGTCCGGACCGTCGTCAAGGGCGTGTCCATGGAAGTGAAACAAGGTGAGATCGTCGGCTTCCTCGGCCCGAACGGAGCCGGCAAGACGACCAGCTTCTACATGATCACTGGCCAGATCGTGCCGAATGAAGGCCGGATCTTCCTCGATGACCGCGAGATCACCGGCCTGCCGATGTACCAGCGTTCCCAGCTCGGCATCGGCTACCTGCCCCAGGAGGCCTCCGTCTTCCGCAAGATGTCCGTCGAAGACAACATCATGTCCGTCATGGAGATGCATGATATGAGCCGCAGCGAGCGGAAGGACCGTCTGGAATCCCTCATCGACGAGTTCAATCTCAGCAAGGTCCGCAAGAGCCTCGGTATCCAGTTGTCCGGCGGTGAGCGCCGCCGCTGCGAGATTGCCCGCGCCCTGGCCATCGACCCGAAATTCATCCTGCTCGACGAACCGTTCGCCGGCGTCGACCCGATCGCGGTCGAGGACATCCAGTACATCATCGCCAAGCTCAAGTACAAGAACATCGGCGTCATCATCACGGACCACAATGTCGGCGAGACCCTCGCGATCACGGACCGCGCCTACCTGCTGTATGAAGGTACCATCCTCCAGCACGGCACGCCGGAGTCCCTGGCGGCCGACGAGGACGTCCGTACGAAGTATCTCGGCTCCGGCTTCATCCTCAAGCGCTCCGTCTCCGTCGAACGCGCCCAGCGCGAGCATGAGGCGATGCTGAAAGCCCGGACCGCCGAAGCAGACCGGGCCGAAGCCGTAGAAGAGTAAGTTCTCCCATTTCATCTTCAGTATTCCCGCCGGGTCCCTGCATCCCTGCTGGGCTTTTTACGTCTTCCCTGGTCTTAATCCCTGCTGGGCTTCTTGCACCTTTCCTGGCCTTAATCCCAGTCGGGCTTCTTGCGTCTTCCCTGGCCTTAATTCCCGCGGGCGGTGTCGCCTCGAAGGGGTTTCAGTCGTTTTTCTTAAACTGCTCATAGTCAAGATATTCCAGAAAATGCCTGCTGCAATTTAAGGCTCACCGGAGTTTTTCCGTGGCAAGAGATTGTAAGTACTTGATGCCTTAAGCAAAATGTATCGTCCTGAAAAAAGTTTACCCCTAGGAATAGGATTGTGTCGTCTTGAGAATAAATTTTTCTGTCTAATACTATTACATTATTGAGAGAGGACCTTCCAGGTATCAGCACCGCCCCATAAGCAATTGCACTCGCAATTTGTGGCTTTTTTGTCAGTGCAGTGGTTCTGGGAGCGTGTTGCACTCGCATTTTCGGGCGATTTTGTCAGTGCAGTGGTTCTGGGAGCGTGTTGCA
>CADCRA010000122.1 GCA_902803715.1 uncultured Bacteroidia bacterium
GACTTCGACAACCCGTGGGGCCTCACCACCCCGAAGGGCGAGATCAAGAAGATGAGCGCCATCCTCAATTCCAGCGTCTTCCCGGGCATCCAGGGCGGTCCGCTCGAGCATGTCATCGCCGCGAAGGCCGTCGCTTTCTACGAGGCCATGCAGCCGGAATTCGTCCAGTACCAGCAGCAGGTGATGTCCAACGCCAAGACGATGTGCGACGAGTTCATCGCCCGCGGCTACAAGGTCATCTCCGGCGGCACGGACAACCACCTCATGCTGATCGACCTCCGCACGAAGTTCCCGGACCTGACCGGCCGCGTCGCCGAGAAGGAACTGGTCCGCGCCGACATCACGGTCAACAAGAACATGGTCCCGTTCGACAGCCGCAGCGCCTTCCAGACCAGCGGTCTGCGCATCGGCACCCCGGCGATCACCTCCCGCGGTTTCGTGGAGAAGGACATGGTCGACATCGTCGACCTGATCGACACCGTCCTCGCTTCCGCATCCGCCCATTTCGCCGCCCTGACGGCCAAGGAGCCCACGGCGGAGCAGCTGGCGGAGCGTGACGCCCACAAGGTCGTCATCGACGAAGTCGTCCGCAAGGTCCACATGATGACCTCCGGCCGTCCGCTGAACCGCTACTAGGCGGTATTTTGGATACTACGAAAAAAATCTATAAATTTGCAAGTTGGATACGTTGTCCGGCTTGCAAATTTTTTGTATCCGGCCGGCGCTTTGGAAAAGACGTAATATTCTAAAACCAAACGATATGAGTTTGAAAATTGTTGTCCTGGCCAAACAGGTGCCGGACACCCGGAACGTGGGGAAGGATGCCATGACGCCCGAAGGTACGGTTAACCGTGCCGCGCTCCCGGCCATCTTCAACCCCGATGACCTGAACGCCCTTGAGCAGGCGCTCAGACTGAAAGAGCAGAATCCCGGTTCGACCGTCGGCGTGCTGACCATGGGCCCGCCCCGTGCCGGGGAAATCATACGCCAGAGCCTCTACCGCGGCGCTGATACCGGCTGGTTGCTGACCGACCGCCTCTTCGCCGGCGCGGACACCCTCGCGACATCCTACGCCCTCGCCACCGCCATCAAGAAGATCGGCGACGTGGATATCGTGCTCGGCGGCCGCCAGGCCATCGACGGCGATACCGCGCAGGTGGGTCCGCAGGTGGCCCAGAAGCTGGGTCTCAACCAGGTGACCTATGCCGAGGACATCCTGGGCATCGAGGACGGCGTCGCTACCGTACGCCGCCACATCGACGGCGGCGCCGAGACCGTCCAGGTCCCGCTGCCGGTCCTGATCACGGTCAACGGCAGTGCCGCTCCGTGCCGCCCGCAGAACGCGAAACTCGTCATGAAATACAAATATGCGACCTGCCCGATGGAGCGTCCGGCCGACGACCCGCGTGCCGACCTGTATGCGGAGCGCCCGTACCTGACCCTCAACCAGTGGAGCGTAGCCGACGTCGACGGTGATCCGCAGCAGTGCGGCCTCGCCGGTTCCCCGACCAAGGTCAAGACGGTGCAGAACATCGTCTTCCAGGCGAAGGAGAGCAAGACCCTGACCGGCGCCGATGCCGATGTCGAGGGCCTCATCAAGGAATTGTTGGACGAAAAGATTATCGGTTAGGCGTATGAACAACGTATTTGTATATTGCGAGATCGAAGGCACGACCGTTGCCGAAGTCTCCCAGGAATTATTGACCAAGGGCCGCAAGCTGGCGAACCAGCTGGGCGTCGAACTCCACGCCGTCGTCGCCGGTTACGGCATCAAGTCCCAGGTGGAGGACCAGATCCTTCCCTACGGCGTCGACAAACTCTTCGTCTTCGACGGAGAGGGCCTCTTCCCGTACACGTCCGCCCCGCATACCGATATCCTCGTGAACCTCTTCAAGGAAGAAAAGCCGCAGATCTGCCTGATGGGTGCGACCGTCATCGGCCGTGACCTCGGCCCGCGCGTCTCCTCTTCCCTGACCAGCGGCTTGACCGCGGACTGCACCGAACTCGAGATCGGTTCCTTCGACGACGTCAAGACGAAGCAGCACTATGACAACCTGCTGTACCAGATCCGCCCGGCTTTCGGCGGCAACATCGTCGCCACGATCGTCAACCCGGAGCACCGTCCGCAGATGGCGACGGTCCGTTCCGGCGTCATGCAGAAAGCCCTCTATGACGGCAAGGCCCGCGGCGAAGTCGTCTATCCGGAAGTCTCCAAGTATGTCTCCGCCGAGGCGTATGTCGTCAAGGTCCTCGACCACCATGTCGAGGCGGCCAGGCACAATCTGAAGGGCGCTTCGATCGTCGTGTCCGGCGGTTACGGCATGGGTTCCAAGGAAGGATTCCAGATGCTGTTCGACCTGGC
>CADCRA010000123.1 GCA_902803715.1 uncultured Bacteroidia bacterium
ACCGGCCCGTCCGGCATAGAATTTACCGGCCCCGGGCAGGACGGCGGAGGCCAGGGCGGCGAGCCAGGGGCTTTTCTGTTTCGAGGCAAAACGTGCCTCGTAAATTTCCGTTAGGACCCGTTCCGCTTCCGCGAGGTTGTAGTCCTGAAAGGTGAAGCGGCTGCTCAGAGACGGCCAGTCTTGCGGCCGGCCGGAGAGCAGGGCCATCCCGGCGCCTTCGACGGCGGCCAGTTCCGCATGGGCCGGCCGGGCGGCGGGCAGCAGGGAAGCAGCCCGTGCGTAGTCTCCCAGGTTGGCGAGGGAAACGACGTTGTAGAAAAGGGATTTGTCGTAGAAAACGGAGGATGCGGGCACCCGGCCCAGGAACGCGGATGCCTGGGACAGTTTCCGGTCGCCGAACAGCACCCAGCCCCGCAGGTAATCCAGGGTGTCAGACGGGGCGAACGAACCGCGGACCAGGGTGAGGGCGTCATGGCGCAATCCGTTATCCAGCAGATAATTGGCGAAATCGAAATCCGCCGATACCGGACGCGCTCCGTCCGGAGCGAACGTCACGGGCGTATCGTCCCAGACCGGCAGGGCGGGAACCGTCCGGGCGGACATCTTGCCGAGCCGGGTCGAGGAAAGGATCCGGTCAGGCAGCCCGGCCCAGCCGCGGACCTGGCCTGCCGCAGGCAGGAAAGGCAGCAGGGACAGGATCAGGATGAGAGCCCGGCGTCCCATGGCTAGCGGGGGCGTACGGTTGTGGGCTTGGCGTCGGAAGGGACCTTGAAACCGAACATCGGGTCGTTGGTATCGATGCGGACATTGGAATAGATGGTCCGGACAATGGTCGAGTCTTTCCTGGCCGTATAGGTGATCGAGGTGGAGCGGAGCGGCAGGGCGATGCGCGGGTAGCGCGCATACGAAGAGAGGTAGGTCTTGTTGAGGACATTGCCGCTGCCGTCAATATAGGCGATGTAGATCGGCAGCCAGTTCTCCAGGACGAGTTCGACCTTCGCGACGCCTTTGCCCGGAACGGCGGGCACGTAGGTGCGCTTGAGCAGGCCGTCTTCGTTGACGGAGGAGGCGAGGCGGTAACCGAAGGAGGTCAGGCCGAGGTCGTCGCTTTTGCCGGTCATGAACAGGTACAGGATGTCATCCTTGTTGCTGTAATCGTCCCGCCGGTCGGAATAGACTTCCTTGGTAGAGGGGACATACAGCTTGAACTCACCGTTCGGGTTGGTGAGGGCATAATAGGTGTAGGGGGACTGGTAGACCGAGACCATGGTGCCGTCGGACTGGCACCAGACCTGGCTGTTGACGGTCGTAACCTTTCCCTGGTAGACGGTTTTCACCTCCACGTCGGCAGCGACCCTTCGCTGGGCCGCTGCCGGTATGGAGATCAAAAGCAAAATGCTGGTAATGATCGATGCTGTGCGCATTACGCCCACATGAAGAACTTGGTATTGCCGCAGTAACGGCCGACGGAATTGTCTTCTGCGAGCGCGACGATTTCCATGATGAAGTCAATGAACGGGACGACACCGAAAATACCGCCGAAGGTGAAGGTGTAGATCGCCCACATCCAGGGACGGGTGCCCATGTAGTGACGGTGCACGCCGAATTCTCCGAGGAAGAAGGTCAGCAGGATGGCAGCGACCGGGGACTTCGAAGAGGAGATGCTGGCGGAAGCCGGAACGGAAGCCGGGAGTTCGGCCATCAGGCTCATCGGGGAGATGGCGACGGCGTTTTCAACGACGGCGTCGATGGCGGCGTCATCAATCTTGTAAGCATTGGCAGCGTTGGCTGCGCTGGCGATCGCAAACATGGCGATCAGGGCAATGATGAACTTTTTCATGTAAAAAAAAGGTTTTAGTCATGCAAACTTACAAAAAATAACCGTCACCTGCTGCAAGAATGCCCGAAAACTATACCTCTGCGGCATCCAGCCGGTCCAGAAAACGGTAGGATGCCGCCTCCAGCAAGTGTTCCGGCCGGATCGGCCCGGCCGGCTGCCCCGCTCCGGCCTCCAGGTCGGCGATGGTCCGGGCGACTTTCAGGATGCGCGTGTAGGCGCGGGCGGACAGCCCCATGCGGCCGATAACCTGTTCCAGGACCTGCCGGCAGTCCGGCGTCAGGGGGCAGTACCGGTCCAAGTGCCGGTTGGTCATCTCTGCATTCGTGAAGATCTCCTCCGCCGCGAACCGCTGCCGCTGCAGGTCGCGGGCCAGCGCGACGCGCCGGGCGATTTCCCCGCTGGTCTCACGGGCGCTTTCTCCCCGGCGGACCAGGGCCCGGGCATCCACGGGATGCAGCCAGAGCTGCAGGTCGATGCGGTCCAGGATGGGGCCGGACAGCCGGCCGAGGTAACTCTGCCGCTGCGAGGGCGTGCAGCGGCAGCGGTTGCCTTCCCCATAATACCCGCAGGGGCAGGGGTTGCTGGCGGCGACCAGCATGAACGAAGCCGGGAACCGGATTTTCGCCCGCAGCCGGGAGATGGTGACCGACCGGTCTTCCAGCGGACCGCGCAGCGCCTCGGCGATCGCCTTGGGCATCTGGGCGAATTCGTCCAGGAAGAGGACGCCGTTCGTCGCCAGGGAGACCTCTCCCGGCAGGATGTTGTCGCCGTTGCCGCCGCCGATGACCGCCGCCATCGAGGCGCTGTAATGCGGGGCCCGGAACGGCCGCCGTCGGATCAGTCCGCAAGCCTTTCCGCTCTTTCCCGCAACAGAATAGATCTTGCTGGTAATCAGGGCTTCTTCCCGGTCCATCGGCGGCAGGATGCCCGACAGGGCCTTGGCCAGCGAACTCTTGCCGGATCCGGGCGACCCGACCATGATCAGGTTGTGCCCTCCGGCCGCGGCGATCTCCATGCCGCGTTTGGCCCCTTCCTGCCCGACGATTTCGGCGAAGTCCATTTCCGGCCGCTCCTGTGTCAGGCCGGTTGCGACCGGGCGGCCGCTGACCAGCAGGCGGCTGCAGTCTTCCTCTCCGGCCAGGATATCCAGGACATCTCGCAGCGTCCGGGCCCCATAGACCCGGATGCTCGGCAGTTCGATGGCTTCCATAGCGGAGGCTTCCGGCAGGATGCATCCTTCCAGCCCGGCCTGCCGCGCCAGTTCCGCCATCGGAAGGGCGCCCGGTACGTCCCGCAGGGAGGCATCCAGCCCCAGTTCTCCCATGACAAGATACCGGTCCAGTCCGGGAAGTTCCGCCTGGCCGGAGGCGGCGATGATGCCCAGGGCGATGGGCAGGTCGTAGCCGCTGCCGTTCTTGTGCATGTCCGCCGGCGCCAGGTTGATGACGATTTTCTTGCCCGGGATGCGGAAGCCCATGGACTGGAGGGCGGTGACAATCCGCAGCAGGCTCTCCTTGACGGCGGCATCCGCCAGGCCGACGAGGTGGATGCCGATTCCGCCGTTGATGTCGACTTCGACGGTGACCGGAACGGCGTCGATTCCGACGCATTTCGCACAGAAGATGTTGATCAGCATGGGATTAATCAGTTATGGCAAGGCCGGTTACATAGCCGTTGATCCGGATGGTTTCGACCTGGCCGTTCCGGAGCAGGAACGGCGGCTTTTTCCGGTCGCAAGGTGTCAGGGCCAGGTAGAAGACCCCGTCGTGCAGCAGTCCGCAGCGGGGCGAGATGAAATGGTTCCGTTCCGCCAGTACGGTATCGTTCCCGTCGGTGCCGTAGCAGACCGGGATGCCGTCGCTGCCGGCGCCGACATAGGCGACGTGACCGTCTTCCATGTAGAAATCCAGGGCTTTCATGTTCCAACTGACGGACAGTTGCTCCCCGTTTTTGTTCCAGACTGCCGGAACCGCACTCTGTCCCAGCAGCATTTCTCCCTTGAGACAGAAATCTTCCCCGCCTGTCGGGACGATCTGGTAGTTCCGCGACCCGGTGGCCCCGTCCAGCCGGAAGGCCTGGCTGCGGCTGCCCTGCCAGGCCACCAGCGGCATGTCCAGCGCTTTCATCTCTGCGGCCAGTACGGTCTGGCTCCCGACCTGCCGGATATCGTGCAGGACCGTTATGCCTTGGGGAAGGGTCAGCGGCTCGGGCACGCCGTCACGGACCCGGTACCAGGTCCGGACCTGCCCGGCGTCGGTCCGGGTTGCCTGATAATAGAAGAACCAGAGGGCTCCGTCGGCTTCGTGCAGCAGTCCGCCTTCGTAAGCGGTGTTGTCGTGCCCGCCCGGCAACTGGCCCTGGGGATCGGAAAAGACCTCCGTCCCATTCCTTCGCAGCGAGATGCCGCGGCCGGTGACCCGGTCCAGCCCGAGCGTCCAGATGTCCGTCCCCCGGAGCAGGAATCCGGCGATCATCTCGCGGCCGGGATACCGGAAGACCTCCTTTCCGTCGCAGGCAATGACCGTTTCGTCCTCCGTGGAATAGTCGGTAAACAAGCGTCCGCCGGCGATCCGGTGCATGTCCGGATCCGTGCTGACCTGAAAACGGTCTCCTGCGGGAATCTCCAGGACCCGTTTCCCGCCCCGCAGCAGGACGAGGCGGGCGTCGACGGTGCCGTAGGCCGTGTCGCGCTGCCAGTCATAGCCGGTCGGGAATTCCACGCCGCTGATCCACAGGACGGATGAATCCCTTGCCGCGGTCTCCCGTCCGCCGTCTCTGTCTCCCCAGGCATCGGCGCGGAGCCGGTCCGTCGTACGGTCGGAATCCCAGCGGTCGCACCCCCACAAGCCGGCCAGGATGCCGGCAAATAAAAGAATCCTTTTCATGTCGTTTTTTCCGGCAAATGAAAAGGAAAAAAAGAAAGTTCCGTAATCTTTTACCCCAGATACGGAACTTTCGCCACAAATTTATGAATTTTATGAAAAAAGGGTTCTCAAGCAAGTCAGAGATCCATCCGGAGACCGATCTCGAAGTTCATCGTCAGCGGCTGCTGGGTCCGGATGCTCTTGGGCTGGCCGCAGTCGAAATAGTAGCGGACGCTCGGGTCGAGGTAGAGGCCGAGATGGTCCGTCAGGCGGAACTGCACGCCCAGACCGGCTGCCGCAGACCACTGGAATCCGTCGACTTTCTCCTTATGGTACAGGTTTTCGGAATTGTCGAACACCCGGAACTTGTTGCTGACAGCCTTTTCGCCGGCACCGCCGGCAAAGGCGTACAGGTTGATCCGGCGGTTGTCCATCAGGTTGTAGTAAAGGTGGACCGGGACACCGATGTAATGCAAGGTGTGGTGGATGTCCGCATTGAGGGGCGTCTTGCCTTCGTCCCGGTAGATGCCGGTAAAGGTCCGCTGGAGCAGGGTCCAGTTGATGCCGGTGCCGATGGACCAGCGCGGGCTCAGTCCGATGCGGATGCCCAGGCCCGCGGAGAGCGGGATGGCATAGGTGGAGTTGCGGCTGGTCTGCTCGATGACGGTGTGGTCGCGGTCCTCATTGACGGCGGCCCGCATGGCGCGGGGACCGATGGCGGAGGTCGGGTTGCCGTTGCTCTCGAGGATGCCGCCGACGGAAATCGAAATGCGGGAAGCCTGCGCGGCATGCGCGTCTTCCCATTCCATCCGGGCGAACGGATCCGGTTCGGAAGTCTCCTGGGTCAGGGCTTCCCGGACGGATCCGGTCTGCGGCTCTTCCGCCGGCAGGACGTCCGTGTCCTGCGCGGATGCGGCTTCTTCGACAGCGGCCGGTTCCTCAGCCGGTTGCGGGAGGGCGGTCACTTGCTGCGGAACGGCAGCTTCAGCGGAACGGACCGGTTCCCGCCGGGTGGCGGAAACCTTCGGCTCCACAGTCTGCCCGCCGGCGTCGGCGAGCAGGTTCCGGTCTTCCGTGATGCCTTGGACCTCCGCCTGTACGGGAGTGGAGATCTCTTCAGCCACGGTGTCAATATGAATAGGTAGGTTGGAATTGGATCTTGTCCCGACCAGGACGGCGCCGACGGCAATGGCAGCGGCCGCCGCGATCCCCGCGGCAGCACGACGCCACCGGAGGACCACCGGTTTCCGCACCTGGGCGTCGAGTCCGGCGGACACGGCATCCCAGACGCGCGGGGAGACCGGCTCCTCTGCGTCCTGCATCATGGACCTGACAAGCAGGTCGAATTCTGTATTCTCTTTCTGCATCCTTACAAGTTTCTGATTTTGTCCTGCAGCATCATGCGCGCCCGCTGCAACTGGGAACGGGACGTGGCTTCGGTGATGCCCAACATCTGCGCGATCTCCTTGTGGGAATAGCCTTCAACCACGGAAAGGTTGAAGACCGTACGGTATCCCGCGGGGAGTCCGGCGATCAGTTTCAAAAGCTCATGGTATCCGGCGGACTGGAGTTGCGTGACCCCTTCGCTGCTGACGTTCCAGGCAGACTCGAGGTCTTCGCTCATCTTGAGCGCATCCTTTTTCCGCAGGCTCATGAGTGCAGTATTGACAAAGATCTTGCGGGCCCATCCTTCGAAGGAACCTTCCCCGTTGTAGCTGGAAAGCTTGGAAAAGAGGGTGATGAAACCCTCCTGGAGAATGTCTTCCGCTTCGTCGCGCTGCCCCATGTAGCGGAGGCAGATGGCGAACATTTTGGCGGAAAGACTGTCGTACAGCCGCTTCTGCGCGGTCCTGTCTCCCCTTTTGCAAGCCTCAAGCCATTCGTCCGGTCCGGACTCCTTCTTGCGGTTTTCCCGATTGTTTAGATGCAGTTTCTCACCGAAACGTTGCATGTGGTCTTGATTTTTCGGGTGTGATCCAAAACTTCTCCCAAAAATAGGGAATTCTGACAAATTTTGTATTATTTTTGTAAGACAACCCTTCCGGATTTGACCCGAAAAGAGAATAATAAATGAAATTAAGATACTTGCTTATCGTCATCCTGTCCCTGGCGACGGGCCTGGTTTCGGTCGCACAGGACCGGGACGAGACGCGTTTCATCCAGGCGGTGCAGGAGTATTCATCCGGCGGGTATGAGCGGGCTGCCGCAGCGTTCGAAGCCATCCTCAAGGCGGATCCGTCCCAGGATGCCGCCTGGTTCTATCTCGGTCTTTGCCGGATGTCCCGGCAGGACATCGCCGGCGCGAAAGAGGCCTTCGGCAAGGCGGCGGAACTGGATCCGAAGAATTACTGGTACCGGGACCGGCTTGCACGGACCTATGCCCTTTCCGGCGACCGGGACCAGACCATCCTGCAGTATGAACGCCTGCTGGCCGACTTCCCCGGCCAGTCCGATATCCAGTTCAACCTGATCAACCTGTACATGGCCGCCGGCCAGACCGAAAAGGCGCTCGGCGCCCTGGACGCCGTGGAGGGGACCATGGGAAAGACCGACGCCTCCGTGATGACGCGGTTCGAACTCTACCGCCGCCAGAATGACAACGAGAATGCCTACAAGGCCCTGCGGGACTATGTCGACGAGTATTCCTCCCCGTATGTCCTGACCATCCTCGGCGATTATGAGGTCGGCATGTACAACGACTCGACGGCCTTGACGTATTACAACCAGGCCCTGGCGCTGGACAAGGATTATGCGCCGGCCCGCCTGGGCATCGCCGAAGCCTACCGGATGACCCGCCGGTATCCGGAATATTTCTCCGCCCTCGGCGGGATCGTCTCCGATACCGACATCGATCCCCTGGCCAAAGTGGACTATCTCCAGGCGCTCCTGAGCCATACCGACCGCCGTTTCCAGCAGACGTACATGTCCCAGTTGGATTCCGCGTTCGACAAGACCCTGGCCGCCCATCCGACCGATACGACGGTCCTGCAGCTCTCCGGTTCGTGGTTTGCCGTGAGCGGCCGTCCGGAGCGCGCCGCCGACATGTTCCGCAAGAACATGGAACTGGCGCCGCAGAGCCTGCCGGCTGCCGCGACCTATGTCCAGTTGCAGGCCGACCTGGGCAACTGGGACGAGATCATCCGCGTCACGGAAGACAGTTATGCCCGTTTCCCGCAGGAACCGGCTTTCCTGGAACTCCAGAACGTGGCCTTCTACAACAAGAAAGATTACCGGGCCTTGCTGGACAACTGCGACCGGATCATCCGGATCGCGGCCGGAGACAGCGCCCGGACCCTGTCCGCCCTTTCCTCGAAAGGCGATGCCTACTGGACCCTCGGCGACCGGAAGAACGCCTTCAAGACGTATGACAAAGCCTTGAAGATCAATCCGAACTTCGCCCCGGTCCTCAACAACTACGCCTGGTATATCAGCCAGAGCGGAGGCAACCTCAAGAAGGCCTACAAGATGAGCAAGATTACGGTCGAACTGGAACCGGACAACGCGACGTACCTGGACACCTTCGGCTGGATCCTGCACCTGATGGGGAAGGACCTGGAAGCCAAACCGTTCTTCAAGCATGCCATGCTGTACGGCGGCAAGGACAGCAAGACGATCCTCCAGCATTACGCCCGTGTCCTCGAAAAACTCGGGGAGACGGACCTCGCGACCTCTTACCGCATGCAGGCCGACCAACTTCCGGACGAAAGCGATGAATAAGCTGCGCCTCATGATCCTGGGCTTCGCCCTACTGCTGACCGTCTCCGCGGCCGGCCAGGACACCCGTTCCCAGGAAACGAGGAGGGCGAAACTGGAGCGGGAAATCGCCCAGATCGACGAGCAGCTGAAGGCGAATGCCTCGAAGGCCAACAATGCCCAGACCGAACTGGTCCTGATCCGCAAGAAGATCGAGAACCGCAATGAACTGATCGCCGAGAGCGACCGGGAGATCCGGGAAATCGGCGGGCAGATTGTTGCCAAGCAGGCGGAAATCACCGTGATCCAGGGCCGGCTCGACACCCTGTCCCTGTACTATGGCAACCTGGTCCGCAACGCCTACAAGAACCGGGATGCGAAGGTCTGGTACATGTACCTGCTCTCCAGCGAGAACCTCGGCCAGGCCTACCGGCGCATGGGATACCTGCGCAACCTGTCCGGCCAGATGAACATCCAGGCCCGGAAGATCGAACAGACGAAGAAAGAACTCGAAGAGGAGACGGCGAAACTGGAAGGCCTGAAAGCAGATGCGGAGGCCCTCCGCAACAGCCGCCGGAAGGAAGTCCAGTCCCTGCAGAGCGAGGAGGCCCAGTCCCAGCGTGTCATCGCCCAGCTGAACCGGGACCGCCGGAAATACCAGAACGACCTGGCGACCAAGCGCCGGCAGGTGGAAGCCCTGAACCGGGAGATCGAGCGGATCATCCGCGAGGCGACCCGGCCGGCCGCTCCGGCCAAGGGCTCGTCCAAGTCCACGGCCAAGCCCAAGACGGAAATCGACACGCAGCTGGACGGCGAATTCTCCCGCAACAAGGGCAAACTGCCCTGGCCGGTCGACGGTCCGGTCGTGGACAAGTTCGGCCAGCAGTACCATCCGGTCTACAAGAACGTGAAACTGCCGTACAACAACGGCATCGGCATCGCCGTGTCCGCCGGGACCCGGGTCCAGTCCGTCTTCGACGGCGTCGTCAAGCAGATCGTGGTCATGCCGGGGTACAACAACTGCGTCCTGGTGCAGCACGGCAGCTATTTCTCTTTCTATTGCAAGTTGAAGACGGTCAGCGTCAAGGCGGGTGACAAGGTCAAAACCGGCCAGCTCCTGGGCACGGTCGATACGATCGCCGGGGAAAGCCAGCTGCATTTCCAGATCTGGAAGGGCACGACGCCGCAGAATCCGGAACTCTGGCTCAGGAAATAGACAGATCCATTAATACAACCTGATATGAAACGCTTGACAACCCTTTTCGCCGCCGCGGCCCTGCTGGTCGCCGGCCGGCTTTCCGCCCAGGAAATCCAGAATTTCCAGCGGTCCGCACCCCTTGTCTCTCCCGAGCTGACAGCCACGACGATCACATTCCGCCTCCGCGCCCCGCAGGCGACGGATGTCCGTGTCCAGCCTTCCTGGCTGGGATATGGACCGGAAGCCGCCGAGGCCGGCAAGATGACCAAAGGCGAGAACGGCGTCTGGACGAAGACCTTCGACCGTCCCGCCTCCGAACTCTATACGTATACGTTCTCCGTGGACGGGGTCAGCACCCTGGATCCGGCGAACATCTTCGTCCAGCGCGACGGCACGCGGTTCATGAGCGCGGTGCTGGTGGACGGCGGTCTGGGCGACCTTTATAAGGAATGCGACCAGGCCGGCAACCTCGAGCATGTCTGGTACTGGTCCGGAACCCCGGGCATGAACCGGCGGATGTATGTCTACACCCCGTACGGCTATGACAAGAACGATAAGGACAAGAAGTATCCGGTGCTGTACCTGTTGCATGGCGGCGGCGGAGACGAGGACGCCTGGTCGACCCTTGGCCGCACCTGCCAGATCCTCGACAACCTGATCGCGCGCGGCGAGGCGGTCCCGATGCTGGTGGTCATGCCGAACGGCAACCCGACGCAGCGGGCGGCGCAGACGCTGATGGTCCCGGAGAAACGGGATGTCCCGCGGGGATCCAGCAATTTCGACAACTATGCTTCCCTGCCGGCGGACATCGTCCCCTACATCGAGGCGAACTACAATGTCATCAAGGACCGCAGCGGGCGGGCCCTGGCGGGCCTTTCGATGGGCGGCGGCCAGACTTTCTACACCGGTTTCCGCCATGTCGACATGTTCTCCAGCCTCGGCATGTTCTCTTCCGGCCTGCTGGGCAGCCTGGGCAGCATCGGTTCCTTCGATGCGGAGAAGGAGATGCCGGGCATCTATTCGAATCCGGCCAAGTACAACAAGTTCGACGTGATCTACATCTCCTGCGGCGAGCAGGACGAACGCATCAAGGGCAACAAGGATGTGGTCGACCAGCTGCGCGCCAAGGGATACGATGTCGTATGGGAGAGCTGCCCGGGCGGCCACGAGTGGCGCGTCTGGCGCATCAACCTGGCTTCCTTCGCCCGGAAGATCTTCAAATAACCGTTGATTATTTCAAGGGAACGAGCGGGACGGTACCGGGAATGGTATCGTCCTGTTTTCCTTTCAGGTAGATGATCCGCTGGTTGGGACTTCCGCGGAAGAGCAGGGTCGTGTCGCGCTGCTCCAGGATGAACGGCCCGTCGACCAGGACGTCCAGCCACGGCAGCATCTGCGCCAGGTGGGGATCCGCCTGGATCTCCTCGATCGTGAAACCGGTCCAGCACCAGATCGTCTTGTCCGTCTCCGTCTTGATGCGGCGGGCCAGTTCCGTGAAGGCGTCGACCTGGTAGAAAGGATCTCCGCCGGAGAAGGTGACGTCGCTCATGCTGTCGGCCTTGATGATTTCGAGAAGTTCGTCGACCGTGACTTCGTGTCCGCCCGCGAAATCCCACGACTGCGGATTGTGGCAGCCCTTGCAGTGATGGGCGCAGCCTGCACAGTAAATGGCCGTACGGAAACCGGGTCCGTCGGCCATTGTCTGTTCCAGGATGTTGAGGATGCGGATCGTCATCTTACTTGTGGACGACGCGGTCCTTGAGTTCGGCGAGTTTGCCGGAATTCCAGCGGTTCGTGGTACCGACGAGGTAGCCGGTGATGCGCTGCAGGGTGTCGATGTGGTTGCCGTGGCAGTGCGGGCACTCGGTCAGGCCTTCCTCGGCGTTCTCGAAGCCGCAGTCGAGGCAGCGGTTGCGGTTGTGGTTGACGCTGCCGTAGCCGATGTCGTACTTGTCCATCAGGTCGACGATCTTCATGATGGCCTCCGGGTTGTGGGTCGCGTCGCCGTCGATCTCGACATAGAAGATGTGGCCGGCGTTCTCATACTTGTGGTACGGGCCTTCGATCTTCGCCTTGTGCTCCGGGGTGCAGTGGAAGTAGACCGGCACGTGGCTGGAATTGGTGTAATAGTCTTTGTCGGTGATGCCCGGCAGGATGCCGAAGGTCTTTTTGTCGCGCTTGGTGAACTTGCCGGCCAGGCCTTCCGCGGGCGTGGCGAAGCAGGAGTAGTTGTGCTGGTACTTC
>CADCRA010000124.1 GCA_902803715.1 uncultured Bacteroidia bacterium
AGAGCGAGATTCGAACTCGCGATACCCTTTTGGGGTACACACGCTTTCCAGGCGTGCCTCTTCAGCCACTCGAGCATCTCTCCAATCTTGTTTCCCATACACCTCGCGGTGGAATGGACTGCAAATGTAGGAAGAATTTTTTTATTAACCAAGAATCGGTCCGGTTTTCGTTGGAGATTTCTTCCAATCAGACTCTTTCGATCGGGTTGTTGGAGTTCTTACTGACGGTTTTTTCAACTGAGTAGCCGGCGCTTCCCGGCGGGGAGCTTACGGCCGGGTGTAGGTAAACCGGCGGGAGACCGGCTGGCCGGAGCGCGTGAAGCCTTCGACCCGCACGACCCAGGTGCCGGGGCCTTCCGGCAGGCGGACCGGGATCCGAAGGGATTCGCCCGGGGCGAGGGTGACGAGCGGTTGCCAGCAGAGGGTCTGCCGGAGGTCCGGGTATCCCTCGGGGAAGGATGCTTCCGTAATGGCGACGGGGTAGGATACGCCCTGGAAGTCGATGATCTTCACTTCGTCTCCCAGTTTCGCGGTCGGCATGTCCCCTTTATAGGTGATGAAATTCGCGACGCCGGCGTAACTGGTGTTGCCGAAGACATAGTCGTACGGGAAGATGTCGATGGTCTTGACCAGCATGGGATCATATTGCCAGATGATGTCATGGTCAAGGATCGGTACGCCGTCCAAAAGCATCAGCGAGCGGCCGTCCTGGAAGACGGGGACCTGGTTGAAGCGGTTCTGGCACCGGACCTTGATCTCCATCTTTCCGTCGTCACCGCGGCGGGCGCGCAGGTCCGGCAGGATCTCCGTAAAGACTTCCTGCATGGTGGCGAAACGGGTGTAGTCGTCCAGCGCATACCGGACGCGGCTGTCGCCGACGAACGACAGGTTCCGTAGCGGCAGGTGCTCGTACAGCGTATCGGCATCGAAGGCTTCGGTCACCTGCATGGCCACGCCCAGCCGGACCAGTTCCGGTTCCATGGAAGGGGAGAGGGAGAGGGCCGGGACGTTGGCGGCGTGCAGCCCGATGAACGGCGAGCGGAACCGGATCTGCCAGCCGGTGGAGCCGTCCTTGAGCGAAAGGGCCATGTCCTTGTCCCCGAAGATGTTCGCCGTATAGAAAGTCGCTTCGCCGTCCGCTTTCAGGATGGCGGCGTAGATGTCGGATTCACTGCCCGGACTGCCCAGGTACAGGTCCCTGCCGGCCCACTGCGGAACCGGCTGGCCATCGGGCCCCGTCACGGTCGCATACAGGATTTCTCCGTCGAATTCCGGCGTGACGACCGGTTTCCAGGCACCGGCGGAAGGGGCGGTCAGGAATGCGGCGGGACCGGCGGTGTCATAATCCGGGAACCCTCCGTCGCGCCAGACGGAAATGCTGACACTCGCTTCCTCCGGGGATTGCAGGACAAAGGTTTCTCCTTCGGCGAGGATCCGGACCGGACCGTTTTCCGGGACCGGGTTATCAGGCAGGTTCTCGACGATCCGGACGTCTTTGCGCGCGCTCCGGCCGGTGTTGTAGACCGAAATGGTCCGGGCATAAGCGTCGAAGTCCGGATGTTCCGCATTGCGTCCCAGGGCCGTGTACGCCGACAGGCGGTAATTGCCCGTCGGAAGGTCTTTCGGGAGGATCAGGGAACCGGCACCCCGCCCGTCGGCCAGGGCGATCTTGGCCGTTGCCACCGTTCCTTCGTCCGTATAGAGTTCGACATAGGCGATCCCGCTGAAAACGGAGACGCTGCCTGTCTCGTTCCGGCAGAACGCGGAACAGTGCACGGTCTCGCCGGCCGCATAGAAATACCGGTCCGTGGACAGCCAGGTCCGCTCCTGCGCCTGGCACAGGAGGGAGGGGAGGATCAGCCATGAAAGCAACCACTTCTTTTTCATACGCATCTGTTATTTGGGCCAACCTTCGGGTTTGACCGTCGAACCGCCTTGCCGCCGGCAGTCCACGCAGTCCTGGTTGATCCACATGTATCCGATCAGTTGTCCGCTGTACATGTCCGTAACCGGCTGGAACGGACGGTATCCGGTGCGGTACATCCGGTCCCAGTCCTCCGTGTTCATGCCGCTTTCCTGCCGCTCGTGGAGGACGCGCTGCTGCTGCCAGGCCGGGGCCTTGTAGAACTGGGTCTCGCTGTTGTCGACAAAGTAGGAAACCGCCGTGGCCGTGGAGGCGCCGATGTAGCCGAGCACCAGGACGGACGGGTCTCCGACCTTGTGGATATTCCCCCGCATGCTGCTGGGAATCGGCGTGAACAGGTCTCCGGACGGGGTTGAAATCTTGTCCAGGTTCTGCCAGTAGCGATAGGCTTCCGGCGAGATGAGGCTGGCCTTGAGCTGGAGGTTGTACAGGACCGAGATCCGGGCGTCGTTCCGGAAGAAGGAGATGACCGGATAATCTTCGAGCCGGTTGCCCTTGTAGGCTTCTGCGGAGAGGGTCTTGGACCGGGCGAAGTCGGAATGGGACCAGCAGCGGTAATACGGATTGTCGCCGTAGGTGATGACGGTCTCCATGGTCTCCGGGTCCGTCGTGTCGAGGGCATCTTCCCGGGGCTGTCTTCCATAGAAATAGCGGGTGTCGGCCCAGGCGTGGTATTCCCAGACTTCATCGTAACTGATGGAGAAATAGGGACTTTGGTCGGAATGCATGCTCGCCCGGATCGTCAGGATGTCCCCGTTGAAGACATGGGAGATCTGGTCTACCTCGGGAACGCCAAGGACATCGAGCCAGTCGGTCTCATAGGCATTGCTGCCGGACGGGTCTTCCAGGTGCAGTTTGTAACGCTGGCCGGACGGCAGGTCCCGGGTGTCCAGGGTATAGGGATTGTCTCCTTCCGCTTCGACCCGGCTTCCGTCCTCGCCTTCGATGCGGACGGAGTAGGAACGCAGGGCGGTCTTTTCATAATAGGTCGGGTCCTCCGGATAGGCGGCGTCGGATGCACCCAGGTCGGCGAGCGGGACCATCTTGCTGAGGGCGATGGTCGAACGGCTGCCGATAACGATGTTCCCTTCGACGACCAGGACGTCTTCCATCTCATCCAGTTCTGCCTGGAAAGGATAGGTGCAGGCTCCGGCGGCGAGGGCGAGGAGGGCGGAAAGGATCCGCAGGCTGAATTTTTCCATCAGAATTTGAGATTGAGGTTGATATAGGGAATCTGGGTCGCGAAGACGGAGATCATGTATCCCTGCGGGACGGACGATCCATCTTCCATCGTGTAGTAGACCGAATAGGCGTTCTTCCGGCCGGTGACATTGTAGACGCCCAGCGTAAAGGAAAGATGCGCCAGCTGGCGGAGGTAATGGCCCGGTTCGACGTTGACGGCCAGGTCCAGCCGGAAGTAATCCGGAATGCGGTAGGAGTTGCGGTCGGAATAGGCGAGCCGGCGGATGCCGCCGTAGGAGAAATAACCGATCGGCACCGTGATCGGACGTCCCGTCGAGTAATCGACGTTGGCCGAAATGCTGTACCGGTGGGTAAACTTGTAGTTGCCGGACATCTTGAGGCTGTGCGGCTTGTCATGCGGGGCGGAGTACCACTGCCCCTGGTTGATCGGGTAGGGGTCGTCTTCCTGGGTCTCCCGGAGGAAGGCACGGGAATACGTGTAAGAAATCCAGCCGCTGAGTTTGCCGAGGGATTTCCGGACCATGAATTCGGCCCCGTAGGATTTCCCCTCGGTCCGGACGAGGTCCGCGGCGAGGTTCGGGTTCATGACGAGGCTGGCGCCGGAGAGATAGTCCAGGCTGTTGAAACTGCGTTTCCAATAGCCCTCGAGGCTCAGGTCGACGGACGATCCGAGGGTCCAATACAGGCCGCCGGCAGCCTGGTATCCGTTCTGCGGGATGATGTCGTCGCCGGACAGGGTCCAGACGTCCATCGGGGAGATCGTCGAGGTGTTGGTGACCAGGTGGATGTTCTGGCGCATGGTGTTGAAACCGGCCTTCGCCGTCAGGTTGTCCCGGAAGGAATACTTTCCGGAAATACGGAATTCCGGTCCGGCATAGGTCTTCTCCGCCCCGTCTGCGCGGAAGGCGTTGAGGCGGATGCCGGCTTCGAGGCTGAGCCGGTCGCCGGGCGTCCAGGTGTCGCTGAGGAAGAGCGAAGGTTCCCAGGCTCCCTGGCCGTCGAGGCGCGTGGCCCGGACCATGGATTCGTCGCCCACCGGGTCCATCCGGCCGGGCTGGAGGTCATAGTGCAGCAGGTGCAGGCCCCAGTTCAGGGCATGGACGGGGGAGAGGGTCTGGCGGACGTTGGCCTTGAGGAACTCCTGGCGGATGTCGGCGGCATACCGGTAGGTCCCCTTGGACCAGTTCTTGTCCGCCACCACCGAGTTGGAATACGTATCGACGCCGGCCGAGACATCGAGCGTCATGACGGGCGATAGGAGGCTGTGCCATTTGATGGCCGCGTTCAGGTTGGTATACCGGAAGGTCGTGTCCGTCGAGAAGGAGAACCGGTCACCGGAATAATAGCCGTACAGGTAGACGGTATTGGTCGGGTTGATCTTGTGCGTCAGGCTGGCGTTGAGGTCCTGGAACGAGGTCTTTCCGCCATGATAGTGGCTGTCCTTCGGCAGCAGGTTCAGCATCCAGTTCGAATAGGTCGTCCGGCCGGCGATGACGAACGTCGTCTTGTCCTGCCGGATCGGACCTTCCAGCTGGAAGCGGCTGGTCAGCAGGCCGAGGCCGAGCGAACCGGTCAGTTTCTTGCCGTTGCCGTCCCGGGAGCGGATGTCCAGCACTGACGAGATGCGGCCGCCCATCGAAGCCGGAATGGAACTCTTGTACAGTTCCGCTTCGCTGATAACATCGGAATTGAAGGAGGAGAAGATGCCGAACATGTGGTTGGGATTGAAGATCGTCCCCTCGTTGAACAGGATGAGGTTCTGGTCGACGGAGCCGCCGCGTACGTTGAAGCCGGAAGAGGCTTCGCCCACGGTCTGGACACCGGGCAGGGCGAGCACGGCCTTGATCAGGTCGCTTTCGCCGAAGGCGGAGGGAATCCGCTTGATCCGTTCCATCTGGATGCGTTCGACGCCCAGGCTGGCGGTCCGGTGGTTCGAGACGCTTTCGGCGGAGATGGCCGCAGCGCGGAGCGTCGTGACTTTCTCCTTCATGTTGAGATCCAGTCCGCCATCTTCCCATACGACGACTTCCAGGGTCACGTCTTCCATCGGATAACCGCTGAAGGTCAGGGCGTTGCGTCCTGTCTGCGTCTGCAGGCGCCAGTCGCCGTAGATATCGCTCATGGCGTAGCGGCCGCGGCTGTCGGAGACCGTAATGCCCGGAACCGGCTCGCCGGTGGCGACATCCCGGATCTTGCCGTGGATCGTCGCCAGGCCTTCCCGGGCCCGGCGCTCGTCGCCGATTTCATAGATCTTGTTGAGATAGGTTGCCGTCAGGGCGTCCTCTTCCGTTTGGACTTTTTCTTCCGTCGCAGACTGTTCCCGGGCAAACCAGTTGGCCGGGAGGGAAGCCTGCAGGGCCCGTCCGCGGATCAGGTAGAGGCAGCCGTCGTATTCGGAGACGGAGTATCCGTTGGCGCGGAACTTTTCGAGTGCGGCATCCCGGAAAGACGCTGCGCTCGCAGTGACCGTATAGAAACTGACATCATCCCCGCCGGCGGCCAGGTAGATCTTGTTGCCGGAAACGCTGCGCATGACCGATACCAGGGAATCGGCGGAGACCATCCGGACAGAAATATCCTGGGCGGCGGCATGGAAGCCCAGCAAGCCTGCGGCCAGCAGGAGAACGCCTTTGAGAAGTTTACTTTCCATGCTCGATATAATTCATGACGGCCGCGCACCAGGTTGCGAAATCCGCCTTGTCCAACCCTTGTTCCTTGAGATACCGCGTCACGTCCCGCTTCCGGTCCGGATGGGCCTTCAGCAGGACATTCTGCTTCTTGAAGCGGGTCGCCTGCCCGTTCCTGTCGACGAAATACCAGGTGCGGCGCTGCGCGAAGATTTCATAGATGCCTTCCTTGTAGTCGGGATCCCGGTAGCCGATCTCGCCGTCGTTGCTGCTGTTGATATCCCGCCGGAACTCCTTGTCGATGCGTTCATAGACCGCTTCCTGCCCTTCGTAGACGGCCCGGTAGAAACCTTCCGGAACATCCAGGCCCTTTGCCCGCAGGTTGACGAACCGTTCCCCCTCCAGGGTGAACCAGGCGACGTCCCGGTTGCCGAGGTCCACGGTGCTGAACGAGTCCGGGAAACGGATCAGCAGGCGCTGCAGGTGGGCGTTGATGTTCATCTCCATGTCCCGGTAGACTTTGCCGGCATAGCAGAGATCGCCCCGGCGGAAACCGCCCAGGTCCCAGAAGTAGGTCCCGTTGTAGGAGAAATTATAGCGGATAGCTGTCCGGCCCCGGTAAAGGGGCATGTCCCAGCCGGCCTCTTTCAGATAAGTCAGGTAAGGATCCGTTTCCTGTGCCAGACAAGGCAGGGAAACCAGGATCAGGAGAGCAGTCAGCAATTTTCGCATCGGCGTGAAAAATTAACTAACAAAAATAGAAAAACCCTGTTTATAATACAATAGAACAGCAAAATAAAGCGGTGGACCCGGCAAGGGGCCCACCGCTTCTTAAACCAAAAGGGGATTATTTCGCATTAACGGACGGAACGAAGAGCAGGTTGCGCTCGTCGATTCTCCGCAGGGGGACCTTGACATCGCGGACGGATGCGGCCCTTGTACCCTTGCGGGTCAGGGTTGCCGGGAAGGTCTGCTCGGTAATGCTGCCCCATGCGAGACCGCCGGCGCTGACGATACCGAAGTAACGCATACCGCGGATGTCCAGCTCCTGGCCGATGTTGACGGTGAGGCCGGTGGCTGTCGCGCTTTCGTCGGACGACTGTTCGATGATGCAGATCGGATAATTACCGCTGACGCGGGTCACGTTGCCGTTGTAGAAGATGGTACCCTGGAGGGTCATGTTGAGTGTTCCGTAGGTACTGTCCTCCCAGCTGTCGATAACCTGGCCGCTGTTGATCACCAGGAAGTTATAACCCTGGTAGAACTCGGCGATGGCGCCGCAGTCGTTACCCATCCAATCCGGTGAAGCACCGCAGATGCCCTGGATCTTGACGGTTTCGTCTTCGACGTCCTCCGTGATGATCCATTCATCCGTGTTGCCGTCGCCGCGCGGGACCGACCAGGTGCCGAGCCACTTCTCGTACGGGGTCTTCTCGCGGTTGATCGTAAATTCGAGGTACTGGTAGTAACCGGTCGTCAGGTAGGCGTCGGTCAGACCGACGGCATAGGCGATGTAATCGTCGTTTTCGAGTTTCGGATAGTAGAAGTGTTCCGTCTCGGAGCTGAGCGTCTCTCCTGCCAGAAGCGGAGCGATCACGGTGGCGATGAAGTCTTCCTGGTCCAAGCCGGAGGACGTGTAGTAACTGGCCGGAATAACCGCGAAGGCATAGTTGCCGGTATTTTCGGTGCCGACGGTCACGAGGAAGTCATCATGCGATTTCGCATCGACTTTCGTGACACCTTCATAGGTAATCGTCCAGTTCTCGTTGCGGACCATGGCGCCCGCTTGGTTGACGAGGATGTCGCCGGTATAGGTGCCGGCTGCATAGGTCACGATACCGCTGCGGGGATCGACCGTAGGATTCTCCATCAGGGCGATCTTGAGGGTGTCGACGCCGTCGCCTTTTGCAATTGTCGGCTTGATCCAGTCAACATTGGCCGAAGCCGTCATATCCGTGTTGGAGACGAACGGGAAACTGTAAGTGCAAGGCTTGCTGGCTGCGGAGATGTTCTGCGGATTGAAGTCCTTGACGATGACGCCGGTCTGCTGGGCGGTTACGGTTGTTGTCTCGTCACCGGCCTTGATGGTGATCTTCGCATAGCGGGACTCGTTGGATGTATAGGCGGGCGCCGTGACGGCGACGGTCGAGCCGCTGACGGAAACCGATGCCCAGGAAGAACTGGACGTAGCGGTGATCGGGTCGAGGGCTTCGACGGTCACGGTATTGGTGCCGCCGTTCGGACCGAAGAGCAGGTTGGCCTCCGTGACCTTCAGGTTCTGGTTGCCGAAGGATATCACGTCTCCTTCCCCGTCCTCGCACGCGGCAAATGCGGCGAGGCCCAGGGCGGTTGCAAGAATATAGAATATCTTCTTCATAAGGCTGTGCTATTTACGGGTAAGACTGTAGACAAACGGGAGAGCGCGGGATCCGACGACATTGCCGTCCGCATCCTTGGCGCCGGTCTTGAAACCGTATCCGGAGGCGAGATCGAGCGCACCGTAGTTAGCGGATGACGCGGTTCCGGTCGCCGTCTTCCAGCAATGCAGGTAGAAACCGTCCGGGAGGTGCAGTTCAAAAGAACCGCTGAGGATGGCCCATCCATTATGGCTTTCAATGCGGAAGAACGGTTTGTTTGCATCTGCCTGGTCCCACGTGATTTCCAGCATGACACTCTTGGAAGTCCTGTAGTAGAAATGGTTGATGGTAGAGAAGGTTTCGTCTTCCAGCATGAAAGCGCTGTCGGCGAAGCAGAAGCGGGCGAAACCGTTGTTGTTGGTCGTGACTTGGCCGAGGTTCTTGGCACCGGCAATCTGGGCGACGCCTTTCCACTCATCATAGTCCAAGGGAATGTCATAAAGATCGCTCAGCCCTTTGAGGAGGAGGCCTCCGTTGTCATCGAGTGCAATGGAAACATCCATGGTCTTGGCCTGCAGTTCCGGATAATCATCGGACTTGTTGTATGTCAGGGTGTAGTCGCCGACGAACTTGTCCTTTGCCACATAGTAGAACGGGTGGCCGAAGCTGATGTCCGGGTTGTCGAGGATCTGGATCTCGTTGGTTTCCTTGTTGAGGGTGAACTCCTGGAAAGAGAGGTCTTCGCCCAGTTCCAGCGGCTCATAGAGGCGGCAACGGTCCGGGAGAATGACGAACGGCTGCCTGATGGGCTCGCCTTCTTCGCCGTCCACGCCAGGAAGTGTAACCCGGAGATAGCGGCTGGAGGAGGAACTGCCGTTGGTTTCATAGAGATAGCCTTCCATGCGTTCGCCGGCTGCGGTGACGCCGTAGGTGATGCCGCTCATGGCATATTTCTGCTTGAGCAGGGCCTTCAGGTAGGATTCGGCATCCGTGGGAAGCGGGAACATTTCGACCGTGGTTTTCCAGCGGCGGCCGGTCATGCGGATGTAGTCGCTGGTCGCCTCGTTGATGACGAACTCGAAATCGCCGCCGCGGCCCTGGTAGTAGGAGGAAGAACCGCTCGGGGTCGCCCAGTAGTGGAGCACCTCGTTGTAGGTGTCGAAGGAGAGGACCGGACCCTCGTCGTTGGTGATCTTGTAGGAAGATTCGGCAACGGTGAAGACCGTATCCTTGGTCGTGTAGTTGCGTTCGCTCATGGCTGTAACCATGTTGTCGTCGAACTTGACGGTATAGGCATAGCCGCCGTTCATGGTCGAGGAGGCCGGCTCCGATGCGGAGTAGGAGGTCGGGGTGACCGGGAAGATCAGCATGACCCAGCCGTTCTGGGCGGACTTCAGGATGTCCGAAGCCTCTTTCATCCGGTTCTGCAGGCGTTCAGACGCAGATTCCTCGAAGATGTCGGCCTGCTCCTTGAGGCAGGACTGCAGCGGGAGGAAAAGGGCGGCCGCGGCCAGCAGTGCTATGATGTTTCTTCTTTTCATACGTTTTTCCATTTTAAGTTACTGAACAGCGACGGAAGTAAGGTCCACGCGGCCGGCGACGAC
>CADCRA010000125.1 GCA_902803715.1 uncultured Bacteroidia bacterium
CAAGGACATCAAGGCCTTCTACATGAAGCAGAACGAGGACGGACGGACCGTCCGCGGCATGGACGTCCTCTTCCCGAAGATCGGCGAGATCATCGGCGGCTCCGAGCGTGAGGCGGACCTGAAGAAACTCGAGACCCGCATCGACGAACTGGGCATGTCCCGGAAGAACCTCGAGTGGTACATCGACACCCGCCGTTACGGCACCGTGCCGCACAGCGGCTTCGGCCTCGGCTTCGAACGCCTGCTGCTCTTCGTCACCGGCATGGCGAACATCCGCGACGTCATCCCGTTCCCGCGCACTCCGAAAAATGCAGAATTTTAACGGCCCCCGCCGTTAAAATTCTTTTTTTTTAACACTTGAACGAAAGAACCAAACTGCAAACCACCATGATCGTAATCGGTATCGCCGGCGGGTCCGGCTCCGGAAAGACAACCGTCGTCAAGTCCATCATCAACCAGCTGAACGGCCGGGTTGTCGTCATACCCCAGGACTCCTATTACAAGGATTCCAGCCACCTTCCGCTGGAAGAACGGCAGAAGATCAATTTCGACCACCCGGATGCCATCGACTGGAAACTTCTCTGCCAGCAGATCCGCGAACTCAAGCAGGGAAAGACCATCGAGCAGCCGGTCTACTCCTACCTGACCTGCTCTCGTTCGAAGACGGAGACCGTCACGGTCGAACCGGCCGATGTCATCATTGTGGAAGGCATCCTGATCTTTACGTGCAAGGAACTGCGCGACCAGATGAACATGAAGGTCTTCGTCGACGCCGACGATGACGACCGCCTGATGCGTATCATCATCCGGGACATGGCGGAGCGCGGCCGCACGATCGAGACGGCCATCGAACACTATACCGAGACGGTCAAGCCCATGCACCTGCAGTTCATCGAACCCAGCAAGCGCTACGCGGACATCATCGTGCCGCAGGGCGGACATAACAAGGTCGCCATCGAAGTCATGTCGGCGACGATCCAACGATATCTCGCACCCAAGAAGTAGCCCATGAAACTGTCCGGCGAAGATAAAGCAGGATTGTATATCACCGTGATCGTACATCTCACGGTGATTATCATTTTACTGCTCTCGCAGATCGGATCGATCTTGCAGAAGGAGAATACCTTCGTGCTGGACTTTACGCGTCAGGAGGAAGAAGAACGCCTCGCGGAGGCGGAACGGCAGCGGCTGGAAGAAGAGGAATTCGACGGAGAGATTTCCCGGCGGATCGAAGAACTGCTCTCCGGGCAGTCCGCCACCCAGTTCCGCAACCTGGCCACGGACCGCGGCCAGCTCAAGGATGACCGCGGGACGGACGCCGCCCAACTGTATGAAGATGCCCGCAGACTCGCCCAGGACCTCAAGGACGGGATCGAGCCGGACGAACCGGAAGAAGATTACGTGGCGGTCAGCAAGCCCCAGAATACCCCCAAGAAAGAGGTTCGGGAATACAGCGGCCCTTCCGTCGTCTCCTACTATCTGGAGGGCCGGAAAGCGAGCCGGCTGCCGATTCCGGCATACCGCTGCTACGGCGGCGGCATGGTGACCGTCATCATTTCCGTCGACAACGCCGGCAATGTCGTTGCCGCCAAGGTGCAGGAGGAAGTGTCGACGGACGACCGCTGCCTGCGGGAATTCGCCATACGCGCCGCCCGGCTGTCCAAATTCTCTTCGGATCCGAAAGCGCAGGCCCGGCAGGCCGGAAACATCGTCTACCAGTTCATCGCACAACGATAAAAAAAGTCCCGGCCGCGGCCGGGACTTCTCATTTTACGGGACTTCTACGGTGGAAGGCGCCTCCAGGGCGATCCGGACGGTTTCATCGACCGGGAGGTACAACTTGTAGAAAGCGTTGTCCCCCAACTTGCTGTACCGGCCGACCAGGGCCCGCAACTGCGGCACCAGATAGGCCTCCGTCTCTTTCCATTCACCCGGCTTCAGTTGGATCCGATCCCGGGTCGCAGCGAACTGGATGAACCGCTGGGGCAAGTTCAGACCGTCGAGGAAAGCATCCAGGGCCGCATAATCGTCAATGGCGAGCAACTGGGACTTATAGCGGTCGAAGATATCCGAAGCAAAGCGCATCTGGGTCGCCTTGCGGTTGCAGGCGACGAAGAAATCGGTCGCCCGGGTCGTATCCACGGGAACGAAGACGTCCGGGACGATGCCGCCGCCACCGTAGACGGTACGGCCGCCGGCCGTCTGGAAGACAGCCGAAGTATCGATCTTGACGCTGTCTTTCTCGAACATTTCGCCATCCGAGTAACGGCGCAGGATATCGTACCGGTAGTCATCCTCGGAATCCCCGTAAGGCTTCTGGATACAGCGGCCGGAAGGCGTGTAGAAACGCGCCACCGTAATCCGGATGGCAGAACCATCCGTGAAATAGCGCGGCTCCTGCACGAGGCCCTTGCCGAAGGAACGGCGGCCGACGATGACGCCGCGGTCGTTGTCCTGGATGGCGCCTGCGAAGATCTCGCTCGACGAAGCCGTCGATTCATTGATCAGGACGGACAGGGGTATCGAACGGAGGAGGCCCTTTCCGTCGGCGGTGTAATTCTCACGCTTGTGGTGCAGGCCTTCCAGATAGACAATCTCGTCGCCCCGGTCCAGGAACATGTCCGACAGCAGCAGTGCCTGGTCGAAATAACCGCCGGTATTGTCCCGCAAGTCGAAGATCAGCCGTTCCATTCCCTTCGCCAGCAGGTCCAGGGCCGCCAGGTTGACTTCCTGGTAGGTCGTCCGGGAAAACTTGGACAGGCGGATGTAGCCGGTCTTGTCATCGATCATGAAGGAAGCGTCGACACAGTGGACGGGAATCTTTCCGCGGGTGATCTCGAAGGTCGTTTCTTCCTTGTCACGGAGCACGGTTACATGGACTTTCGTGCCGGCAGGGCCTTTCATGCGCCGGACCATGCTGTCCTGCGGAAAACGGACGCCGGCGATGACCTTGTCGTCCACCTTGAGCAGACGGTCGCCGGGCATCAGTCCAACCTTTTCAGACGGACCGCCCGGAATCACCTCCAGGACGATGGCCGTATCGTTCGGGACATTGAACTGGATGCCGATGCCGTCGAAATTGCCGGCCAGTTCGGTCTCGGATTCCTCCAGTTCGACCGGCGGCAGATAGACGGAGTGCGGGTCCAGTTTCGCCAAGGCCGCTACAACGGCGGCGTCGGTCATGCCTTTCACGTCGACCGTATCGACATAGTTCCGCTGGACCTCATCCAGGATCAGGTTCAGTTTCTGCCAATTGGAATAGGTGGTCCGGGCCCTGCCCTGGCGGAGGCACAGCGACAGGATCAACGTAATCAGCATGCCGATTACGATGCCCAGCAGGGCGATCCAGATCCCATTCCTGTCTCTTCTGTCCATGTTCAATCTACTTTCTCGACCTCGATCCCGGCTCTGCGGAGCAGATCAATGCCGTCCGCCAGCCGGTATTCATCCCGGTAGACGACCCGGCGGATGCCCGCCTGGATGATCAGCTTGGCACATTCCAGGCACGGAGACGCCGTCACGTACAGGGTGGCACCGTCGCTGCTGTTGCCGGATTTCGCCACCTTGGAGATGGCATTCGCTTCGGCATGAAGCACATACGGTTTGGTCGCACCCGACTCATCTTCGCAAATGTTCTCAAAGCCGGACGGCGTTCCATTGTAGCCGTCGGAGATGATCATGCGGTCCTTGACAATCAGGGCACCGACCTGACGGCGTTTGCAATAGGAGTTTTTCGCCCAGATCGCCGCCATGTCCAGATAGCTTTGGTCGAATTTCTGCATATTAGTTGCGCTGGTAGAGATAACGTTTGATGCTGCGCTTCGGCGTCCGCTCGAAGTCTTCCGGAAGGAACTCGATCTTCTTGATCTGCGCGTAGTTCGGAATCTCCTTGTTGATCTCCGGCAGGGTGCCGTTGATGCGGGCTTCGAGGGCGGAACGGTTCATGCCGTCCAGTTCTCCCTGGTGGTAGTCCGGGTAGACGAGGGCCGTCAGGCCGCCGGCATCTTCGATGACCAGCGAATCCACGACGTAATTGACGTTGTTGATGACCGCCTCCAGTTCTTCCGGATAGATGTTCTGGCCGGAAGGACCGAGGATCATGCACTTGGAACGGCCGCGCAGGAACAGGAATCCGTCCTTGTCGAGGACACCCATGTCACCGGTACGGAACCATCCGTCTTCCGTGAAGGACTGGCGGGTCGCTTCCTCATTTTTGTAATAGCCGAGGAAGACATTCGCGCCTTTGACCTGGACCTCGCCCGGGACACGTTCCGGATCCGACGAATCGATGCGGATTTCCATGTTCGGAACGATCTGTCCGCAGGAGCCCAGCTTGATCTTGTCCCAGTGGGCATAGCCGATGATCGGTGCGCATTCAGTCATGCCGTAGCCGACGGTATACGGGAATCCGATTTTCTTGAAGAAGGCTTCGACCTCCGGGTTGAATGCAGCGCCGCCGAGAATAACCTCCTCGAAACTGCCTCCGAACGTATGGACCAGTTCGTCGCGGAACTTCTTCTGGATCATGCGGTCCAGAATCGGTATCTTGAAGAAGAGCTTGTTCTTGTCGATGATCGGCTTGAGTTTGCTCTTGTAGATTTTCTCGATGATCAGCGGAACGGCGATGATGATGTTCGGATGGATCTCGGAGAACGCCTTCATGATGATCTTCGGGCTCGGGACGCGCGACAGGAAATGGACATGGGCGCCGAGGGTCATCTCGAAGAGGAACTCGAACATCATGCCGTACATATGGGCGGACGGGAGCATGGACACGACCTCCGCCTCACAGGTCATCTGCGGCTCGGCGACACGGGCCAGTTCGATGTTGGAATACAGGGCACGGTACGGAATCATGACGCCCTTGGAGAAGCCCGAGGTTCCGGACGTATAGTTGATCAGAGCCAGTTCATCCGCCGAGTCTTCATAATAATTCAGGTCTTCCGGTCCGAAATGGTTCGGATACTTGTGGCCGAAACTCTCGTTCAGGTGCTCGCGTATCTGCCAGAGTTCGTCATTCCGGGCGTACAGGAACTTGAAGGTGTTGATCTGGACGACAACATGCAGGTCCGGCATTTCGTCAGCGGAAAGGCCTTCCCAGATCACCTCGTCCACGAAAAGGACCTTGGCTTCGGAATGGTTGACCAGATAGTGGATGTTACCCGGCTTGAACTCGTGCAGGATCGGCACCGGAACGGCGCCATACGTCATTGCCGCGAGGAAACTGACACCCCAGTTCGCCTGGTTGCGGGAGCAGATGGCGACCTTGTCGCCCTTCTGGAGTCCGCACTGTTCGAAAGCGATCTGGAGTTTGGCGATACGCCGCGCCACATCGCTGTATTTCAGGGTTGCACCCTGGTAATTGGAGAGAGCCGGGCGATCCCAGTTCTTTCGGATACTCGTTTCGAGGATCTTGTTGACCGATTGAAAAATCATTTTAATTACTCGGTTGGTTACTGTTTCAAGGTCTTGAGGACTTTCTTCGTCTCATTCTTACCGGCAGGATCCCCGCCGTAAAAACCGTAGACGACGGGCTCGTCAGCCGTCCGTACGACCCAATATTTCTTGCCCTCCACGGTCACGAGTTCCGGGAGCGCGACAATTTGTTTCTCAGGAGCGATGCCCAGCCAGCCTTCCCGGACTTTTCCGTGAAGGTCATACATGCCGATGGTGTTGTCCTTGTGCAGGATCATGGCCGTATAGCCATGGGCACCCGTAAAATCATAGACGCCGGGACCCAGCAGGACCTCCTTCCCCAGTTCGGCCGGGAAACCGCTGACCATCCGGCCGAGCCGGTCGATCAGGTACAGTTTCGATCCCGAAGCGAAGAGGAACTGGATCTTGCCGTTGGCGTAATAATCGATGTCGGATACATAGCCGCAGAGCGGCGTCTTGAACGGCAGGCTCCACAGGGTCTTGCCGTTTTCGTCCCGCAGCTGGAGCGCCAGGTTGGCGCTTTGCGAGAAGGTGTTGTCCTTTCCGGTACCGCTGTTCCGGACCGTGAACGGACCGGCCGGGACCTCGATGTCCACGGGGACATCCATGACGGCCGCTTCGTTTCCGCGCGTCCGGGCCGCACGGCGCTGGCGGGCGGAAACCCGGTCGACGGTGAGGCTGCCGGCATTGCCGGAAAGCGAAAGGACCGCCGGTTCGAAAGACAGGCCGCGAAGGGTGTTCTTCCAGGCGGAAGCCATGCCGGGACGGAGGGCTTCATCGGCCAGGGCCGTATCCATGGAGAGATAGGCCAGCAGGGAGGTGCTGCGCTCCGGGAGACGGGATTCCAGCCCGTATTCAGCCAGGCGGCTGCGGAGGGATTCCTCCGACCAGGAGGCGTACGAACCGGTCGCACCGGCGTCTCCGATGACCATCCAGCCGTCATGCCAGACGAAATAACTGTCGTCCGGAATATTGAACAATCCGCCGAAAAGCAGCGGCAGATATCCTTTCCAGGCAAAGGGAAGCACGCCCGCGGCATCCTTGAGCGAAGCCACGCCGGTGTCCCGGAGAATGATTTCCGCATCCGCCTTGCCCGGGCGGACAAAGAGAAGCGGATGCCGGACGTCGCCGTCCTGTACCACGGCCTTGGCGACCTCCTTGATGTCCAGTTGCTGGGCCCACTGCTCGGCGGAGAGCCCGAAGGATTTCTGGAAATTGGAATTGCCGGACTTGTAACGGCCGAGTTTCTTGCCGGCGTCCAGGTATTTCCGGTATCCGTCGATCCAGGCGGATACGTCGGACATGGGAAGATCCACGGCGAAGACGGTCCGGCCGGGCAGGACCGAAGCGGCCCGGGCCTCACCCTGGACAGGGACATGCATGAAGAAATACGAACTGCTGCCGTAAACCGCCGCCGCTTTCATCCGCAGAAGGTCCTCACCGGTGCCGGCAAGGGAAAATGCCGTCCACTCGGCCAGCGTCGAGAAGAAAGCGGAGGTCCGTGCATATGTACTTGTAAGCCACCCGGAAAAGATCTTCCCGGCATAGACGTTCGAGAAGTACAGCGCATCCTCCCCTTCCATCCGGGAGACCATCTCCGGAAAGCCTTCGCTGTCCAGGATGGACACGCCGCCGTCCAGATGACGGAGGGCGGTCCTGACAAGGGTCTCGGAGGGAGAAAGGACGAGCATGGCCGGCACATGGCGGCAAACCATGCCGGCAGAATCCGCCGCGGCGAGGAAGGAACGGATGTCCGCGGTCGTATCCTGCGGGGCGGAAACCAGCATCAGGGGGACAAGGTCACCGCTGTAATGCAGGGAAACGGCCATGGAGGAACGGTCCAGCGAACGGAGACGGCCTTCTTCCCGCAGGACGGAAATCCGGTCGACAAAGCGGTTGAACCCGCGCTTGCCGGAGCCCGCGACCATTTCCCCGAATACCTTCGTACTGTCCTGCAACAGGTGCAGGCCATCTTCCATATTCTTAAAAGTCAATAATATGGCGGCGTCGGAGGGGACGGCGGACAGGAGCGGATTCCGGTCTTCGACCAGCGAACGGTCGACTGGTTCCGAGGGATCGGATTTTGTCCCGGAATACAAAAAGCCCACTGCCAATGCGATCCCGGCAACCAGGACTGCAAGCAATATCAGGCAGGCAATGAGAGTTTTTTTGTTCATCCGTGCATACTGCGACAAAGTATGCAAATATAGTCATAAATGCGAAAAAGGTCAATATCTCGTCACTTTATCTTCGATCCCGGGGAGGATCCGGGAGAGGGTGGCGATCAAGGCTTTTTCGGTCGCATCTTTGCGGAGAATCAGAAGCAAGGTGTCGTCTCCCGCAATGGTGCCCATGACCTCCGTGCCGACGGAGGCGTCGACGACGGCGCCCAGCATGCTGGCATAGCCCGGGCGGGTGCGGATGACGGCCAGCTGACCGGAGATTTCAAGGGAGAGAATGCCGGCGACGGAGTGGGGAGCATCCGGGACGATATGCATGGCATCAACGGGGAGAGAGAAAAAATAACCGCCGTCCTGCTTATGCAACTTGGCCACGCGCATTTCTTTCAGGTCGCGGGAGAGGGTTGCCTGGGTTGTCCGGATTCCTTCTGCAGCAAGCAGGGAAAGGAGCTCGTCTTGGTTCTGGACTTGCGTCTTGCTGAGAATCTTGCGGATCGCCCTTTGTCTAAGTTCTTTCATGTCGGATATTTATTCAAGTTCGCGGTAAAGTTATGAATAATTATCTAAATATCCAAACAAATACGGAAAACCCCCGCTTTCGCAGGGGTTTTCCGTAGCCCGACGTGGCAAATGGAGATTTCACGTCAGGCTATAAACCAAGCGGACTTCTCCTTTCGGAAAAGTCCGCTATGGTAGCCCGACGTGGCAAATGGAGATTTCACGTCAGGCTGTAAACCAAGCGGACTTCTCCTTTCGGAAAAGTCCGCTATGGTAGCCCGACGTGGACTCGCCCCCAATCCAATTGGATTTTATCGCTGCTTTTATAAATGAAAGATTTACAGGCTCCGACCAACATTGGGGCCCGTTTTTTCCTGCTTCCTATCATTGGCCAAAATTGGCGGAGATTCGGGCAGTTTGGAAATCCGTTGACGCTGCGTTGACAAAAATATTTGCTATATTTGGCCGGAAAACGCATAAAAATGGCAACCGTCTCCCCTTCCCTATCCTCCAAGTCAGACGCCCGCGGGCTGTCCGAGATCCTGCTGCGCTTCAGCGGCGACCGCTCGCACGTCTATCGCGTGAAGTCCGGTATCTTCGTGGATCCGGCCCGATGGGACCCGAGATCCGGCCGGATAATCATTCCGAGGATCAAGACGCCAGAGCAGTTGAGGCTCCAGAAAAACCAGGCGGATCTGGACGGGCTGGTCGCCCGGCTGCTGGACTACTGGGCCAAGGCTGACCCCTCAACAGTCACGCGGATCTCCGTCCAGCGCCAGGTCTACATCTACCACAACCCCGCCTTGGTTGCCGGCCCCGGCGAGTCGGTCTCCGACCTGATGGCAAGGTACGAGGAAGCGTCAGACGTCAGCGAGCGGCGGAAGAAGAAGTATCGCTCCGTCGCCGCGCAGCTGCGCCGGTTCGAGGGATGGCGTGGCGTCCCGCTCTTCCCCGCCGACATGACCGCGGAAGATCTCCGCGACTTTGAACGCTTCCTGCTCGACGAGCACCGTTTCGTCGACCAGAAACGCTGGGCCTCCCTGTATGCGGATGAGGATGTCGCACAACTCCGCCACCCCCGTGGAAAGAATACAATCGTCACGATCATGGCCGTACTTCGCGGCTGCCTGCACTGGGCGCAGCGGGAACGGATCATCGAAAAGACGCCGTTCGACACATTCAGGGTCGGCGCCGCTGTCTACGGTACCCCTTATTATATTACTATCGAAGAACGCGACAGGATCGCCGGCTGCAACCTCAACCGCCATGAGGCACTGCGGATCCAGCGGGACATCTTCGTCTTCCAGTGCCTGGTTGGCTGCCGCGTCGGAGACCTGGTCAACCTGAAGAAGGATGACGTTGCCGGTGGGATACTCCAGTATGTCCCGCACAAGACCAAGGGCGGAAGTCCGCATGTCGTCCGCGTCCCGCTGGTCAAGGGGGCGCTCGAGATCATTGACCGGTACAAGTCGCTGGAAGGCGACCGCCTGCTCCCCTGCATTTCTCCGCAGAAATACAATGACGCCCTGAAGCGCATCTTCCTCGCCGCAGGCATAACCAGGAAGGTGTCGGTCATCAATCCGGTCACCCGGGAAGAAGAGAAGATTCCCCTCAACCTGCTCGCATCCTCGCATCTGGCCCGCCGGACATTCGTCGGCAACCTGTACCGGCAAGTCAAGGATCCGGCCATCGTCGGCGCCATGTCTGGGCATGTTGAGGGATCGCGGGCTTTTGCCCGCTACCGGGCCATCGACGACGAGATGAAGCGGGAAGTCGTCGGCCTCCTGGAACATGGAGCGGATACATAATAAGTTTGTATGTATCCGAGTTTTTCCCTATTTTTGCGATACGGTTAGTACAGAACCTTTATCAGGTTATTTTTATGTGTTTTTCATGGCGACCTCCTCAGAGGTCGTAAGGTCCACGGCCGTGAAGGTCCTGGACCTTTTGGCTATCTGATGCGGATGCAAAAGCCGGTCACTTCGTAATAGAGGAGCCGCCCTGTATTATCGGTCTCCCGCATTATCTTCAAGTTACTGATCCCGTTCGCGCCGGTTTCTTTTGCCATTTCCACGGCTTTCTTCAGCGCTTCCTCGGTAGTTATCCAATGGACCTTCCCGTTGGTTTTCGGCATCGAACCATACAGAGAATCGTCATATCTCTGCTGCCCTTTTGGATTGTCTACCAGCTGGGCACCCGGTTCCATCCTCACATACAGTTGGCCGATCGGCTCGAAGTCGCCGGCATAGGGATCCGGGCTCAGGAAGAAGCCCGCCTCGGTATATGGACGGAAGTCCGTAAACCCGACGATCGTCTGTTCCACTGCGGTAACGCCGCATCCTGTCAGAGTCGCCGCTATAATCGCGGCAATCAGTAATCTCTTCATGGCTATCTGTGTCTATTAGTTAAAAATATATCTTTCAAATCGAAAACTACGCATTCTTTTTCTCTGCCCCAGCGGAAGCCGAGGCGAGGCGGGAGATCGTCTCCTGCTGCGACCGGACCGTCGCGGCGAGATCCGTGAACATCTGGGCCAGTTCCGGAGGGATCACGATGGATCCTGGACGGATCGCCTGGGAATCCTGAGCAGGCTGTAACGGCCTACCTCCAGTCAATAGCTCGTCCGTCTTCTCCATCAAAGACTTCGTCAGGTATCGCTGGTCTCCGCGCATTGCGAGCGTCAGGTTGTTGTAATTGACACCGAGCGACTTTGCGAAATCTTTCCTCGTGTCAATTTTCCCTTCAGCCCGTAGCCGATTAAACGCTTCTATCAGGCGCTGTTTTCTCTCTTCGTACATAGTAATTATGTAGATTTTTATGTTTTTTCTTGATAATACAGATTTTTCTACATACTTTTGCGGTAGTTAAAAGCAAACGTTACAAAGTTAACGCGGGTTTTTAACCCGAAAAATAGCAAAAATTTATTAAAGCACATAAAAAACGACGCCTTATGACAAAGAAAGAATTCACCGACCGGACCGGTCTGACCGAGATCGACGACAAGCGCTTAAATAAACACTCCCCAGCATTATAAAAACACCACTCATGGAACAATTCAACAAGGTACACATCCGCGGGATCGTCGGGAATGCCCGCATCAAGGTCATCGGAGACACAGAGCTGGCACACTTCAGTGTCGCTACTGATCGCGTATTCAAGAACCGCTCGGGCGAAGCTGTCGTGGAGACGACATGGCACTCGGTCACTGCATTCAAAAAAGACCGGTTTCCGGACTTTGCCGGCCTTGTCAAGGGCGCCCGCGTTGAGGTCAAGGGCCGTCTATGCAACAACCGCTACACCGATCAGGAAGGAATCGAGAGGTCAACTGTCGAGATCCTTGCCAATGAGATCACGTTCGTCGAATAATAAATACACTCGCCATGAAAAACAGAGATACTTTCGGGACCGCCGGCGAGGCCGTGCTTGCGTCCATCCTCGCCCTGGCATTCTCCGCCATCGCGGTCGTCCACATGATCCGTCGCAGCAATGCGTGGCTGCTGATCCTTCCCTTCGCCTGGGGCTTCGGCGAGTGGGCAGCTGCTTCATGGAGGGAGACATTCGAAGAGCTCAAGACAGAACACAATAGCCGGTGACAAGGCGCCGTCAGGTGAGAGCCCTGGATTAGTTGTTTTTCGTTCCACCCGCCCAAGAGGGCAGACCTGCTCGTCTGAATTGGCAAAGACATCCCGCTTTATGTATGTTTTGAGCACGGGGGAATGGCGGTTCGACTCCGCCGCAGGTCACCACAAAAACGCCGTGAGGTGCGTGGTTCTATTTTGGTTTTAGTACATATTACCGCCTCCGGACAGGCAACCGGAGGCACCTGGGATGGATAGGCGGCTAACCGGAAGGCCGCGGGCTTGAGGACCGGGATTCCTTTTCCAAGACGGAGGATCCAAGCGTGGAGGCTGTGAGACGTCAGCGGGTTCGACTCCCGCCCATCCCGCCAGATCATCGGCCGCGAGGTCCATGCCGGGGAGAAATGAACGTAATGATGATTATCCGATAATTTCACGCGCCGTATCCGTATTTCTCCGGGCGGATACAACTGGCTGGGTAGCTCAGGGGGCAGAGCATCGCGAACAAAGGGGGGCGCGAGACGCGGGTCCGAATCCCGCTCCAGCCGCAAAGATCAAAACCTATTTTTTGAGATGAATGAAGAAATGAATACCATGCAGACGCACTACCCGCCGACCCGCGCTTTCCGCAAGGGACTCGGACTTCTGCGGGCGAAGGATGTCAAGGAGGCGAAGAATGGGATCATGGAGATCCTCGGCGTCTACTCTGCGCCTTCCTTCGCTGCCTACGCGGACGGCCTGCGCTCGTTAGACATCGAGAAGGCTCACCGGCTCGAAGTGCTGTTTGCTTCCTACGGGGTGGAATCACCCTGGGGAGAGAATTGACAAAAAAGAACAGCCATGGAAGACAAGACACACAACCTGCAAACGGACGCCATCCTGACAAGGATGGAGACGACGATCACCGCCGGCTATGTCGCCGGGATGACCGGGAAGGAGATCGCATCCGCGAACAATATCTCCTACAATACCGTCGTTGCGCACACGCAACACATCTACGAGAAGCTCGGCATCTCCCGGTGCACGAACGCCCTCGTATCCTGGTTCCTGGAGAAGAACTTCCACCTGGACCTTGCGGAGCTCAAGCGCAGGGGTGGTGCGATGATCCTTCTGGGATTGGTATGCTTCCAGATGGCCGTGACGGACTTCGACGATTCATTTACGAGGGCCCGTTCGTCCAGGACGACGAGAACCTGCCGGAAGGCCGGGAGGAGAGGACGCCGGGACGATGAGCCTACAATAGACGAACTATAACAGGAGAAACAACCATGGACTTGCTTGAATTATCAAGGCACAATCCGAACGTGATGATCACGATCAGGCTGGGCGACCTCATAGAGGCGAACAGGCGGCTGATCGTCCAGTCGCGTGCAGAGGGCCGGCGGGATGCGGAGAGAGCGTCCGAGCTGGACGCGGCGCGGGAACTGATCCCGCGCAAGGACCTGATCAAGATGCTGCACGTCGACCCGTCGACGCTGTGGGACTGGGCCAACAACGGGTACCTGGTGCCCGTCAAGATCGGCCGGAAATGCTATTACAGGCCGGAAGAAGTTGAGGCGGCTATCCGCCGGCACCAGCGCTCGGCCGTGTAGCTGTTTTGAAGGAGGACGAACGATGAAAGAGACAGCTACGCTTAGCCATGACTTCGGTGCGCGGAATGACCCGAAGCTGATCCGTCTGCAAATGAAGATGAAGGGCGAAGGACTCGGCCTGTACTGGTGCATCGTCGAGATGCTCTGGGAGAACGGCGGGTACCTGGCCATGGACTACGAGGCAATCGCCTTCTCCCTGCGATGGGCGACGCCGGAAAAAGTCCGCGCGGTCGTTGAGGACTTCGGCCTGTTCAGCAACGACGGCCGGCAGTTTTGGAGCGATTCTGCGCTGGAAAGGATAGGCGCGAAGGAAAAATCCAAGCAGTTGAGGGCGGAAGCCGGCAGACGCGGGATGAAATCAAGGTACGGCCGTGAGACATCAACCCCGCAGGAAACACCGTCAGATGGCGATTCCGCACAACAAAGTTATAACAATGCTATAACACCGTTACAACAAACGGATAACGCCGATATAACTTTTGAATCTTTTAATAAAAAAGAAAAAAAAGAAATGTTTTTTTCTTTTTCTTCTTTTGAAAAGAAGGTGCAGGAGGAAAAACTTTTGTCCGCGTTTTTCTTCTTCAAGAACGTGCCGGCTCCCGGCCGGGAAATGGAGAAATTCCTTGCCTTCAACAACAGCGACGGCCGCAGCTGGGATGACATGACGGACGACGCCCGGCTGAAGGCGTTCGACGCCTGGCACCAGGTCCCGGAGCGACGGCCGCGGTTCAGCGACCGAGATCTGCTCGGATGGTGGCATCTTTGCATGGCGCTCGAGGCGTCCGGAGCTCCGCAGCGCGTGAGGCTGGCGGCGCTGGCGGACGACGTGAGATGGGAGGCTGACGGCGATGTCTTCCGCCTATGGTGCCCCGACGTCCTTCGCGAATGGATAGAGAGCCACATCCAGAGCGTCGGGGCGGCACTGATGAGCGGGATGATCATGCC
>CADCRA010000126.1 GCA_902803715.1 uncultured Bacteroidia bacterium
GGAGAAGATCAAGCATCCGTCCGAGATGGTCCAGCCGGGCGACAAGCTCGACGTCGTCATCCTCGACTTCGATGAGGCCAACCACAAACTCAGCCTCGGTCACAAGCAGCTCCTCCCGAACCCGTGGGATCAGCTCGAGGCCAAGTATCCGGCCGGCAGCGTCGTGAACGGTACGGTTACCGCTACTACCGACAAGGGTGCCACCATCACCCTCGAGGACGGCACCGAGGCCTTCTGCTTCAACCGTGACCTCGTCCGTGAGGACGGCAAGGCCGCCGTTGTAGGCGAGACCCTCCCGTTCAAGGTCGTCGAACTCCGTCGCAGCACCCGCCGCGTCCTTGTTTCCCACCTCCGCACCTATGCAGAGGCCAAGGCCGCCCAGGTCGCTACCGAAGCTGACAACACCAAGAAGGCGATCAAGAAGGTGAACAACACCATCGAGAAGACCACCCTCGGCGACATCTCCGAGCTCGCAGCGCTCAAGGACAAACTCGAGAAGGGTGAGTAATTCATGAATTTCACGCTGAAGATAATGGGCACGGCCTCGGCCATGCCCGTTGTCGGAAGATTTCAGAGCGCTCACGTACTGGATGTACATGGGCGCTCTTTCCTTATAGATTGCGGAGAAGGCGTCCAGGGGCAGTTGAAGAAATACGGTGTCTCGCTGATGCGGATCGACTCCATCTTCATCTCCCACATCCACGGCGACCATGTCTTCGGTCTGTTCGGTCTGCTTTCGACAATCGGCATGCTCGGGCGTACCGCCCCGATGAACCTCTACGGACCGCCCAACCTGGGACCGGTCCTGAAGTTCTTTCTGTCTTTCTACGGGGAAGGACTGGCTTTCGAAGTCCGTTTCTGCCCGCTCAAGATGAAAGAACCGGAGGTGATCTACGAAACCAAGAGCGTCGAGGTCCTGGCATTCCCGCTGAACCATGGCGTTGAAACCTTTGGCTACCTGTTCCGTGAGAAGGAGCCGCTCTTCAATGTCCACAAATGGGCGATTTCCCGGTATGACCTGAGCCTGACGGAAATCGGCGCGCTCAAGCGCGGCGAGGATGTCGTCCGGCCCGACCGGACCATTCCGCTCGGCGAGGCCGCCTACCGGCCGTACAGCCCCCGCAGCTATGCCTATGTCAGCGATACCGCCCCGTTCGCGGAACTTCCGGCATGGGTCCGCGGCGTCGACCTGCTTTACCACGAAGCGACCTATCTGGACGAACTGGCGGACCAGGCGGCCCTCCGCCGCCATTCCACGACCCTGCAGGCGGCTCGCTGCGCCCGGGAGGCCGGTGCCGGCAAACTGATCATCGGCCACTATTCTTCCCGTTGCAAGGACGCCGGCCGGTATGAAGAAGAATGCCGTACCGTGTTCCCCCAGACCTTCGCCGCCTCGGACGGCGATGTATTCGACCTTCCGTTCGTGAAAATTCAGGAATAATCCGTATCTTGCAGTGACCAATCCATTCCGTCGCATGAAAGGAAACCGAATCCTGTCTCTCCTCCTGGCCGCTTCGCTGCTGCTTTCCGCCGCGGCGCCGGACACCACGCCCCAGCAGCAGTATATCGCGCGTTATTCCGCCATGGCGGTCAGCGAGATGTACCGCACCGGCGTACCTGCCAGCATTACGCTGGCCCAGGGACTCCTCGAGTCCCGTTACGGCCTTTCCGCCCTGGCGACCGAGGGCAACAACCATTTCGGGATCAAGTGCCACGACTGGAAGGGAAAGACCATGAGGCAGGACGATGACAAGCGGAACGAATGTTTCCGCGTCTATGACAATGCCGAGGAGAGTTTCCGCGACCATTCCGATTTCCTGCGTTACCGGGACCGCTACAAATCCCTTTTCGAGAACGATGTGACGGACTACAAGGCCTGGGCGTACGGATTGCGCAAGGCCGGTTATGCCACGGATCCCGCCTATCCGGAAAAACTGATCAAGCTGATAGAAGACTACAACCTGTCCGACTATGACCGGATGACGGTCGTCCAGGCGGAGTCGGCTGCCCAGCCGCAGCTCTCCGCGCAGGACGAGGCCCCCAGGCAGAAGGCCGGCAAGACGAAGAAACCGCGCGTACGGAAAAAGAAGAACACGGGCGCGCCCGTGACGGGCTCCGAGTTCATTGACGAGACGCAGACGGTCATCCCGGATTCTCCGCTCCATCTGGAAGAGGCGCAGAAATTCGCCCCCAACTCCGGTGAGACCTTCCGGTTCTCCCTGTCCCGCCAGATGTACTCGCGAAACGGCGTCCCCTTCATCTATACCCTTGACGGCGAGACGGTCGCCTCCATCGCGAAAGACAACGACCTCTTTGTCAAAGAGGTCTTGAAATACAATGACATGGACATGGTCGAAAAACTCCTGCCCGGAACGGTGGTCTATCTCCAGCCGAAAAAGGCGCAGGCGGTCAAGGGCTTGGAAAAATACATCGTCGACCATGACGGCGAATCGCTCCGCGACATCTCCCAGCGTTTCGGCGTCAAACTCGCGTCCATCGAGAAGATGAACGGCCTGAAACGGGATGCCTTCCTGCGTGAAGGCGATACGGTCGTCCTCCGGGAAGAGGGGCTCCGCAGCAAGGTCAAGGGAAAAGTCAAGGGCTGGTTCGGCAAGAAAGCATGACGGACATGACGAATAAGAAAGGAATCCTGTGCGCTGCGGCGCTGCTGCTGGTCCTGTTGCTGGCCCTGGCCGGCAGCAAGGCGTGGCAATATTACTACGACCGGAAAGTCTCCAATTTCGAGGGAACGAAGGAATTGTATGTCTATCCCGGGACCGATCCGCAGGCCTTGATGCAGTATGTACTGGACAGTTGCCGGGTCCGCAAGCCGGCCAGTTTCCGGCGGGCGTTCCGCCAGGAGGTGTCCGACGTCCAGCCGGGCCACTATACCGTCTCCGCCGGCAATACCAGCATGTATGTCGCCCGGATGCTCTCCCACGGCTGGCAGACGCCGGTCCGGCTCGTTCTCTCCGGCACGATGCGCCAGCAGTCCGCCATCGCCCGGAAGATCAGCAACCAGATGCTCCTGGATTCCGCCGATGTCATTAATGCCCTGCGGGATTCCGCCCTCCTGGCCGGGTACGGTTTCCGCCGGGAAGACGTCTTCGCCCTGTTCATGCCGGATACCTATGAGGTCTACTGGACGGATTCGATGAAGGAAATCCTGGACAGGCAGAAAGCCGCCTATGACGCGTTCTGGACGGATGAGAACAAAGAGAAAGCCCGTCTGCAGGGGCTGACGCCGATGGAGGTTTCCATCCTGGCTTCGATCGTCGGGGGAGAGACGAATTACGAGCCCGAGATGCCTTCGATCGCCGGGGTCTATCTCAACCGCCTGCACCGGGGCATGAAACTCCAGGCGGATCCGACCGTCGCCTATTGCCTGGATTACAGCGTCAACCGCATCCTGCTCAAGCATCTGGAGATTGATTCTCCGTTCAATACGTATAAATACGCGGGACTTCCGCCGGCACCGATCGCCGTTCCGTCCAGGGCCTGCCTCAATGCCGTGCTGAATCCGGACCGTCACGGTTACATCTTCTTCTGCGCCAGTCCGTCGTTCGACGGCACGCACCGTTTCGCCGTGACCCTGGCGGAGCACAACCGGAACGCCCGCGAGTTCCAGCGGGCCCTCAATGAACGGCAGCGTGCAGCGCGCTAGCCGCGGCTGACTTTCAGGACGTTCTTCTGTGCGCGGAGCTGGGAGACGACCTTGTCCAGTTCCATGTTCGACGGAACGGAAATCTTCATCGTGATTTCATACGTACCGGTCCTCTGGTTCTCGCTGACATTGAAGGACCGCAGGGATGTCTTGAAGGTATTCATGACATCCATGATCTGGTTGATGACCCAGGACTCCATGGCCGCAGAGACGCGCAGGGTGGCCTGGAAGGAACCGCCGGCCGGATGCTGCGCCCAGCGGACCTTCTGGATCCGGTACGGGTACAGTTCGATCAGGCGGGCTGCGTTCGGACAGGAGATCCGGTGGATCTTGATGCCGGCATCGCGGGTCACGAACCCGAATACGTCGTCGCCGAAGACAGGGTTGCAGCACTTGGCCATCCGGTAGTCCAGTCCCTTGACATGGGCGGCATCCAGAACGAGCATGTCCCCGTCGGTTTCTTCGTTCTCGGCGGACCATTTTGCCTTGGCCGCTTCCGCCTCACGGGCTGCTTCCAGCGCTTCCGCCGCACGGGCGTCGGCCTCCAGGATGAAGGTCTTGATCGTGTTGATGTCCAGGGCGCCGGTCCCGATCTCCGCGTAGAACTCCTTGACGGACGGGTAGTGGTATTTCTTCATGAATTCCCCGACCATGTCGTCCGGGAATTCCAATTTCCAGTTCTTCAGCCGCCGCTGGAGCAGTTCCTTGCCTTCTGCGGCATGCCGGTGCTCGACCTCGTGCAGGACCTGGCGGATCTTGCCGCGGGCCTTGGAGGAGACAACGAAGTTCAGCCAGTCCTGGGACGGTTTCTGGTTCTTTCCCGTCAGGATTTCGACGACATCGCCGGTCTTGAGTTTGTCCTTGATCGGAACAGCTTTGCCGTTGACCTTGCCGCCCGTACAGCGGATGCCGATGTTGGTGTGGATGTTGAATGCGAAGTCCAGTACCGAGGACCCTGCCGGCAGGATGCGCAGTTCGCCGCTCGGGGTGAAAACGAAGATCTCCCGGTTCGGCGGTTCCGGCAGGTCTTCCGGGCTGGCGTCCGACGGGTGCTCGAGGGCATAGCGGACCGAAGTCAGCCAGCGGTCCATCGCCGCTTCATGCTGGATCCCCTTGTAGGACCAGTGGGCGGCGTTGCCGTTCTCCGCCTCGTCATCCATCCGTTTCGTGCGGATCTGGACCTCCAGGTAGGCTCCTTCCCGGTTCTTGACCGTGATGTGCAGGCATTCATATCCGTTCGCCTTGGGCTGGGTCAGCCAGTCGCGCAGGCGGTTGGTATCGGATTCGTATTCTTCCGTGACGTAGGAGTAGACATCCCAGCAGAGTTTGAGTTCCGTAGCGTGGTCCGCCCCGTCGCAGTCGATGATGAACCGGATGGCGAAGACATCGTAGACCCCTTCGAAGGGGACTTTCTGCTTGACCATCTTCCGGTAGATCGACCATGCGGCCTTTGTCCGGATCTTCAGTTTGTAGCGGATGCCCGCGTCGGAGAGTTTCTTCTTGAGAGGCTCGATGAACTCCGCCGTCAGTTTTTCCCGGTCCTGCTGCGTCGCCAGCAGTTTGTTGGTGATGGTGCGGTATTGTTCCGGCTCGGCGAACCGGAAATAGATGTCTTCCATCTCCGCCTTGATGTTGTACAGGCCGAGCTGGTGGGCGAGGGGAATGTACAGCATCAGGGTCTCGAGGATCTTCCGTTCCCGGGTCAGCTTCGGGAACATGGCCAGGTTCCGCATGACCTCGAGCCGGTCCGCGATCTTGAGCACCGTGACCCGCGGATCGGTGGAATACTGGACGATCAGGCGTTTATAGCTCTCCGCTTCCAGCCGCGTGTCTTTCGGCTTGATGGTAGAGATCTTGTTCAGTCCGTCGACCATGTTACGGACTTCTTCCGGGAATTCCTGCAGCCGGTCGGCTGTCTCCGGATGCATCCGGGTTGCTTCGTGCAGGAATACGGCTGCCACGCAGGAGGCCGGCAGACCGATCTCGTCGGCTACGATCAGCGCGACATTCTGGGGATGTTCCAGAAAAGGATGGCCGTTGAAACGGAGATCCTCCCGGAACACCTCAGCCGCCAGGGCATGCGCCCGCCCCGCCATTTCCAGCGAAGCGGCGTCGAAGTGGGGAAACTTCTGAGCGATCCAATCCATAAAAGTCCGTCGTTTATTCCGAAAGATAGCAAACTATTTCATCCTTTCAAAGCGTCCGCCAGCCGGATCGCTTTGCCGGGAGGAGAAAAAAGAAGACCGGCACACCGGCCGGTCTTCTTTCTTTGACTGTATGTCGTCTTGAAATTACTCGATGACAACGGTACGGTTGTTGGTGATCGGCTTGGAGAACTGATCGGTGCCACCCTGGCCAACAGCGTTGAGGCGGGAAGCGTCGATACCGCAGTTCTTCACGAGATAATCCTTGACAGCGTCGGCACGGGCCTGGGAGATGCGGTCGTTGGTAGCGGCGGAGCCGGTAGCGGAATCAGCATAACCCTTGACGGTGTAGTTCTTGTCGGTCTTGGCGAGAACCTGCTGTGCAAAGTAATCGAGGTGAGCCTTTTCACGAGCGGAGATCTTGCTGGAGTTGAGGTCGAAGAAGGTGCGGGAAACCGGCTCGACTTCGCTTTCCTGCTTTACGTAAACGGTGTCAGGAGTAGCGTTCTTGAGGGCTTCGATCTCGTTCTTGAGGGCGGCATTCTCTCTTTCGAGCTGGGCGACACGGCCCTTGAGGGCGTTGTACTGCTCGGTGGTGAACGGAAGCGGAACAACAACCGGGGTCACGGAGCTGTGACGGTCGAAGTTGGTGCGGCCGAGGTTGAAGATCAAACCGGCGGTAGCGGTCGGGAGGGCGACATAGCGGCCACCGGCCTTGGTGTCGATCTGGTTTTCCTTGCCGAGGAGGGCGGTGAGGTCGAGGAAGAGGTCAACATGGTTGCCCAGACGGAAATCGTTGAGGAGACCGAGGCCACCTGCATATTCCCAATCCTTCTCAGCCTTCAGGTCCTTGGCGAGGAGACCGCCGAAGGTGGCGTAAGGAATGACATCCCAGAAACGGGTCTCCTTGTAGCCGCTGAGGGCGTTGGAGAGGTTCCAGAGGAAGTCGGCGTGGAAATAGTGCTGGGTGAAGCTTTCGCTGCCCTTGTTGTTCTCAAGTTCGAAGGAGTTCTTCAGGCCCTTCCAGCCCACGCGTGCACCGACGCTCGGGGTGAACCATTTGCCGAGGTTGAGATCCGTGGCGAGACCGCCGATGGTGATTTCGGTATTGCGGTCATAAACACCGTTGACACCGGCGCCTGCGCCGATGAACCAGTTGTCCAAGAAACCATTGGTCTCATAGGCACCGCGGACGATCTTTCCGTTCTCGTCACGGTTGCCGTTCTCCTGCGCAGAAGCGTTGAGGGAGAAACCGAGGAGTCCTGCTACTGCAAGAGATCCCAGAATAATTTTGATACCTTTCATTTGTATAAGATTTTGATTAGTTCCGTTTTAACCATAAAATAGCCTACCCAAGCAGGGCATATTTCGTTGCAAATATACTAAATCTTTGGGAAATCAAAAAAAAAGCCTCGAAAAAGCCCCTTTTGGGACATTCTTACGGGAAAGATGGCTGGAAAAGATGTATCTTTGCAGACGGAACAAGGTTATTTCCATGAAATTCAAGCTCGAATCATCCTACAAGCCTTCCGGGGACCAGCCCGGTGCCATCGACGGACTCTGCGACGCCCTCCGGCAGGGCGCCGATGCCGTCACCTTGCTCGGTGTGACCGGCTCCGGCAAGACCTTCACGATGGCCAATGTCATCGAGCGTCTCCAGCGCCCGGCCCTGGTCCTGAGCCATAACAAGACCCTTGCGGCCCAGCTGTATGGCGAATTCAAGGCCTTCTTCCCGCACAACGCCGTCGAGTATTTCGTCTCGTACTATGATTATTACCAGCCCGAGGCATACATCCCCTCGACCGATACCTATATTGAGAAAGACCTGAGCATCAACGACCAGATCGACAAACTCCGGCTCAGCGCCGCGTCCGCCCTGATGTCCGGCCGCAGGGATGTCATCGTCATCTCCAGCGTCTCCTGCCTTTACGGCATCGGCAACCCGGAGGACTTCCATACGCAGACCGTTGTGGTCCGGAAAGGGGAGCAGCGCAGCTTGACCCGCCTGCTGTACCACCTGGTGGACGCCCTGTACAGCCGGACCGAGACGGACTTCAAGCGCGGTACGTTCCGGGTGCGGGGCGATACGGTCGATGTCTTCCTGGGCGGAGCGGACGAAGCCGTCCGCATCGAATTCTTCGGAGACGAAGTGGACCGGATCTCCCTGATCGAGCCGGTGACGGGCGCCATCCTGGAAGATCTCACGGAGGTGCCGATCTATCCGGCCAAGAACTTCGTGACGACCAAGGAGCAGAGCAACCGGGCCGTCAGCCTGATCCAGGACGACCTCGTCAAGCAGGTCGACTTTTTCGAAAGCATCGGGAAGACGCTGGAGGCCAAGCGCCTGAAACAGCGGGTCGAGTACGATCTCGAGATGATCAAGGAGATGGGATACTGTCCCGGCATCGAGAACTATTCCCGGTATCTGGACGGCCGCAAGGCCGGACAGCGTCCGTTCTGCCTCGTGGATTATTTCCCGGACGATTTCATCACCTTCATCGACGAAAGCCACGTCACCCTGCCCCAGATCCGCGCCATGTACGGCGGGGACCATTCCCGCAAATCCGTGCTGATCGAATACGGCTTCCGCCTTCCCGCCGCGGCCGACAACCGTCCCTGTACCTTCGAGGAGTTCGAGTCCATCACCGGCCAGACCGTCTATGTCAGTGCCACGCCGGCCGAATATGAACTCCGCAAGTCCGAAGGCCTCGTCGTCGAGCAGGTGGTCCGTCCGACCGGCCTGCTGGATCCGCCGATCGAGGTCCGCCCGACCAAGAACCAGGTGGACGACCTGCTGGAAGAAATCCGGCAGCGCGCCGAACGGGATGAACGGGTCCTGGTCACGACGCTGACCAAGCGGATGGCGGAAGAACTGAATAATTATTTCGAACGGGTCGGCGTCCGCTGCCGGTACATCCATTCCGACATCGATACGACCGAACGGGTCGAGATCATCGAAGACTTCAAGAACGGGCTCTTCGATGTCCTGATCGGCGTCAACCTGCTCCGCGAGGGACTGGACATCCCGTCCGTCTCGCTTGTGGCGATCCTGGATGCCGACAAGGAAGGTTTCCTGCGTTCGGGACGTTCCCTGACCCAGACTGCAGGACGGGCGGCCCGCAATGTCCACGGCCTGGTCATCATGTATGCCGATACGATTACCCAGTCCATGCAGGAGACCATTTACGAGACCGACCGCCGCCGGAGCAAGCAGATGGAATACAACAAGTTGCACGGAATCGTCCCGACCCAGGTCGAGACGAAGCGCAACGTCCTGCTCGGCGAACTCGGCGGAGAGACCGGACGGGTCAGCGCCGCCAACTCCTACGATGATCCGACCTATATCCCGAGTCCGACGGAACTGGGCAAGGGACATATCACCGTCGGACTGGGCCATGATTCCAAGCGGGAGACCAATTCCGCGTTCGTCGGCGGCTACCTGCAGGCCGATCTCGCGGCCGTCCTCCAGGACCCGGTCATCCGCTCGATGTCCCGCGAGCAGGTGGAACGCTCCGCCGCCGAAGCCAAGCGCAAGATGCAGAAGGCAGCGGCGGACCTGGACTTTACCGCCGCCGCCCGCTACCGCGACGAAATGTGGGCCTTGCAGGAATACCTTAAGGTCTGGAAAGACTAAAAAAGACCGGCTATCGAGCCGGTCTTTTCGATTTCAGGCAGTTTATCTGCGATGCTTGCCCCTGCGGGATTTCTTTGCGCGGGACCAGAGGCCGGCGGCGAGGGCCGCGACCAGCAGGACGCCGATCACGATGTAGGTGAAAGAGCTGGCGTTGTCGCCCTTGATGTGGGACCACATCTCGATCAGCTTCGGGGTATTCCCACCCCAGTCGTGCTCCTGGGTGGAACGGTCGATGTCTTCCTTGGCCGGATACAGGACCGGGTTCGCGCAGACGGAGTCGGCCTGCGGACCGAAGAAGTAGGAAAGGTCGATCGGCTCGTATTCCTCATCGGTGAAGGCTTCCATGACTTCCTGGGCACCGCTGACGGAGACGTAACCGGTCTCCTCGACGTTGCGGATGACGATATCCGGACGGCTCATGAAGTTGATCCAGTAGCGGGCTGCCTTGACATTCTGGGCATATTTCGGGATGACCCAGCCGTCGAACCAGACCGTGAAGCCTTCCTTCGGGAGGGTGAACCGGAGATCGACGCCCAGTTCGGCAGCCTCTTCGATCGCCCAGACGCCGTCACCGCTCCAGTTCAGGCTGACCCAGGCCTGCTCCTGGACCATCTGGTCCTTGCCGAAATCGGCTTCCCAACCGGCCACCAGTTCCTTGACCTCTTTCATGTAGGCCTCGACGGCGGCGATGTCCGCGTCGGAGGTATAGTTCATCAGGTCGTCCAGGGTATACTTGCCGTCGGCTATATCCTGCTCCTTGATCTTCAGGATGATCTGGGAGTAGACGTCACGGGCGGAATCCTTGATGAGGATGCGGTCCTTGAACTTCGGGTTGCGGATGATGTCCCAGGTGGAAGCCTCTTCCTCGGTGACGTACTTGGCGTTGTAGAGGATGCCGGTGGTGCCCCACATGTAACCTACGGCGTAGTCGTTCGCGTTCTTGCCGTTGCCCTGCATCTTGTCGAAGCAGGTCCGGATGTACGGGGACAGGTTGTCATCGATGTAGTTGGGCGTGCTGCCGAAGTCACGGCCCAGCGGGAGCAGCATGTCCGCCTGGAGCATGCGCTCGATGATGTAGTCGGACGGGCAGACGACATCGTAGTCTTCATGGCCTTTCTCGATCTTGGAGAGCATGGTCTCGTTGATGTCGAAGGTCTGGTAAATGACATGGACTTTCTCGCCGGTCTGCTCTTCATACCACTGTTCGAACTCGGGGATGACGCTCTCGTCGATATAGTCGGACCAGTTGTAGACTTTCAGGATCTGGCTCCGGTCCTCGGAGCAGCCCAGGAGGATGGCGGCGGCCGCCATCAGGGTAAGGAATTTTTTCATTTACAAGGCTTTTTTATCGTTCATGCGGGCCTGCCGGACATTGATGACGATGAGCAGGACGAGGATGATCAGGAAAATAAGGGTCATCAGCGGGCGCAGTTCCGGCGTCAGGCCGCCTTTGCGCGCGTCGGTATAGATATAGGTGGAGAGGGTCTCGAGGCCGATGGTGCCGCGGGTGAAGAACGTCACGGCGAAATCGTCCAGGGACATGGTGAACGCCAGGATGAAGCCGGAGATCATGCCGGGTTTCAGCTCGGGAATCAGCACCTTGCGCAGGGCGACGCCCGGCGTGGCGCCCAGGTCCAGGGCGGCTTCGTAGATGTTCGGATTCATCTGCTGGAGTTTCGGCATGACGCTCAGCACGACGTACGGCGTGCAGAACGTGATGTGGGCCAGGATGACGGAGGTGTACCCCTGGCTGACATGCAGGAACACGAACAGCAGGAAGAGCGAGACACCGGTGATGATGTCCGGGTTGATCATCGGGATGTTGTTGAGGAAGGTCATGGCCTTCTTCCGGCGGCCCTTGAGGTTGTGGATGCCGATGGCGGCGACCGTTCCCAGCAGGGTCGAGAACAAGGCGGCGATGATCGCGATGAGCAGGGTGTTCTTGACGGCGGCCAGCAGGGACGCGTTGCCCTGCATCTGCCCGGTCAGGAGGTTGCGGTACAGGGAAGTGGAAAACCCTTCCCAGCTGCCGAGGACCTTGCTCTCCGTGAAGGAGAAGATCGCGATGAAGACCAGCGGGGCGTACAGGATGACCAGGATCAGCCAGATGTAGATTTTTGCAAAGATCTTTTTCATGGGCTTAGATCAGTCCTCCTTCGACCTGTTCGTCCTCCTTCGAGAAGAGGGACGTGATTCCGATGATGATGAGCATGATGAACGCGAGGGCGGCGCCGTAGTTCCACATCGAGGAGTTGATGTTCTCCTGGATGATTGTACCGAAGAGCTTGATCTTGTTGTTGGTCAGGAACTCGGAGATGGCGAACGTGCTGACGGTCGGCATGAAGACCATCAGGATGCCGCTCGTGACGCCCGGCATGGAGAGCGGAACGGTCACCTTCCAGAAAGCCCGCCACGGGGTCGCGCCGAGGTCCTCGGCCGCCTCCGCATAGGACTTGTCCATCTTTGCGAGGATGTTGTAGATCGGGTAGATCATGAACGGAAGGTAATCGTAGACCATACCGAAGAGGAGGGTGCCCTTGCCCAGGTTGACGCCGAACATCGTAAAGAGCTGGGCGGTCGCCAGGGTGCGCATGAGGGCGTTGATCCACATCGGCAGGATGAACAGGACGATGGTAACGGCGCTTCTGTTGTACTTCTTGTTGGCCAGAAGCCAGGCTGCGGGATAGCCAATCAGGATGCAGAGCGCCGTCGTCTCGATCGCGACCTCGATGGAGACCGCGAAGGTGCTGAGGGCGTCCTTGTCCGTGAAGAACTTCGTGATGTTGCCGAAGGTAAAGCCTCCGCCGTTGTCCTGGAAGGCATAGATGACGATCAGGAGCAGCGGGAGCACCACGAACAGGATCATGAAGATCAGGTACGGGATGGACCAGGAGGATCGCTTAATCGTTCTCATCGGCTTTCCGGATATGGAGGTCTTCCGCAGCGATGTGGACGCCGACGAGGTCACCCTTGTCCCAGATGTCGTTGGTGTCGACATAGAGGAAGCCGCCGCCGTCGATCTTGATGGTCAGGTGGTAATGGTTGCCCTTGTAGAGGATGAAATGGACCTCGCCGTCCAGTTCGCCCTTGTCCAGGTCGTCCTGGAGGTCGACCTTGTCGAAGGGAACTTCCGCCACGATGGCCGTTCCGGGTTCGAAACTGTTCGGGCATTCGAACTTCTCGCCGAACAGTTCGACGGATTCGCTGTCGATGACAGTGCCGGGAACGGTGTTGCAGACGCGTTCCTTGCGCATGACCTGGATGTCGTCCGGGTCGATGTACAGGCGGACGGTGCTGCCGACCGGGTACGGATCATAGTCCTGGATCATCAGTTCATAGCCCTGGTCCGTATTGACGAACATCTCGTAATGCACGCCCTTGAAGGTGCAGGAGGCGACGGTCGCCGTGAACTGCGTCTTGGCTTCTTCGGTGGTGAAATAGATGTCCTCCGGGCGGACGACGACGTCGACGGGTTTGTCTTCGCCGAAGCCTTCGTCGACGCAGTCGAATTCATGGCCGATGAAGCGGACCTTGCGGTCGCGGATCATGGTACCGTTGAGGATGTTGGACTCGCCGATGAAGTCGGCCACGAAGGAGTTGACGGGCTCGTTGTAGATGTCCACCGGGGTGCCGATCTGCTGGATGCGGCCCTCGTTGAGGACGACGATTGTGTCGGAGAGGGTCAGGGCCTCTTCCTGGTCATGGGTGACGTAGACGAAGGTGATGCCCAGTTTCTTGTGCATCTCCTTGAGTTCGGTCTGCATGTCCTTGCGCATCTTCAGGTCCAGCGCGGCGAGGGGCTCGTCGAGGAGCAGTACCTTCGGCTGGTTGACGATGGCGCGGGCGATGGCGATGCGCTGCTGCTGGCCGCCGGAAAGGGTCTCCACGTCGCGGTCCTCGTAATCGGACATGGCCAC
>CADCRA010000127.1 GCA_902803715.1 uncultured Bacteroidia bacterium
AGCTCCGGCAGCGCCAGGAAACCCAGGGCACCGGTACGGTAGCTCAGGCTCACATAAACAATCCCCTGCTCGGCGAAATGGATGCCGTCATTGGAATTGGCGTCACCGGTGATGAACCCGCCGCCGTGGATCCAAACCAGAACCGGCAGTTTATCCTTGACGGATGTCGCCGGCGTCTGGATATTGAGGTACAGGCAATCCTCGCTCACTTTCGGTGCAGGTGCACCCGGCCAGGCGCGCGCCTCCTGCGGCGGCATCGCACCGGCCTCAGTCGCCTCCAGGACGCCATCCCAAGCCTGCTTGGGAACCGGAGCCTTCCAGCGGAGCGCGCCGACGGGCGCTTCCGCGAACGGAATGGCCATGAATGTGCCGACCCCCCGGTCGACGGAACCGCGGACAAGGCCTTGGGTCACCTTGGCTTCAGTAATGACCGTGCCGGGAGCCGTGGAACAGGAAGCCGTTCCCGCCAGTACGGAGGACAAGACGAGTGCGGCAGCAGCCGCCAGAAGAATTATCTTTGTTTTCATATGCTTACAAATATAACAAAACTATTTTACTTCAACCAGACGAACGGGACCCAGGAGACCGCCGGCACGGAGCGGATCCGTTGCACGGTATGCGGGAGCATCCGTAAAAGTGATTTTCACGGCACCGGGTTGCTGGTCACCGATCAGGCGGTTCGGCCACGTATTGGCCACACGGATCTCAACGGTATTCTCCCCTTCCTGCAACGCATCCGTCACATCGACCCGGTAAGGTTCCTTCCAGGCAGTCCCGCAGAACCGGCCGTTGACACTGACCTCGGCGAGTTCCTTGACACAGCCCAGGTCGAGGAAGACTTGCCCGTCGACCGCGCCGGCCTTCAGGACATTCGTATACGTCGCGACGCCGGAGAAATACTTGATCCCGGGCTCTGCGAAATCCGTATAAGACTGCAACGTCTCGAAGGTCACCTGCGCTGGTGCCCCGCGCTTCTCCTGGAACCGGACATGCCAGGGGCCTTCCACCGTCAGCAGGGTCCGCTCCGCCCGGGACGGCAGCGTCTGTGATGCCTGGCCCTTTCCGGCGAAGACCACGAAGACCGCATCGTCCGGAACCATCGCCAGTTCCACCACGGTCCTGCCGTCTTCCACCTTGTAGGAAACCTCTTCTATCACCCCCGTATCAGGATGCCACACCTGCGGCTTGAGACCTGCCGTACGGAAGGATACGGAGACGGTCTTGTTCTCCAGGGACGGCTTGTTGATCCAGTAGACTTCCGCGGAAGGAAGGGTACGGTGCAGGAACTTCATGTCGCCGGAAACCGTGGCATCGGGCGTGAGGCCGGCGGCTCCGAGCAGGTCGGCCAGCCGGACCGTCTCGACTACGTTCGACCGCCCCGCATCCCAGATTTCCGCGATCAGACGGGCGAACTCGGCGGGATCATCCGACAGAGAGGCGGTATGCTGCGGTCTCGGTCCGCCGATCCATACGCCGGCCTTCGCCAGTTTTGCAATCTGCCGGAGGACCGGTACGGACATGTATTCCACGTTGCGGTCCATGAATAGGACCCGGTAGGATACGCCGCTCTTCGAGACCAGCCGTCCGCCCTTGGCGGAAATCTGCTGCAGCAATGCGTTCGGACTGCAATAATCCCACTGGTAACCGGAAGGGATGTCGGAAGGTTTCCGGCCGAACTCGGTCGTAACGCAACTGTCTTCCCCATAATACCACAGGATGTCCGCAACGTTCTGCCCCGCCTGCAGCATAAAACAGCTGCGGGCCATGTAATCCGCCCAGGCCGAGGCCATTTCCGCCCAAGTCTCATGGCGGTTGAACCACTGTCCCACGCCGCCCAGGCTCAAGCCCGGCACATGGATGTCGTCGGGCTGGCTGGCGCTTTCATGGATCACGATCCGGTTGATGCCGTTCGCCAGTTCCATGTCTGCGATGAATTTCAAGTTGCCGGGATGGTAGGAATACGCGACGGGGCCGCTGGCCATGACGGTCATCGATTCGGCCGCCGCGATGTTCTGCCCATAGAGATGGGCGACGGAAGAGGATTCCTTGTCATCAGCATCGTACACGCTGCGGTCGATGCCGCCGTCCGGCGTATGCGGAAGCCAGGACGCATCCGTCCACATGGCCCCCATCGGCACCTCCGCGGTCGCCTTGAGATCCATGCCGTCGCCGACGTAGGCGCGGCCGGCCTCATGCGCTTCCGTATAGCGGCCGAGCATGCCGTATTCCTTCCGGGCAATCTCGGAGAGAAGGGTATAATTATCTGATATCAAGTCGTTCAGCGTGGCACGCCAGTCAAACAGGAAAGCATCGCTCCGCTCCGGGGAACCGATTACCTCACCGGCCAGGACCGGCATCCAGGCGGTCAGGTCATAGCCGCGGCGCTTGCGGAATTCCTCGTACATCGCCGGCGTCCAAGTCTCACATTCCGCCTCATAGCTGTCTGTCAGGACATACTGCACGCCGCGCGATCCCATCAGACCGCCGGAAGCCGCCTTGTACATGTCCAGATATGTATGAAAATACTTTGACCAGGCGACCGGATCGAGTTTGTCGACCTCCAGGCCCGTCGCCTCCGGCGGGGCCGGATGGTTCTGCTTGCCAGTCAGGGCATAGCCGAAACGGTAGATCCGCCAGCGGCCCTCCGGGGCATCCCAGCGCAAATGGCCGTCCTGGCAGGATGCCGTGATGTCGATGACATCCTCCGGCTGCGGGAACAGCTCGTCAGAAGCCGGCGTCGGAGAAGCGGTCAGGTTCGCCGCTGAAGAAAAGCCTGCCTTGTCCTCAAACCGGTGGACCCGGCTGTACGGGAAGAGTTCGAACTCGGCGACGGATGTGCCGCGCGGTGCCTGCGGAGCCGGGCCGGGTGCGCCGAAACCGAACATGCCGCCGCCCATCGGGGCCCGCGGATTCTGGATGCGAAGCCGGAAGAACCGTGCGGTCGTCTCCGGAACAGAGAGGGTCGCCTGGGTCATGCTCCCGCCACGCAGGTCGCAGACCTTGGTGAAATTCACACCGTCATCACTGCTTTCAAGGGAAGCGGAAGAACCGCCGCCCATGCCGAAACCGCCGCCGGGCAGGCCAACGACCGCCAGGGAACGGACCGTCGCCGGCTCCGGGAACGCATACTGGATCCACGCGAATCCGTTCTTCTCATCCGAGGGAAGCAGGCCGGCGTTGCGGACATCGCCGTCCGTCAGCTGCTCCAGCGTGAAGGAACCGCCGCTGGACGTCAGGACAGCTCCCAGCTCAGCTGCCGTACGCTGTCCTTCCGGAAGCTTGACGGCGATGACGGATACATCCTCGTAGAATTCGATGTCCGCGCCCGTTCCGCGCCCGGCCGTCGCACCGTTCTGGAAGGCGCCCGCGTTCCGGAAAGGAACCGGGAAATCCCTATCAACCTGTTTTCCGCCTTCCACTTGAACGGTGCGCCACACCAGACGCTTCATCGCATCCCGGGGCTCCACCCACGGCCCGCCGGTCGAAGACCAGCCCGGGGCCGATGCGATCGTAAACTCCAGCCCGAGGGAATCCGCCGTCCGTACCGCATACGCGAATGCATCCTGCCAGCCCTCGTCCATATAGACCAGCCGCTTGTCCACGATCGTCGGCGTCCCGAGGGCGGCGTCGAAATTATGCACGCCGCCCAGGCCGATCCGATCCATCCATTCCAAATCTTTCCGGATACCGTCCCGGGTAATGTTGCCGTTCATCCAATGCCACCATACCCGGGCCCTGGCCGCTTGCGGCGGGTTCGCCCAGCCGGCTTGCAGTTCCGCGAGGGAAGAAAGGGAATTCTTCTCCACAGAGTTGTCGGTAGATCCGCATGCGGCCAGCAACAGCGCCAGTGCCGCAAATAAGGCCGTTCTTTTCATGTTCATCGTTTTGTTTTCATGGGCACTTCCGGTCCGCACTCAAGGGACCGGAAGCATAAGGGGGTTTAGTTCCAACCCGGGTTCTGTTCCATCACGGCGTCCTTGTTCGCCTGGATGATGAACTGCGGGATCGGGAAGAGGGACCAGCGGATGTCGCCATGGTAGACCGGAACTTCGTGGATATACATCGCATGGTTCTTCAACTGATTGTGCATCACCTCGTTGTCCGTACCGGACTTCGCCATGCGAAGCAGCTGCGGCCAGCGATGTTCCTCCCAGGAAAGTTCACGGGTACGCTCGTCGAGGATCGTATAGATGTCGATGTCGGCGGCCGTCAGCATCTTGCCGGCCTCGGCACGCTTGCGGATGACGTTGATCGTCTCGGCTGCACCGGCGGCATCCCCGGCGCGGAACTGGGCCTCGGCTTTGAAGAGATAGGTCTCGGCGGAACGGGCGGCATACCAGTCACGGCCATACTCGGTCGAATACGGCTGGCCCTGATGGGAATCCCAGCCCCACTCGTCCTGCATCTTCACCTTGGCGGAGACGCGCATCAGGCGGGCAGGCTCCTGAACCATGTCCTTGGTCACGATCTGGCCGTAGAGGGAATGGTTGCGGTCCATGACAACCGGATGGCAGAGGTTGATTTCGGCATTGCGCATGTCATCCGCAAACTCGCCGCGCCAGACATACTCATCCAGATACGGGTTGCTGCCGTACAGGCCCCAGGTCTGACCACCCAGGTAAGCGCCGGAGGTACCCTGCGGATACTTGGCATAGTCGATGTTGCCGCCCCAGGGAGAAGCAGCGGAGGCAGCTTCCTTGTATTCCGGCTTCCACGCGACGTCGCGGTAAGGCTGACCGGTGGCATTGCCCAGGTTGAAGATACGGCCGCCGTTGGCGCTCTGCTCTTCATACGTCGGGGTCTGGAGCACGAGAATGGCCTCGGTGTTGCCGGCGCTCTGGTTGTAGTTACCCAACTGGAAAAGATCATAGAATACATTGCCGTCCGGGCGGTAATACGGGGCACCGTTCCAGGTGCGGGTATCCTGCGGGTTGGCGCGGACGCCGAACCGATGGGTCATCAGCGGATGGCGGGCGATGACGGCATCGGCGGCACTGACGGCCTTGGTGAAGTTGCTGTTGTCACCGGTCTCGATACCCTGGGCCAGATAAGCCTCGGCGAGGTAATGGTTGGCGGCACTCTTGGTCAGCCGGCCGTCGGCCTGCTGCTCTTCCGGAAGGCCCTCCAGCGCATCCGTGAGATTCCGGATGGCATAGGCATACGTTTCCTGGCGGGAAGCGCGGACATAGTCATACTTGAGTTCGGTATTGTACTCCTCGACGATCGGGACGCCACCGAAGCACTCGCCCAGACGGAGGTAGGACCAGCCGATGAAGAACTTGGCCTGCGCTTCCGCATAGGCCCGCTCGGAAGCATCCTTCCAGTCGACGAGCTCGATGCCCTGCCGGGTCAGGTTGCCGGCGGCAGCCAGTTCATACAACTGGTTCCAAAGGCTCAGGAAGCGGGAATACAGCGGATTGATCATCGCCAGGTTGGAGAAGGAGGAACCGGCATGCCCCATCGAACCGTCCTCATCGTGGACGTCGGCACCGTAACCGGCCAGCAGCGTGGAGGCGCTGCCGCCACCGCCGCCGATGAAGGCAGGCAGTTCTTCCCAGACATCCGTACCCCAGGAATGGAGGCGGTAGAAGTCGGAGTAGCATTTCACGAGGGCGGCGTCCACCTGGGTGTTCTTGGTGAAGGCGTTCTCGGCCGTATAGATGGTCTTCGGCTGTTCGGTCAGGAATTCACTGTCTTTGGAGCAAGCCGTGAAGGCGGCGGAAACAGCGGCAAGACCCAGGATGGTATAGAGAATCTTTTTCATGTTCATGCAAATGTTAGAATCTTACGTTAAGACCGAAGGTATAGGTCCGGGCGAGCTGCTGGGAGCGCGGGTTCCGGACTTCCGGATCGCTGAAATGCCAGCCCGGAGCGATGAAGAAGAGGTTGCGGCCGGAAACATAGAGCTGCAGGGACGCAATGTGGATCTTCTGGAGGAAGCTGCTGCTGCGGAAATCGTAGGAGATGTTGACATCCTGGAGACGGACGAAGCCGAAGTTTTCCAGGGCGCGCAGGCGCTCGTCGTCGACCAGCGGGCTGGGGTAGGTGTTGCTCTTGTTCTCAGGCGTCCAGAACGGATGGTCGAAGAGGTTGGTCCATGCCATGGAGTCGTTGGAGACATAGGCATAGCGGTTCTCCGCCTTGCCGTACTTGCCACCGGAGAAGACGCCGTTGAGCATGACATAGAAGGACCAGTTCTTCCAGGTCAGGGTGTTCGCCAGGCTCATGCGGAACGCTTCCTGGCTGTAGCCCAGAATCTCGCGGTCTTCTGCCGTGATGCGGCCGTCTTCGCTGCCGTCCAGGTTGGCGAACTTCGGGGAACCGGGCTGCACGCCGTTCGCACGGATGTAATCCGTATCCGTCTCCTGGACGATGCCGATCCAGCGGTAGCCGTAGAAAGGATTGAGCGGCTCACCGATGAAACGGTTGTTGTTGATGTCATCCAGGCCGTCTCCGTAGAGATCGACGAGTTTGTTGCGGTTCAGGGTGAAATTGAGCACGGAATTCCAGTTGAAATCACGCTTCTGGACGAGCTGGGCACGGAGGGAAGCCTCGACGCCCCAGTTGTTGACCTGGCCCATCGTCGCCTGCTGGGTCGTCAGGCCGGTACCCATGACCGGGATCTGGCGGTTGAAGATCTGGTCGGTCGTCTTGGAATTGTAGGCATCGACCTCCAGGTGGAGGCGGCGCTGGAACATGTCAGCCTCGAAACCATAGTTGAAGGAAGTGGTGGTTTCCCAGCCGAGGTTCGGGTTGCCGAGGGTCGTCATGACCTGGCCGAAAGCCGGATCGTCGCCGAAGAAGTAGGTTACGTTGGCCTGGCGGCCGACGCTCATGCGGGACAGGGTGCCGTACGGGGATAGGGACTGGTTGCCATTCTTGCCCCAGGAAACCTTGAGTTTCATGTAATCCAGCCATCGGGAAGCATTCTTCATGAACGGTTCGTCGGTGATGGTCCACGCGGCACCGACGGCCGGGAAGTTACCCCACTTGTGATCGGAACCGAAGACGGAGGAACCGTCGCGGCGGAAAGAAGCGTTGAAATGGTACTTGTTGTTCCAGGAATAGTTGATCCGGGCGAGGTAGCCGATGTCCGTGTGCAGGGAATAGCCGACCGGGTTCATCGTGATCGTACCGGCGTTGTTGAGGCCCCAGACACCGAGGGTGGTGTTGCCGACTCCGGAGAAGTCGCTGCCCTGCATGCCGTTGCTGCTGGATTCGCGGGAGTCGCGGGTGTAGACGAGGGAAGCATTGATATAGTGCTTGCCGATGTCGCGGGTGTAGTTGAGGACATTGTCCAGGACCCAGGAGACGGTCGTTATATTGCTGATGGAGCCGCCGGCCTCGCTCAAGTGACGGTCGAAGGCCTCCGGCGTGTAGGCTTCCTCGCCGGCGCCGAGATCGACATAGTAGTATTCATGCGTAAAGTTCATCGCCCGGCTGTTGCCTTTGGTATAGTTACCGCTGAGACGGTAGCTGAGGCCCTCGATCCCGGGGAATTTCACTTCGATGTTGCCGCCGGCATTGAGGCTGTTGCCGCGGGTCTCGTTCTCCTGGCCGTTGTAGAGGGCCCAGAGCGGGTTCTGGGAATCCACGGTGCGCTCATCGACATAGCGGCGCATGGTCTTGCCGTCGGAAAGGGTCGGATCGCCCCAGGGCGTGATCGCGACGTTGCGGTAGAACACGTTCGGAGAGACGTTTTGGGTCTCCGTATAATTGAGGTTGATTCCGGCACTGATATTCTTGGTGACCGTCGTATTGACACGGGCATTGACCGTCTCGCGGGTAAATTCGTTGCCCTTGATGAAGTTGGTATTGTTGTTGAAGGCAGCACCCACCATGTAGTTCATGTTCTCCGTACCGCCGGAGACATTGAGGGAATAATCCTGCTGGACGCCCTTGCGGGAGACATAGTCATACCAGTCGGTCTGCTCGCCGGCCTTGTAGCGGGCCAGTTCGACGTCACTCATCCAGGACGTGTTGTCCGCAGCCTGGCCGCGGCGGGCATTGATCAGTTCGATGTAACCGTAACCGTCGCGGAGCTTCGGCTTGTAATTCTGCTCGGAGATGCCGACCGTCCCGCGGAAGTTGATCATCGGCTTGCCGACCTGCCCTTTCTTGGACGTGATCATGATGACACCGTTCGCCGCCTGGGAGCCGTAGGCCGCCAGGGAGGTGGCATCCTTCATGACGCTGATCGACTCGATGGTATTCGGATCGATGTCGTTGATGGAACCCTGGAAGATCACCCCGTCACGGACGATCAGCGGGTCGCTGCCGCCGTTGACGGACTTCTGGCCGCGGATCCGCATGGACGGAGACGCACCGGCGACACCGGACTGTCCCATCTGGACACCGGTCGCCGTTCCGCGCAGGAATTCGAGGGCGTTCTGGGTCGTGGTGTTGGCCAGCGGAGTGTCACTTACTTTATAAGTAGCGACGGAACCCGTAAAATTCTGCCGGCGGGTCGTACCATAGCCGACGACGACCGTGGCATCCAGCATTTCATTGTCATCCGCGAGGACGATGTCGAAGGCGCGCTTGTCGCCGACAGCGATCTCCTGCGTAACATAACCGATGGAGGAAATCTCCAGGACGGCATTCGCGGGAACGGACAGGGCGAAGGTACCGTCGATATCCGTCGTCGTACCGATGGTCGTACCCTTGACCAGGATACCGACACCGATCAGCGGTTCTCCGTTGGAGTCCGCCACCTTACCGGAGATGCCGACGTTCTGTGCCATTGCTGCCACAGCCGTCAGAAGCATCGCCGCCAACAAGAAAAGTTTCTTTTTCATGTTCAGGTTGTTGATTAATAAATGTGGGTTAAAATATAAAAATAAAAACTTCAATTTTTGATTTTGGTTTATCCCAACCATGTCAGCCAAGGAACGCTATGATTCCGGAAGCAAAAATCGACATAAAACGATTGAATGACCACTCATTTTCTTCAAAATCCTTGGCATTTTCTTCAAGAACCCCTATCTTCGCAAAGTCAAGATGCCGATTATGAAAGATAGACTCACATTTCTGACAATTGTATTACTTCTATTTGTCATTTCTCGAAATAGTCCCGCGCAGGCACCCCGATACACGGACCACTTATCAAATTACAAAGTCGGAGCCTTCGCACAGGATCTCTCAGGCAACCTGTGGATCGGGACCTCCCATGGTCTGAACCGCTACAACGGCACCGACTACGCCGTCTTCAACGCCTCCGGGCAGGAAGGCTGGCTCAACAATGACAATATCTCCGCCCTATGCTGGGATTCGTCCGGACAACGGCTCTGGATCGGCAACGAGTGCGGGATCGGTTATCTGGAAAACGGCGTCTTCCAACACCTCAACGATGCGACGTTCGATCCGGTCACCCGGATCCTCGAAACGGATCCGGACCACATCATCGGCGTCGGGAAATCCGGACTGTTCCGATTCCGCAAATCGGACATGGGGATCGAAGGGTACTATTATGAAGACGGGGTATCCTGGCTGGAAAACCTGACCGTCACCGCACGGGGAGAAACCTGGCTGACTTTCTCGCGCCGGGACAGCACCTTCCTCAGTATCCTGGGAACTCAGCTGGAACGCGAGCAGCAACTGTTCCTGGGCAAAGGCATCTCCGTCAGCGGAATCTGCGAACGGCCTTCCGGAACGGTCTGGACCGCCACCTCCGAAGGTCTGCTCTGCCATGATGCCGGATCCCGGGTCCGTCTTCCCCTGCCCCAGCCGCTGGACAAATTGCTCCGCGGCGCCCGGATCCTGTTCATCAGCCCCTATATGGAAAACAACCTGCTCCTGGGACTGGCAGGAAAGGGCATGTACAGTTACAACCTGCTCTCCCAAACCGTCACGCCCGTCGCGCCGGACCAGCAACTGACCGGCGGGAGGTATGTCTGTTTCGTCGACCGGGACAACGGCATCTGGCTGTCCGACGGTGACACCCCGCTCCTGCATTACTCGGATCGGCAGAACTACACCAGCCTGCAGGTTTCCCCTCGTCCGGAGCGCGTCAGCCACCTCGTCTTCGACCGCCAGGGCTATCTCTGGATGCGCTGCGGCGAGCGGCTGCAGAGCGTCCACCCCGTCACGGGTGCGGTCGTCTGGCGGGATGCGCGTGCGGTCTGCTCTGCCCTGCTGATCGACCGGGAAGGCCGGCTGGTCAGCCTGATGGACAACAACCGGGTTGTCCGATACGACGTCGACCAAGGCATCCCGCATGAAACGGAGTCCGTGACCCTGGACCAGGATGCCTTTTCCCTGGAAGAAGACAGCACGGGGAGCCTCTGGCTCTCCCATGTCAGCAGTTTCACCATTCTGGCACCGGACGGGAGCAGGACGTTCGTACAACCGGCGGACAACCTGTCTTTCGGCTTCCTGATGCCCTGTGCCAATTCGACACGGACCTTTGTCGTCACCACCAGCCAGGGCATCGTGCGGATGGAGCGGGACGGTTCCTATGAGCGTCTCGGTCCGGAATCACTGGCCAGCGTCAGCGGAATGCTGAGGACCTCCGACGGCACCTACTGGCTGGGGTCCTACAACCGGGGGCTGTACCACTTTGCTCCTCAGACCGGGGAACTGACGGTCTTCGACGTATCCTCGGGGCTCGTCGACAACGGCATCAAATCCGTCGTGGAAGATGCCGGAGGAAACATCTGGTTCAGCACGGCGACCCATATCTTCCGGTATGACATCCGGGAACAAACCTTTTTCTCCCTCCACGACCGGCATTTCACCAGCGGACAGTTCTATGACCTGATTTCGGCCGCTGCCGGACCGGACGGAAGGCTCTATTTCGGCGGTTCCGGCCGCCTGACCGTCGTCGATCCGACCATGGCCTTGCCGCTCCAGCGGGAAACCCCGCTCCGGATCGAAGCGATCTCCGCCGGTGGGAAACAATTGCCCGAAAACAGCCCGGCCCTGAAACTCCATTGGAAAGACAATGCGCTGGAAATCCGCGCCGCCGCCCTCGACTTCGATGCCGGATCGCTGCTGAATTATTCCTGGAAACTGGACGGCTACGAAAAAGACTGGCAGTACGGTGCCTCCGTCATCCAGGCCGTCTATTCCTACCTCCCCGCCGGTTCCTATACGTTCCGCGCCCGCGTCCGCGAGCAGAACGGCCGCTGGAGCACGCAGGAAATCGCCCTGCCAATCCGCATCCAGCCGGCTCCCTGGGCCAGTCCCTGGGCGAAACTGCTGTACTGGATCCTGGGCCTGGGCCTGCTGGGCGCCGGACTCTGGTTCTTCATCCGCCTGCGGACCCAGCAGGAACGGCTCGCCCTGGCCGAGCAGCGGGAGGAATTGAAACAGCAGCAGATTGACTTTGTCACGAACATTTCCCACGAATTCCGGACACCGCTGTCCATGATATACGCACCCGCAAAAGAACTGGGCAAGCAGGATCTGGGGCAGCCGGCCAACGACCTGGTACGGACGATCGGCCGCAATGCCGAACGGCTGCGGGACTTGTCCGAACAATTGCTGGGAAGCGGCGAGGGCCGTCCTTCCCGGGAACAGCTTACCGTCCGGCAGAATGACCTCGTCTCCGTCATCCGGTCCCTGACCGGGAATTTCAGCTATGCCACGCAGGAAAAACGGCAAACCCTGACCTGCGACCTGCCGGAGACCCTGATCTGCTGGTTCGACACCGAAAAAGTCGGCAAAATCTTCGCCAACCTGCTGAGTAACGCTTTGAAATACACGCCGGAGGGCGGCCATATCGCCATCCGGCTCGTCCAGGAAGACAGTGATGTCGTACTATCCGTCACCGACGACGGCATCGGCATCCCGGAAGAAAGACGGGCCCGGATTTTCGGACGGTTCGACCGTCTGGGCGCAGAACAGTCCGGCATCGTCGGATCGGGCATCGGCCTGAACTATGCCATGAACCTCGCCCGCCTGCACCGGGGATCGCTCGCCTACGCTCCCAACGACCCCGCCGGCTCCGTCTTCACGTTCCGTTTCCCGGCCGGCCGGGAAGCCTATGATCCCGCTGAAATCAACGCTGCGGCCGAAACGGCCGTCCACGAACTGCCCGATGCCGGGGCGGACAGCCGCGACCTGCCGACCGTCCTCGTCGTGGAAGACACGGACGAGATCCGCGGATTCCTGCGCGACCTGCTGCGGCCCCATTACCGGGTCATCCTCGCCAGCGACGGACTGGAAGCCGTCGACAACCTCAAGCTGGGGCTCCCGGACCTGGTGCTCAGCGATGTCATCATGCCGAACATGACCGGCACCGCCTTGTGCAACACCATCAAATCCCAGCCGGACTGGGCCCACCTGCCGGTCATCCTGCTGACGGCGAAAGCCGATGTAGCCAGCAGCATCGAAGGCCTCCGGACCGGCGCCGATGCTTACATCCCGAAACCGTTCGACCCGGACTACCTGCTGGCAGCCATCGAAGGACAGATCGCCAACCGCCGGCGGATCCAGGAAAGGGTTCTCAACCTGACCTCCGGCTCCAAAGAGAAAACCGCCGTCGTCGAAGAAGCCGGGCTCAGCGATGCGGACCGCAAGCTGCTGGACAAGATCCACGGCCTGCTCGACGCCCATCTTGAAGACGAAGGCTTCAACGTCGGCGAACTGGCGGCCGAACTGGGGATGAGCTACAGCAGTCTCTATGCCAAGGTCAAGGCCCTGACCGGCAAGACGCCGCAGGCCTTCATAACCACATACCGGATGAACATCGCGATGGACCTGCTCCGCAGCGGCAACTACAACGTCAGCGAGGTCTCCTACCGCGTCGGTTCTTCCTCCCCTTTCACATTCTCCCGCGAATTCAAGAAACATTTCGGCTTCCCGCCGAGCCAAGTCACCAAAAACGCATAGACGATGGAAGATTCCCTGCACCTGAAATATCTCGTCGTCAGTCCGCTGGACCTCAAGTGGGGGCTGGCCGTCAATTCCGTCGGTTTCCAGGAAATCGGGGCCGGCATGCCCTATCCGCCCGCCAACCACCCGTCCCGCTACATTTTCTCGGAAGAGAAAGGCCGCATCCTGGGCGAATACCAGCTGCTGTACATCACCCGCGGCAAAGGGATGTTTACCAGCGCCAGCCTGGGCCACTGGGTCCCAGTCACGCGCGGGTCGATGTTCCTGCTGTTCCCGGGTGAATGGCACTCCTACCGGCCGGACAAGGACACGGGCTGGCGCGAATACTGGATCGGCTTCCAGGGTCCGGTCATCGACTCCCGCGTCGAAAACGGATTCTTCACCAAGGAAAAACCCGTCTTCGACGTCGGTATCCACAGCGAAGTCGTGGAACTGTATGAAAACGCCATCCAGATCGCATCCGGCCAGGAATCCGGCTTCCAGCCCCTGCTCGGCAGCATCGTGGTCCACCTGCTCGGCCTGTGCTACTACTATGCCCGCAACCGGGCATTCCGCGCCAGCGACGCCGGCGACCTGATCAGCCGCGCCAAACTCCTGATCGACGGGCAGTTCCGGACTATCGGCCCGGAGCAGGTCGCGGAGAGCCTCTGCATGGGCTATTCCAATTTCCGGAAACTCTTCAAGGAATACACCGGCCTCTCCCCCGCCAAATACATCCAGGAGGTCCGCTTCAGCAAAACGAAAGAAGCCCTGACAAACAGCGACCGGTCCATCAAGGAAATCGCCTATGACATGGGCTTCGATAATTATGAATATTTCTTTACGGCGTTCCGCCGCCTCGCCGGGATGACCCCGGCCGAATACCGGGCCATCACCCAGGGACGCAGCCGCTAACGGCCGGAGAGCGCACGGCGGCGGGCGAAGTATTCGTCAGCAAGTTCGAGCTGGGGTTTGTTGGGCGTCTCGATCAGGGACGTGCCGTCCTTGAAGTACAGGACCGACGCCGTCCCGTCCTCATAGACAGGCCAGGACGCCAGGCCTTTGCCGTTCGGGTCTCCCGTCTTGACGAAATTGCACCAATAGGCGTTCATCGCCTCGCTGACAGTCTTGTCTCCCCCTTCAAAAAGGCCGTTCACCGGAAGCTTGAAGACATACGGCAGTTCGCTGGCATGAAGGGCGCCGTGCGAGAAAGGGCCGTCCGGACCGGCAGCCACCGGATGCTCCGGATCGTACTGGTCGAAATAGTAGAGCCAGACCTTCCCCTTTCCGGTTTTCCGCTGCAGGTTGGCCCAGGCCCAGGTATGCCAGGCAAACGCGTTTTCCCGAAACATGTCACTGACCGCATTGTACGCCTGGTTATCCGTGGCAGCCGGATACAGTTCCAGCGCCCGATCCGCCAGCGTACCGTACTCTTTCCGGACATCTTCCCGGAACTGCGAGAGCGTCGTCATCGGGAGGAAACCGACTCCCTCGTCGGAATTCGTACCGATCAAAACATTGACATCGTTATAGTTACCGGCTTCATACATCCGG
>CADCRA010000128.1 GCA_902803715.1 uncultured Bacteroidia bacterium
CAGAAGTACTTATATCGGGCTTTATACAAAGCGTAACTTGCTTGGCGACAATTCCAGAAAATGAGAATCTACCATAACCTTCTGCCCTGTCTGATTTCGTCCGGAGTGTATCTCCGTCAGCAACAAGAATGGCATCAAAGCCTTCCCCTAGATAAGAGGTTGCGAGTATGATATCGTGATCCCACCCAGATCTGACTTCAACAGGAATAAAAGCCTGACCTACAATGGATGCAGCATCATCCTGCCCCATAAGTGTAATGGGAAGGCAGACCATTGTGACAAGAAACAGGGCTAGTCGAGAGATAGAACAAAACATCATTGTTAATCTTCTTTTCGTATATAACGCAAAACTAAAAAAAATAATGAGATAAAAAAACTTACCTTTTTATCGTTATAGAATATGATGAGCGACGAATGAGTTCCGGGCGATACTCAGCCGCAGCAGACAAGTCCCCGCTGACGCGGGGACGCAGGATGCGAGGATGGACTGAGCCCGAACTCCATTTCCGTCGCTCCCCTTCTTCTTTGAGAGTCAGGGAAGTTACAAAAATAGACCTACTAAAACGAATACTTGCGCCGTTTTAGAACAGTTGTAGCGAAGCCCGTTTATTTCAGGCGGAGGAAGGAGTAGCCGAAGCGTTCGCAGGCGGCTTTCTCCAGTTCTTCGCGGTCGTCCGGATGGGCGATGGAAATCAAGGCCTTGGCCCGCTCGGCCAGGTTCTTGTTGCGCAGGTAGACGATGCCGTACTCGGTCGCCACGTACTGGGTCTGGAAACGGGTCGTCACCACGCCGGCACCCGGCGCCAGATGGGCCACGATCTTGTTCTTGCCCTTCAGGGTCCGGGAAGGCAGCGCGATGAAGGTCTTCCCTCCCTCGGAAAGCGAACCGCCGTACATGAAATCATGCTGGCCGCCGACGCTGGAGAAGATCATGTCGCCGATGCTGTCCGCACAGACCTGCCCCGTCAGATCCACCTCGATGGCCGAATTGATGGCGCACACCCGGGGATTCTCCCGGATCCGGAACGGATCGTTGGTATAGGCGACATCATAGAATTCGACGTCCCGGTTGTGGTCCAGAAACTCGTACATATGCTTGGAACCCAAAGCCAGGGAAGCGACGCTGACCCCCGTATGGTTCTTCTTCAAGGTGTTGTCGATCACGCCTTCCTCCATCAGCCGGACGACGCCGTCGGTCATCGCCTCGGTATGCAGGCCGAGATGCTGGTGGTGCTTGATGCCGTTCAGGATGGCGTTCGGGATACCGCCCACGCCGATCTGCAGCGTCGCCCCGTCCGGGATCTCATTCGCGATGAAACCGCCGATGGCCGCCTCGATCTCCGTCGGAGGGCCGAATTCCATGGCCACGGGCGGAATGTCGCACTCGACCGCCGCCGTGATCTGCGATTCATGGATCATGCACTTGCCGTACAGGTACGGGATGCTTTTGTTGACCTGCGCGATGACCACCCGGGCGCACTCGACCGCCGCAACGGAAATATCCGCCGAGATGCCGAAACTGCAATAGCCGTTTTCGTCCGGCAGCGAGCAGTTGATGAAGGCCACGTCGATCGGCAGCAGGCCGCTGCGGAACAGGTACGGGACCTCGCCGAGGAAGGCGGGGACCATGCTGCCGTACCCGGCCGCCACGTGCTTCCGCTGGTCCGCGCACAGGAAGATGCTGTTGACGATGAACGAATCCTTGTACTCCGGCTTGCAGAACGGTGCCGGACCGGTCGTCACATTGAAACCGGAGACGATCTTGACGTCCCGGAGTTCGTCCGCGCGCCGGGTCAGCGCCTCCTGGAGCATGACCGGAACGGAAGTGCTGCCCTGGCAGCAGATGGTGTCGCCGGAACGGATGAGTTTCATCGCATCGTCGGCACTCATGTATCTCATAGGCTATTCTTTGTCTAGTTCCACAAACAGTTGCAGCCGCTCGTCCAGCGCCTGGAAGTCCTCGTCGGTCAGCAAGCGGGAGACGCACACGCGGATACCCGACTGGCCGCTGCCCGTCGTGTTCAGGGCAATGGCATTGATACCGCAGCGCATCAGCCTGACCATCAAGGAATTATTATCAAGGTTCCCATAGCCGACCGTATAGAAGAAGCCGTCTCCGATCGTCTGGTCCATGTCCTTGTCATACACCAGATGGAAACCATGTTTCTCGAAAATGTCCCGGGACCGCTCGGAACGGCGGCCGTACTCGCGCAGTTCTCCGACGAAATTGTAGCGCCCTTCCACAGCCGCCTTGAACATCGCCGCCAGCGCATACTGGGCGGAATGGGAGGTGCCGGAAGAAGCGACATACAGGTAGGTCAGGATGTAATTGTCCCCGAAACCGCCGATGCCGTAACGGCGGCGGAGTTCGGGATACTCCCGGTGGTAGAGTTTGTCGGAGATCACGGCGACGGCGATGCGCTCGCCGGCATAACTGAAGATCTTCGAGGCGGACAGGGTGATGACATAGTTGTCCGTATACCGGGCCACCGTCGGCTGGAACGGCGGCTCGAACGGACGGGACATGTCCTTGCGGAAGTCCATGCACAGGTAGGCCATGTCTTCCAGCACGATGACGTCGTACTTGTTCGCGCATTCGCCGATGATCTGCAATTCCTCTTCCGTCAGGCAGATCCATGCCGGATTGTTCGGGTTGGAATACAGGATGGCGGCGATGTTGCCCTTCGACATGAACTCCTCGAGTTTTTCCCGGAGCCGGCCGGCCCTGTACTCATAGATGTCGAAAATCACGTTCTTGATGCCGAGCACGTCCGGCTGGCGGCCATGCGCCGGGAATCCCGGACAGATATACAGGATCGTGTCCTTCCCGGGCTGGAGCTGGGAGCACTCCAGGATCAGGTTGAAACTGCCCTGCATCGAGCCGACGGTCGGCACGATGCACTGCGCCGGAACGTCGATGTCGATGAACGCCTTGACGAACTGCGAAGCATTCTGCTTGAGTTCCGGCAGACCGCTGATGACCGGATAGACAGACGCCACCCCGCGGTCCAGCGCCTCTTTCTGCGCATCGATGCCGATGGGACAGGCTTCGATGCCCGGGACGCCGATCTCCAGGTGGACGAACGGCTCCCCGGCTATTTTCTCCAGCGCCGCGCCGACCGCGACGCTCTGGCGGATCGTCGCTTTCGAGATGTCCGCGATGTCATGCTGGTCCAGGATGTCCTGGATGACTTGTTGGGAAATCGGCTGTTTCATCGGGCAAGATGTTGATTGGCAAACTCATATCCGGCATCGAAAGCCGCGATGTTCGTGTCCACGACAGCCTCGCCCTTGCGGCCGAAGACGGTGCGGATACCGTCCCGGAGCTTGTCCGGGTCCAGGATGCGGAGCACCGAGGCCGTGGCTCCCAGCAGCACCATGTTGGCGCTGCGCGGGGATTTCACTTCCTTGGCGATCGTGTCCACGTCGATGGCGATCAGGTTCGGAATCCGGTGCAATTCGGCCATGACGGCCTCTGTCGCAGGATAGTTCGGGATGTTGACAAAGGGTGTCGTGTTGGTGATGATCCAGCCTTCAGGGGTAAGATAGGGTAAGTAGCGGAGCGCCTCCATCGGCTCGAGGGAAACGATCAGGTCACAGCCGCCCCGCGGGATAAGGTCGCTGTGGATGGGATCGGAAGAGAGACGGAGATTGCTTTGGACATCGCCGCCGCGCTGGCTCATGCCATGGACCTCCGCCTGCTTGAGGTAAAGGTTCTGGTCGAGGGCGGCCCGGCCGATGACGGTCGCGATGGAAAGGATGCCCTGTCCACCGACGCCTGCGAGAATGATATCTTGTTTCATGGTAACGATCAGGTTGAAAGGTTATTTCTTGGCGGCATGGCGGCGGGCCGTCTGGATGCACTCGCGCCGGCAGATGATGACCGAGACGCCGTGGTATTCCAGTTCCTCGTGGATGGTCTGTTCCATGTCCGGATAATTCTTCGGCAGCGGGATGATGGTCCGCAGGTGCTCCGGCTCGACGCCCAGGCCCAGGCAGATGGCCTCCAGGCGGCCGGTGCCGGCGGAATCCTGACCGCCGGTCATGCCGGTCGTCAGGTTGTCCGAGATGCAGAGCGTGATGTCCGCCTTGGCGTTGACGGCATCCAGCAGGCCGGTCATGCCGCTGTGGGTGAAGGTGGAGTCGCCGATCACCGCGACGGCCGGCCAGACGCCGGAGTTGGCGGCGCCGATGGACATCGTCACGGAAGCGCCCATCTCCACACAGGTCTGGAACGCGTGGAACGGAGCCAGCCATCCGAGGGTGTAGCAGCCGATGTCACTGAATACCCGGGCCGTCGGATAGTCCTTGATAACCTGGTTCAGCGCGGTGTAGAAGTCCCGGTGGCCGCAGCCCTGGCACAGGGCGGGCGGACGGGGAACGGCGACCTGGGAGGCCGCATACTCCGCACGGGCGGGAAGGCCGAGGGCGGCGCGGACGCAGTCCGGGGTCAGTTCGCCGGTGCGCGGAAGGGTGCCGTCCAGGCGGCCCTTGACGGTGATGCCGGTATCGAAGACGCCGCAAAGCATCTTCTCCACGAGGGGCTGGCCTTCTTCCAGGACCAGCAGGGTCTTGCAGCGGGCGGCGAGCCGGCGCGCCAGGCCTTTCGGGAAAGGATACTGGGAGACCTTCAGGACCGGATACGGACAGCCGTCCGGGAAGTTTTCCATCAGATAATTGTACGCGATGCCGCAGGCGATGATGCCCAGGCTGTCATCCGGGCCGTCCGACAGGACATTGAACGGAGACTGCTCCGCCGCCTCCCCGAATCCGGCATAATCGGCGATCAGCGCCTGGTTGCGGACCTTGGCGTTGGCCGGCAGGAGGACCCACTGGCGGGGATTTTCCGGGAAATGCACTTCGTTTTCAGGCCGGATTTCACCGGTCTCGACGACGGCGCGGGAATGCGCCATGCGGGTCGTCAGCCGCATCAGCACAGGGATCCGCTTTTCTTCGGAGAAATCGAAGGCGTGGCGGATCATCGCATACGTCTCCTGCTGGGAAGAAGGCTCGAAGCAGGGCATCATGGCAAATTCGGCGTAGAAACGGGAATCCTGTTCATTCTGCGAGGAGTGCATGGACGGATCGTCGCAAGCGGTGACGACCAGTCCGCCGTTGGCTCCGGTCATGGCGGAATTGACAAAAGCGTCGGCACAGACGTTCATGCCGACATGCTTCATGCATACCAGGGCGCGCTTGCCGGCGTAGGATACACCCAGCGCCGCTTCCATGGCCGTCTTTTCATTGCTGCTCCAGTCGCAGTGCAGGTTGCGTTCCCGCGTCAAGGGATGATTCTGAATGAATTCCGTGATCTCGGTAGAAGGTGTACCGGGATATGCATAGACGCCGGAAAGACCGGCGTGGAGGGCGCCCAGGGCGAGCGCTTCATCCCCCAGAAGCAAATGTTTTTCAGCCATATCTCAGTTTAAGTGTTAAAATTCGTGGTTTTGGTCCTTACAAAATTACAAATTCTAAGTAAATAATCAAATAATTTCAGAATAATTAAGCGCAAAAACGTTTTCAGATTTCAAATAAACATTCTGGACAATCCCGGGAAAATGACTACCTTCGCAGGACGATGGACGGAAAGGAATTCATAACGGTCATCCTGCCCCTGCGGCTGGCCTGGAACCCCTGGTACGCGGCCGGCGGACATGCGCTTGTCCGTGGCAGCCGGGTCCGTGTCACCTTCGCCGGGAAGACCTACACCGGGGTTGTCGACCAACTTGAAGCAGAGCCGCAGGTCGACGTAACGAAAATCATGGAAATCAATTCTGTAGAAGACCTGCCGCCCATCACGGAAGAAGAACTGGCCCTCTGGCATTTCATCGCCCGCTATTACCTGTGCACGGTCGGGGAAGTCTACAAATCCGCCTACCCCGCCGGCAAGATTGCGGTCGAGCAGGCCGGGTCCCGCAACCGGGAGCGGCTGGAGGCCCGGCTGGAGAAACGCCGGGACATGCTGCGGAAAGCCCGCAGGGACAGTACGCGGGAGCGCTATGCCGCCGAAATCGCCGCCCTCGAGGCCCGGCTCGCCGGAGCCGTCCGAAAAGAGCCTGACTTTGCGTCCATCCAGCTTTCCCCTACCCAAAGCGATGCTTTAAGTAAAATCCATAAAGCATTTTTCAATAACAAGATAGCACTTCTTCACGGCGTCACCGGATCCGGCAAGACCGAACTCTATGTCCAACTGGCCCTGGAGACCCTGGCACAAGGCAAGAACGTCCTGTACCTGGTCCCGGAAATCGCCTTGAGCCGGCAGTTGGAGGACCGGTTGTCCGCCTTTTTCGGAGACCGCCTGCTGACCTTCCATTCCGGCGAGACCATCGTCCACCGGCGCGATGTCGCCGCAACGCTCCGGGAAGGTTCCTATGTCGTGCTCGGTACCCGGTCCGCCCTTTTCCTGCCCCACCATGACCTCGGGCTCATCGTCGTCGACGAGGAACATGACAGTTCGTACAAGCAGGACACCGCACCCCGCTACCAGGGGCGCGATACGGCGGTCATGCTGGGCAGCATCCACCGCAGCCATGTCATCCTCGGTTCGGCTACCCCGTCCCTGGAATCCCTGTACAACTGCCGCAGCGGACGCTATGTCCTCGTCCCGCTGGCCGAGAAATACCACGGCGGAAACGCCGCCGGCATCGAAATCATCGACACGATCGCGGAACGGCGCAAACGCGGCATGACCGGCAGTTTCTCCCGCAAACTCATCGGACACCTCGACCGGACGCTCCAGACCGGCGGACAAGCCGTCATCCTGCGCAGCCGGCGGGCTTACTCCCCCGTCGTCCAGTGCGCCGAATGCGGCGCCATCCCGAAATGTCCGAACTGCAATGTCACCCTGAGTTACCACAAGGATACGGGCCGGCTGGCCTGCCACCATTGCGGGCACCAGGAGGCCTATACCGGCACCTGTCCGTCCTGCGGCGGCGCCCTCCAGCCGATCGGCGCCGGCACGCAGCGGATCGAAGAAGAACTGCAGGCGCTCTTCCCGCAGGCCCGGATCGCCCGCCTGGACAGCGACACGGCCCAGGACAAGCACCGGGAAGCCCAGGTCATCCGCGATTTCGCCCAGCGGAAGACAGATTTCCTGATCGGCACGCAGATCGTCACGAAAGGATTTGATTTCGAGGGACTTTCCCTGGTCGCCGTGCTGCAGGCGGACGCCTTGCTGGGCCAGCAGGACTTCCGTGCGGACGAACATGCCCTGCAACTCCTGGAGCAGTTCCGCGGACGGTGCGCCCGCCGCGGCGACGACGGCCTGTTCGTCATCCAGACCGCCCAGGCCGACCATCCCGTCTACCGGCAACTGACCGGAACGGCCGCCTCGCAGGATTTCATCGGCGACCTGCTTGCGGAACGCCAGGCCTTCGGCTATCCCCCTTATTCGCGGATCATCGTCCTGGTCTGCCGCGATGCCAACCTGCCCCGGCTGGAAACCCTGACCCGCCGGCTGGCAGACGAACTCTGCGCGGCGTTCGTCATCCGGCCCACCCTGCTGGCCGGTCCCCTGCAGGGCAGCGTGCAGCTGACTGGTCCCTATGCCCCGCCCGTCGACCGGGTCGCGGGCCAGCACATCCGCCATATCCGTCTCATTCTCAGGAAGGACGCCTCCCTTTCCGCCAACAAACAGCTTCTCGCCGACACCCTGGCGCGGTTCGAAAAGGAAAGCCGCTATGCCGGCCATGTTTTCCCGGACGTGGATCCCGCCTGACCCCACGTGTGGAACATTTTTCGGAAAGTGTGGAACAAAAGTCGGTATTTCCGCCGGCTTATGGATTTTATTTATTACATTTGCATGTTTTAGTTGATATGAACATATGGGTAAAGTCATAGCCATCGCAAACCAGAAAGGCGGCGTCGGAAAGACCACGACCGCCATCAACCTGGCAGCCTCCCTGGCCGTGCTGGAGAAGAAGGTACTCATCCTCGATGCGGACCCGCAGGCCAACACGACCTCCGGCCTCAATTTTTCGCCGGAAGACGACCAGAAACGGACGCTCTACGAGGTCATGATCGGGGAACTGGACATCCGGGACGCCTTGATCCAGACAGAAATGCAGAACCTGCACATGATTCCCTCCCACATCAATCTCGTGGGTGCCGAAATCGAGATGCTGGACAGCGACAACCGGGAATCCATCCTCAAGAACGCCCTCGCCCCGATCCGGGACGACTATGATTTCATCATCATCGACTGTTCTCCCTCCCTCGGCCTGATCACCGTCAATTCCCTGACGGCCGCCGACTCCGTCATCATCCCGGTCCAGCCCGAATTCTTCGCCCTCGAAGGTCTCGGCAAGCTGCTCCAGACCATCCGCCTCGTCCAGGACGGCGTCAACCCCGGCCTGCAGATCGAAGGCTTCGTGGTCACGATGTTCGACGGCCGCACCAAGGTCCATTCCCAGGTCGTCGGCCAGTTGCGGGAGCATTTCAAGGACATGGTCTTCAAGACCATCATCCAGCGGAGCATCCGCCTGAGCGAAGCCCCGTCCCACGGCAAGCCGATCATCCTGTACGACGTGATGAACAACGGCACCGCCAATTACCTCAACCTCGCCAAGGAAGTCCTCGAACGGAACGGCTTGGCGCCAACCCTGTAATCCCATGAGCAGCAAGACACCAGCACGCGGCCTCGGCAAAGGTCTGGGTGCCCTCCTCGGCGAGGCGGGCGACCTGGGCAATTTCCGCAAACCGGTCGGATATGTCAACAAGGAAGTCGTCGGCACGAAGGAGCCGCAGGATACGGCGGACATCCTCCGCATCCCGGTCGACCTGATCGAGCCGAACCCGTTCCAGCCCCGCATGACCTTCGACCAGGCGGCCCTGAACGAACTGGCGGAATCCATCCGCACCTTCGGTCTCATCCAGCCGGTCACCGTCCGCAAGAAAGCCAACGGCAAATACCAGATCATCAGCGGCGAACGCCGCTTCCGTGCCTGCCGCCTCGCCGGCATGGACATGATTCCCGCCTACATCCGGGACGCCAACGACCAGGGCATGCTCGAGATGGCCATCGTCGAGAACATCCAGCGGGAGAACCTCGACCCGATCGAAGTGGCCATGAGTTACCAGCGGCTGATCGAGGAATGCAACCTGACCCAGGAGCAGATGGCCGAACGCGTCGGCAAGAAACGTGCCTCGGTCACCAACTACCTCCGCCTCCTCAAACTGCCCGCCAAGGTGCAGCATGACCTGAAGGTCGGCATCCTCAGCGTCGGCCACGCCAAGGTTCTCCTCGGCGTCGAGGACCAGGCCCTGCAGGAACAGCTCTGCGACCTGGTCATCCGCAACGACCTCAGCGTCCGCCAGCTGGAAGAGAAGATCCGCCGGACCGCCAAGGGAGAGGCCCCGCGCGAAGAGCCCCGGCAGGAACTGCCCGATGCCTACTACCGCGTCCTCGAGCACATGGGACGCTATTTCGGCGACAACATCAGCCTCCGCCGCTCTCCCAGCGGGAAGGGTACCATGACCGTCCGGTTCAATTCCGACGAAGAGATGGACCGTTTCCTCAAGGCGCTGGACGAAAGCAACCTGTAGGCCCATGCGGAGATTCCTGAAAATCATACTGCTCTGCCTCTTTTTCCTGGCCGGGACCGCCGCGCGGGCCCAGTTCCGGGAAGAAGCGTTTTCCCAGCAATACAACGACGATGCGGACACCCTGGGCCGTGACACGAGCGATGTCATGTTCTCCCTGAAGGACTATTTCGCCGGCATCCGCCACACCCGCCCCCAGAAGATCGGGACCATGTTCGGCGGCTCCGCCGTGTTCGTCGGCGGCCAGCAGATGTACAACCGGCAGTACTGGAAACTGCCCGTCATCTACGGCGGCCTCGCCGCTACGGCCGGTCTGGGCATCTATTACGGCAACCGGTACGGCGATTCCGGGGACAGCCGCGACAAACGCATGCGGAACCTCATGTATGCCGGAGCCGGCCTGATCTACTGGGGCACCCTCATGGACGGCGTCGTCAACTATCCCTCCGACAATCCGCACCTGCCCGGACGCGCCACCCTGTATTCCCTCCTGCTTCCCGGCCTCGGGCAGGCGTACAACCACGAATACTGGAAGATCCCGCTGTACTACACCGGCATGGTGGTCTCCGCCAGCCTCCTGATCAACAACAGCACGAATTACCGCCGCTACAAGCGGATCCACAATGAAGCCACGTCCGGAGACGGGACCTATACGGGTAACATCCCGGCGCAGACGGCCCTGTATTACCGCAACGTGTACCGCCGCTACCGCGACTACTCCGTGGTCGCCCTGGCCGGCTTCTACCTTCTCCAAGTCATCGACGCCAACGTCTTCGCCTACATGCAGGACTTTGAAGTCAACGACGACATCTCCCTGAACCTGACCCCGGCCATCCTGCCGCCGGACAACGCCTACGCCTTCGGAGGCGGCACCGCCGCTTTCGGGATGCGCATCGGCCTGAGATTTTAAGACGCCATGAACCACCGAACGATCCTGACCATCCTCCTCGCCGCGACCGTCCTGTCCCTTTCTCCCGCGGCCGCACAGATTCCGGACACCCAGACCCGGAAGATCAATCCCGTCATCAAGAGCCGGAAACAGCTCCAGAAGGAGAACGAAGACATGAAATCCGAGATCGAGGTGCTCCGCCAGCAGCTCAAGGACCTCGAGGAACAATACCACGCCAGCGACAGCATCGCCAGCGAGATGATCGAGATCTACGAAGAGAACGAGGAGCGCGGCCTGGACGGGCTCTCGCCGGAAGACTATACCCCCGAACTGACGGACAGCCTGCTCAACCTGTGGTACCGCAGCCGGCAGTTCAGCGGCCTCGGCCGGAGCGAAGACGAAGAATACAACATGGACTCGGTCCACTTCACCTCGGACGTTCCGGATTCCATCCTGCTGAAGCGCCTCGCGGCGATGAACGCCTACATCACCCTGCCGTACAACGAGACCGTCAAGAACTACATCATCCTCTATTCGGAGAAGATGCCGACCAAGATGGCCCACATGCTGGCCCTGGCGGATTATTACATGCCGATCTTCGAGGAGACGTTCAACAAGTACAACATGCCGCAGGAACTCAAGTACATGGCCGTCATCGAATCGGCCCTCAACCCGGTCGCCGTCTCCCGCGCCGGCGCCAAGGGCATGTGGCAGTTCATGTACTCGACCGCCCGCAACTACGGGCTCAAGATCAATTCCTACGTCGATGAACGCCTGGACCCCGTCAAATCCGCGGATGCGGCCGCCCGCTACCTGCAGGACGCCTACCGCATCTTCGGCGACTGGAACCTGGCCATCTCATCCTATAACTGCGGCTCGGGCAACGTCAACAAGGCCATCCGCCGGGCCGGCGGCAACAAGGACTTCTGGGCCATCTACGAATACCTGCCCCGCGAGACACGCGGCTACGTCCCCGCCTTCGTGGGCGCCATGTATGCATTCCGCTACTACAAGGAATACGGACTCGTTCCCGAAAACCTGGAGATGCCCGCCCACGTCGACACCTTCGCCATCAACCGGAACCTCCATTTCATGCAAGTGTCCGAACTGGTCGGCGTGCCGCTGGACCTGCTCCGCGACATGAACCCGCAGTACATCCACGATGTCATTCCGGGCAACGAAGGCGCCAGCATCCTGCGCCTCCCGTCCCAGTTCACGACGGCCTTCATCGACCATGAAGATTCCGTCTACACCTACCGGCAGAAGGAACTCTTCTCCCCGGCCACCCTGGAGAACCTGCGCAATGCCGGAACCTCTTCAACCCAGCTGACCTACGTCGTCAAGAAGGGCGACTATCTGGGCAAGATCGCAGCCCGCAACGGCGTCTCCGTCTCCCAGATCAAGCAATGGAACAACCTGCGCAGCAACAACCTGCGGATCGGCCAGCGGCTGGTCATCTACAAGGGCGGCGCACCGAAGGCCACTGCCGTGGCCTCCACGGCCAAGACTTCGTCCTCCGCGTCGGCCTCCTCCGGCCAGTCGGGCTATACGACCTATACCGTCCGGAAAGGCGACACCCTCTACAAGATCGCCAGCCGGTATCCGGGCGTATCTTCCAACGACATCATGAAATACAACGGCATCTCTTCCAGCATCAAGGTCGGCCAGAAGATCAAGATCCCGCAGAAATGACAGTTACCAGTCCATCGTGACTTGCAGACGGAGCCCGGCTTTGCCGGGCTTCTTCGTTTCCATCCAGGGATAAGCCAGCAGCGAAGCCTGCAACCAGGCCTTCCAGTGCTTCCCTTTCCGACCGGCATAGCAGGAAACGCCGAAACCCCTGCCGTAGTAAGCCGGCACGGAAAAGGATCCCGGGGCATTCCGTTCATAGGCATAGACCCGGTCTTCCCAGTCGTCGACCCGGAACAGGGTGCCGCGCAGCCATGCCAGCCAGTTTCCCTGCTGCCATCCGCTTTCCGCATAAGCCAGCCAGCCCGTCCGCTTCGACCGGACGGCATTCAACCGGGCATTGAGCGTCCAGGCGCCGCGGGTCCAGCCCAGGTCCGCCCGGACATCGGTCCGGTTCCGTGGAGCAGCGGAACGGTACCGCTCGGCCAGCCGCCATTTCCAGGTCCAGGCACCCCGCTGCAAGGTTCCGGAGAAAACCCCTTTCAACTGACCTTCCCGCCGGGAGGGATGGTAGGCCGCGTCCAGGCTCAGATCCAGCAGGGCGTTGCCGAAGGCCAGGGTCAACCCTTCCTCGTCCCTGACCTTCGTCCCGCTGCGGATCGCCCCGGCGTGTTCCGGCGCATAGTCCGCCGGATAATGTCTCCCGACCAGTCCCAGCCGGCTTTCTCCCCAGGGAAAAACCAGGCCGCCCACGACGGCCGTACAGGACGCAGCCCGGTCCCGGGCCACTTCCGCAAAGCATTCCGTGCCGCCCAGGCAGAACCGGCCGTCCGCGGCCCATTTCGAGGATCCGGCCGGATCATGGAAGGCCGTCACGGATACCTGCCCGTATTTTCCGTACCAGGAAAGATTGCCGCCGGACAGCAATCCGGACCGTGCCGCCGCGAAAGCCGACAACGTCCAGCGTCCGAGGCTCAGGTCCGCTGCGAGGCCCCGGTACCCGCTGCCGCCGTAGGAGCGGACCGGCGACAGGCCGGCCGGGCGCTTGTACAAGGCTGTGACCGTCGGAATTCCGCTGAGGGAAAATCCGCTCCACAGGGCCAAGCCCTGTCCGAACCGGGCCTGGAAATCCCCCGCGATGACACTCAGCGGGAGCCGCCGCCCCTGAAAGGCGGCAAATCCGGACGTCAGCGCCGGCCTGTCGCCGGGAACGGCTTTCCCTGCCAGGCCGGCTTCCCACCGGCGGCCTTCCACCAGAGCCTTCCCGCTCCCCTGCCATCCGGCGCTTCCTTTCGTGGCCCGGAAAGTCGCTCCGGTCCGCAGCCGGTCGTCCTCCTCCGTCTGGCCCGGAAGCCGGTCCGACGCAAAGGACAGGAACGGAGCCAGGGCCCGGGCGTTCCGGATGCCGAACCCGTCGATCCGCGCCAGTTCGTTCACGGACAGGACATCCCCTTCATGCTGGCGGTAATCCAGCAGCGTCGCCACCTGATAGACGGAGAAAAGCCCCGTCGCCAGCAGCCGGCTGCGCGGCAGCCGGTTGATCCGGACCGGGTGGTTCCGGTAATGGTCGAAACGGGCCAGGGCCTGCTCGTCCAGGGCTTCTTCTTCCGCGCCGCCGGTCAGTTCCAGGGCCGCCCGGAGCCAGTCGTCCTGCCCCCGGACGGAGAGCGGAACGAGCAGAAGAACGATCCACAACCATCTCTTGCTCATATTCCTCGCTTTGTTTGACAACCGAAGATAGGGGTTCCCGGCCGGACGGAAGTTGCTCGGGACTGCTTTCCCTGCGGATTTTTACGTTTTTTAACGAAAAACCGCTAAATTTGTAGAATAAAAGTTCAAGCAACAGACCTGCAGATATGAAAAACAAAGTCAGACTCTACGACAAGACGTTCAAACCGTTCATTACAAACGCAGAAATCAATGAAGCGATCGACCGCGTGGCCGCCTGCATCAACGATGATTTCCGCGGGTGCACCGACACCCCGGTCCTGCTTTGCGTCCTGAACGGCTCCATCATGTTCACCGCCGAACTGATGAAACGACTGGATTTCAACTGCGAGATCGTGTCCATGAAACTGTCCTCCTACGTCGGCACCCGTTCGACAGGCAAAGTCCGCGAGGTCATGGGCATGACGGGCAGCGTCGACGGCAAGCGGGTCATCATCGTGGAAGACATCGTCGACACCGGCAACACGATCGAGGACCTTACCCGGATCGTCCGCGAGAAAGGCGCGACGGAAGTCCGGATCTGCACCCTGCTGCTCAAGCCCGACGTCTACAAGAAGGCCATCAAACTGGACTATGTCGCCAAGGAGATTCCCAACGACTTCATCGTCGGATTCGGCCTGGATTACGATGAGATCGGCCGCAACTTCAAGGACATCTACGTCCTCGACCCCGAACCGGATTACCATGTTACCGAACATAAAATGAACTACTACATCCTCTTTGGCCCTCCGGGCGCCGGTAAAGGCACCCAGGCCTCCGCTATGGTCGAAAAGTACAATCTCTGCCACATCTCCACCGGCGCCCTCCTCCGCAAGGAGATCGCCGCTGGCAGCGAACTCGGCCTCAAGGCAAAAAGTCTCATCGATGCCGGCCAGCTCGTTCCCGACGAGGTCGTCGAAGGCATGATCGAGAATGAATTCAACACTGTCAAGGGTGTTTCCGGCTTCCTGCTGGACGGCTTCCCGCGCACCATCGCCCAGGCCGAGGCCCTGGACAAGATGCTCGACGCCCGCGGCGAAGGCGTGACCTCCGTCGTCTCCATCATGATCCCGGACGAAATGATCAAGGAACGCATCCAGCACCGTGCCGCCATCGAAGGCCGCGCCGACGATGCCTCCGAAGAGACGATCAACACCCGCATCCGGACGTACCACGAGAAGACCGAGCCCCTGGTCGACTTCTACCGCAAGGCGGGCAAATATGTCGAGATCGACGGTACCGGCACCATCGAAGAGGTCCGCGCCAAGATCTTCTCCACCATGGATCAGCTTTAAAGCATACCCATGAGGAAATGGATTTTCATCGTGGCAGCCCTGGCTGCCACTTTTGCATGCACGCCGAAGCAGATCCCGCAGATCAGCGGCCACCGGGGCGCCAACTTCATCGCCCCCGAGAACACCCTCGCCTCCGCGGATTCCTGCATCCGTTACGGCATCGACGTCATGGAATGCGACGTCGTCTTGAGCAAGGACAGCGTCTTCTACCTGCTGCATGACTCCACCCTGAACCGCACCACCAATGGCGAAGGACCGATCCGGGAGTGGCTTTCCGCCGATCTGGACACCCTCGACGCCGGCAGTTGGTTCGGACCGGAATGGGCCGGACAGCGGGTTCCCCGCTTCGCCGACCTGCTGGCCAAGGCCCGCGACAACGGACTGGCCATCACCATCGACTACCGCACCGGTGATTTCCAGGAGATGGTCGACCTGGTCAAGTCCTACGACATGCTGGAACACACGAACTTCACGTTCTCCAGCGAAGCGGACACGAAGCGCTTCCGTGAAATGTTCCCGGACATCCATACCCTGCAGGCGTATGTCTATACGCCGGAGGACCTGGACCGTGTCCTGGACGAAATCCATCCCGACATCGCCGTCATGTGGATCGACAAGATCACTCCGAAGATCGTCCGCCGCTGCCACAGCCGGGGCGTCCAGGTGCTCGCCCTGATCCTCGGCCTGGATGACAAGACCCGCCTGAACCGCCGGGCCATCCGTCTGGGCGTCGATGTCATCGCGACCGACAAGCCGGAAGAAATCGTCCGGAAATACCGCAAATAATTGTAAACCTGCCGGCTCCGCCGCGCGTCCCACCCCTATCTCACCATGGCCGAAAGTAATTTCATCGACTACGTAAAGATTTTCTGCGCATCCGGACACGGAGGCGCGGGTTCGACCCATCTGTACCGGGCGAAATACATCCCGAAAGGCGGACCGGACGGCGGCGACGGCGGCCGGGGCGGCCACGTCATCCTGCGGGCGAATCCGCAGTTCTGGACCCTCATCCACCTGAAGTACCGCAAGGTCGTGCGCGCCGAAAACGGAGCGCCCGGCAGCGGCGCCCTCTGCAAGGGCAAGCAGGGAACGGACATCTGGCTCGACGTCCCGGTCGGTACGGTCGTAAAGGACGCCGAGACCGGAGAGGTCTTGACCGAACTGATCGAGCCCGGCAAGGAATTCATCCTCTGCAAAGGCGGCAAAGGCGGCCTGGGCAACAACAATTTCAAGAGCGCAACCAACCAGACGCCCCGCTACGCCCAACCGGGCGAAGAAGGCCAGGAAGGCTGGTTCATCCTGGAACTCAAGGTCCTGGCGGACGTCGGCCTGGTCGGATTCCCGAACGCCGGCAAATCGACCCTGCTGGCAGCCGTCACCTCCGCCAAGCCGAAGATCGCGAATTACGCGTTCACGACCCTGGAACCGAACCTGGGCATCGTCCGGTATTACGATGACCGGTCCTTCGTCATGGCGGACATCCCCGGCATCATCGAGGGCGCACACGAAGGCAAGGGCATCGGCCTGCGTTTCCTGCGCCACATCGAACGCAACGCCGTGCTGCTCTTCATGGTATCCGCCGAAGAAGAGAACGTCAACGAAAGTTACAAGATCCTGCTGAAGGAACTGAAGATGTACAACCCGGAACTGCTGGCAAAGGACCGTGTCCTGGCGATCACCAAATGCGACATCGCGGATGACGAGATGCTCAGGCGCGTCCGCCGGCACCTTCCCAAGAGCATTCCCTCCGTCCTGATCTCGTCCGTGACGGGCGAAGGCCTGGCGGAGCTCAAGGATCTGCTCTGGGAAGCGCTGAACCGCTGAGAGCCATGGGACTGGTCGATCTCCTGCACGAATGGGACCAGGTCCTGACCCTTCTGATCAACAGCCTGCACTGCTGGTGGTCGGACCATCTTTTCCTGTTCTTCTCCAAGAAATGGATCTGGGTTCCGCTTTACGTGCTGATCGCCTATTTTCTGTTCAGGCGGCTCGGCTGGAAGAAAGCCCTGGTCGCCGTCTTGTCCGTCGGGCTCACGATCGTGGCCTGTGACCAGTTTGCCAATGTCCTCAAATACGGCGTTGCCCGGCTCCGCCCCTGCTATGATTCCTTCATGCTGGAGAACGGCCTGCACATGCTGGAAGGACGCGGCAGCCTGTTCGGTTTCTTTTCCGCCCACGCCGCCGACGCCTTCGGACTCGCCGCCAGTTCGATCTATGCCTTCCGCAACGATCCGCAGCGTCCCTACCGGAAATACCGCTGGATGATCCTGGTCTGGGCCGTCCTCGTCGCCGTCAGCCGCGTTTTCGCCGGCAAGCATTATTTCGGGGATGTCCTGGTCGGAGCCCTGGTCGGCACCGGCTTCGGCCTGCTGTTCGGCTGGCTGGCCCGGTGGGTCATCCGGAACTACATTGAAAAACCGGCCGCCTGAGCGACCGGTTTTCTATTTCTATAAGGAAGGAACCACTTTTTCCATCCGGATGCCCCGGGATCCTTTGACCAGGATGAGATGGCCGGTCAGCGGATGCTCCTGCAGCCAGGCGGCCAGGTCATCGGACGTGGCGAACCAACGGACCGTATCCGGCATTCCCGTGATATCCAAGGCTTTCTTGAATTCTTCTCCGACCAGGCAGGCCGGTTGGGAACCCAGTTTCCGGACGATCGCGACATGCTCCGCAACCGAATCCGCGCCCAATTCGCGCATATCGCCCAGCAGGGCGACCTTCGCGGGTTCCAAGATGGCGGCGAAATTGTCCAGGGCGGCGGCCATGCTCGTCGGATTGGCATTGTACGCATCCAGGATCAGCGTATTCTTCCCGGTCCGGCTCATCTGGGACCGGCTGTTGGCCGGAACATATTCCGACACGGCCTGCATGGCGTCGTCCAGCGGGACGTCGAAATAACGGCCGACGGCGATCGCAGCCAGGACATTGGCCGCATTATAGGCGCCGACCAGGTGGGTCTCAAGGCCCAGCAGCGTATCCGGATCTTCTTCGGAAGGGATCGCCATCCGCAGATACGGATGCGATGCATCAGAAGGCAGGACCATCACGCCCCAGGTCTGCAGGCCATACGGAACCGTCGCCAGTCCCCTTCCGGCGGCCATGGCGGACAAGTCGGGATCATCGGCATTCAGGAAAATCGCCTTGCCGTGCTGTGCAATGTAATCATACAGCTGGCCCTTGGCTTTCTTGACGCCTTCGAAACTGCCGAAACCGAGCAGATGGGCCTTGCCGACATTGGTGATCAGGCCGAAATCCGGCTCGGCGACCTCGACCAGGTGCCGGATATCATCCGGATGGCTGGCGCCCATCTCGATGATGGCCAACTGGGTCTTGTCATGGATCTTCAGCAGCGACAGCGGCACGCCGATATCGTTGTTCAGGTTGCCTTCGGTCGCCGTGACGACATATTTCTTGGCCAGGACGCTTCGGATCAGTTCCTTGGTCGTCGTCTTGCCGTTGGTACCGGTCAAGCCGATGACGGTCAGCCGTTCTCCGTCCACGAGGGTGTGCTCGCGGTGGTAGCGGGCCAGCGCCCGCAAGGCTTCCAGCGTATCCGGGACAGGAATGACCTTTTCTCCCGAAACGCCGGCGTCGGCATTGACGACGGCCCAGGCGGCACCGGCTTCCAGGGCTTTCAGGGCATACTGGTTGCCATCGAAGTTCTCGCCTTTGAGGGCGAAGAAAAGTTCACCGCCCTGCAGGGTGCGGCTGTCGGTCGTCACACGGCCGCCGCAAGCCTGGTAGATTTGATATAATTCACTGATTTCCATAGGATCAGATTCTTCGCTTCGTTCAGAATGACAAAAAAGGAACCGGGATTATTTGACGCCGGTGGAGCCGAACCCGCCGGCCCCGCGCTCCGTCTCGTCCAGGACGTCGACGTCCTCCCACTCGACCCGTTCGTGCCGGGCGATCACCATCTGGGCGATCCGCTCTCCCGGCTCGACCGTGAAGTCTTCGTGCGACAGGTTGACCAGAATGACCCGGATCTCACCGCGGTAATCCGCATCGACCGTCCCCGGCGCATTCAGGACCGTGATCCCCTTCTTGGCAGCCAGGCCGCTGCGCGGACGGACCTGGGCTTCGAAGCCCTCGGGAAGGGCGATATACAGACCGGTGGGGATCATGGCGCGGTCCAGCGGTTTCAGGACGACGGGCTCCGCCAGGTTGGCGCGCAGGTCCATACCGGCCGAAAGCGGCGTGGCATAGGCCGGAAGCGCGAAGGCGGATTGGTTGACGATCTTGACTTTCATGTTATTTCGGTGCTATCTTGTACAGGAAGGCGGCAATCAGGGCATACAGCATGTTCGGCAGCCAGAGGGCCACGCCCGGCGACAGGGTCCCGGTATAGACGAACATCTGCCCGAAACGCAGGAACAGGATGTAGGAGAAACTCAAGGCGATGCCGATGGCCAGGTTCCAGCCGATGCCGCCGCGCTTCTTCTTGGAGGAAAGGGCGACGCCCATGATGGTCAGGATGAAGGCTGAGAACGGCAGGGCATACCGGGTGTTCCGCTCGATCAGCGAGAACTTGACATCCGCGTCTCCGCGCATCTTCTGGGTCTTGACGTACCGGTTGAGTTCATTGATGTCCATTTCCTCGACCGTCTCGTCATTGCGGTAGAAATCCTCGACCGTCAGGGCGATGAGCGTATCCAGCTGGGCACCGCTCCGGATCTGGTCCTTCATGACGCCCTGTTCGTATTCACGGATGAAATACTTCTTGAGTTTCCAGGTGCCGTTGATGCTGTCCCAGACGGCCGTCTCGGCGGAAAGTTTGGAGACCAGTTCGTTCTCCTCGATCCGCTCCAGGGTGAACTTGTAGGCCGTATTGTTCCATTTGCTGAACGATTCGACGAATACAAATTCGCCGGGAGAAATCTGGTAATGGACGTTCCGGGTATTGCTGCTGTGGTCATGGCGGCGGGAGATGTATGTATTCTCGAACTTGAGCCGGTCCACGTTGGAGTGCGGAATCACCCACAGGTTCAGCGACAGCGAAAGCAAGGCGATCAGGGCCGCCGAGAAGAGGTACGGGACCATCAGCCGGTGGAAACTGATGCCGCAGGACAGCATGGCCACAATCTCCGAGTTCGCCGCCAGGCGGGACGTGAAGAAAATGACCGAGATGAACACGAACAGCGGACTGAACATGTTCATGAAATACGGGACGAAATTGACGTAATAGTCGAAGATGATCGCTTTCAGCGGTGCCTGGTGGGAGACGAAGTCATCCACTTTCTCGCTGATGTCGAAGATGATCACGATGCCGATGATGAGCAGCAGCGCGATGAAGAAGGTCGACAGGAACTTCTTCGTGATATAGATGTCCAGTTTCTTGGGTCTGAGGTCCATGGTACTACAATCTTGTCATCAGCCGTCCGACCGTCGCGTCCTTCCAGGCAGCGAAGTCGCCGGCCAGGATGTGACGGCGCGCCGTACGGACCAGGTCCAGGTAAAAAGCCAGGTTGTGCTCGCTGGCAATCATGGCCGCGAACATCTCGCCTGCGATGAACAGGTGGCGGAGATAGGCCTTCGTATAGTGATGGTCTACAAAGGAGGTGCCGTCCGGGTCGATCGGAGAGAAATCCTGCGCCCATTTCTGGTTGCGCATGTTCATGATGCCGTTCCAGGTGAAGAGCATGCCGTTGCGGCCGTTGCGGGTCGGCATGACGCAGTCGAACATGTCCACGCCGCGGGCGATTCCCTCCAGGATGTTCGCCGGCGTACCGACGCCCATCAGGTACCGGGGCTTGCCGTCCGGGAGAAGCGGATTGACCAGTTCGAGCATTTCATACATCTTCTCGGTGGGCTCGCCGACGGCCAGGCCGCCGATGGCATAGCCGCCGCGGTTGTCGTTGTCCAGGCTGAGGGCATGCTCGACCGCCTGGCGGCGGAGTTCCGGATAGATGCAACCCTGGATGAGCGGGAACATGGTCTGGGAATAGCCGTAGAGCGGTTCGGTCCGGTCGAAGTGACGGCAGAAGCGCTCCAGCCAGGACTGGGTCAGGTGCAAGGACTTGGCGGCATATTTCTCGTCCGCATCGCCCGGACAGCATTCGTCGAAGGCCATGATGATGTCCGCACCGATCCGCCGCTGCGTGTCGACGTTGTTCTCGGGCGTGAAGGTATGACGGGATCCGTCGATATGGGAAGAGAAGGTGCATCCGTCCGGCGTCAGTTTGCGGATGCCGGTCAGGGAAAAGACCTGGAAACCGCCGCTGTCCGTCAGGATCGGGCGGTCCCAGCCGATGAACCGGTGCAGGCCGCCGGCCTTGTACAAGGTATCGAGCCCTGGGCGCAGGTACAGGTGGTACGTGTTGCCCAGGATGATTTGTGCCTGGATGTCCTCTTTCAGGTCCCGGTGGTAAACGCCCTTGACCGAGCCGACCGTGCCGACCGGCATGAAAATCGGCGTTTCAACGGTTCCGTGGTCGGTCGTAAGGAGACCGGCACGGGCCGAACTGCCAGGATCTGTCGCTATCTTCTCAAATTTCATTCTCGTCACTTTTCAACTTACAAATGTAGCAATTTCCGCCAAAACAACCTATATTTGTAATCTGCCAAGTGTACTGAAACAACAAAACATCTCTGAAAATATGAAAAACAAACAGCTTACCGTCAAGCTTATCCTGATGAACTTCCTGGAGTTCGCCGTCTGGGGTGCCTACCTGACCTCCCTCGGCCGTTATCTGGGGAACATCGGTCTCGGGCCGCAGATCAAATGGTTCTTCGCCATGCAGGGCATCGTCTCCATCTTCATGCCGACCCTGATGGGCATCGTCGCCGACCGCCACATCCAGGCCCAGAAAGTCCTCTCCCTCTGCCATGGACTGGCCGGACTGTTCATGATCGCCGCAGGCATCTATTGCATGCGAGCCGGCGGAGCCATCGCCTTCGGTCCCCTCTTCCTCCTCTACAGCCTCAGCGTCGCCTTCTTCATGCCGACGATCGCCATCGCAAATTCCGTCGCCTACAACGCCCTGTCGAAAGCAGGGATGGATCCGGTCAAGGAATTCCCGCCGATCCGCGTTTTCGGAACCGTCGGTTTCATCTGCAGCATGCTGCTGACCAACTTCCTGAAGATCGACGGCGTGGCCATGCAGGATTCCTACACGCAGTTGATTTCTTCCGGTATCCTGTCCCTGGTCCTGTGCGCCTACGCGCTGACCATGCCGGCCTGCGAGACCAACAAGGCCGTTGACGGACAGAGCCTGACCGACGCCTTCGGGCTCAAGGCCTTCACCCTGTTCAAGGACCGCCAGTTCGCGATCTTCTTCATTTTCTCCATGCTGCTGGGCGCTTCCCTGCAGATTACGAACGGCTACGCCAACACCTTCCTCGGCTCCTTCGCAGAAGACCCGTCCCTGGCCGACACCTTCGCCGTCAAGAACTCCAACGCCCTGATTTCCATCAGCCAGCTGTCCGAGACCCTCTGCATTCTCCTGATCCCGTTCTTCATGAAACGGTTCGGCATCAAGAAAGTCATGCTCATCGCCATGTTCGCCTGGGTCTTCCGCTTCGGTTTCTTCGGAGCCGGCTCCCCGGACATGCCGGGTGTCATCCTCTTCGTCCTCAGCTGCATCGTCTACGGCGTCGCCTTCGACTTCTTCAACATTTCCGGTTCCCTCTATGTGGAACAGAACACGTCGACCAGCATCCGTTCCAGCGCCCAGGGCCTGTTCATGCTGATGACCAACGGCCTCGGCGCCACAATCGGCACCCTCGCCGCCGGCGCGGTTGTCGATGCGACCGTCTACAATGCCGCCAACCCGTCCTGGAGCAAGGCCTGGTACATCTTCGCCGCCTACGCCCTCGTCGTCGGCCTGCTGTTCATGGTCCTCTTCAAGGATCCGCAGAAAGAAACGAAATAGGGAATCTCAGAGGATTCCCAACTTGCGCAGCAGCGCTTCCGGCTCGGGGTCATGACCCCGGAAATTCCGATACAGAATCTGTTCATCCTCGGACGATCCCCGTTCGAGGATGTTTTTTCTGAACCGGTCTGCCGTCGCCCGGTCAAAGATTCCGTTCTCCCGGAACAGTTCGAAGGCGTCGGCCTCGAGGACCTCCGCCCATTTGTAACTGTAGTAGCCGGCGCTGTAACCGCCGGAAAAGATATGGCCGAAAGAAGGACAGACCGCCGCGCCGTCTACGGCCGGCAGCGTCCGGACCGGATCCAGCACCCGTTTTTCGAAAGCTTCGACGGATTCTTCCGGAAGCGCCGTCAGGGTGTGCCAGGCCATGTCCACCAGTCCGAACTGCAACTGCCGGACCTGAGCATAACCTGCCTGGAAATTCCGCGCCGCGACGATCCGGCGGATATAGTCCTCGGGGATCGGCTCCCCGGTCTCGAAATGACGGGCGAACGTGTTCAGCCACTGCGGTTCATAGGCCCAGTTCTCCATGATCTGCGACGGCAGTTCAACGAAATCCCTTGCGACCTCGGTCCCGCACTGGGACGGATAACGGCCGCGGGACAGCATGCCGTGCAGGGAATGTCCGAATTCGTGCAGGAAGGTCTCCACCTCCGCGTGCGTCAGCAGCGAAGGCTTGCCGGCGGAGGGTTTCGAGAAATTGGTCACGATGCTGATAAACGGACGGAAATCTTCTCCGGATTCCCGGTACTGGCCGCGGAACTCCGTCATCCAGGCGCCGCCCCGCTTGCTTTCCCGCGGGAAGAAATCGGCATAGAACAAGGCCAGGTGCGCACCGGTTTCATCTTTCACTTCATAGACCTTGACATCCTTGTGGTAGACCGGAATATCGGTCCGCGGCTCGAAGGTAATTCCGTACAGGCGCGTTGCCAGGCCGAGCACGGCGTCGATGGTATCTTCCAGCCGGAAATAAGGCTTCAGCAATTCTTCCCCGGCCGCATACCGTTCCTGACGGAGTTTTTCGGACCAATAACTGAAGTCCCACGGCATCAGGCTGTCCGCCGCTCCATGGGCGCGTGCATACCTTTCCAGTTCAGCCACCTCCCGCCGGGCGACCGGCAGGGACGGCTGCATCAGCCGGTCCAGGAACGACTCCACCACGGTGCGGGATTTCGCCATCCGGGGTTCCAGGGCATAATCGGCATAGGTCGGATACCCCAGCAGCCGGGCCATTTCCATCCGGCGCGCCACGATATCCCGGATCACCGGGGCATTCGTATCCAGGGCACGGCCGTTATAGGCCCGCCACATCCGCTCCCGCAGATCCCGTCGGGCGCTGAATTTCATGAAGGGGACATAACTGGGAGCATGGAGGGTGAACAACCAGCCGTCCAGTTCTTTCTCCGCGGCGGCCTCCCGCGCCGCCTCCCGCAGGTAATCCGGGAGCCCTTCCAGGTCTTTTTCTTCCGTCAGGTGCAGACGGAAGGCATTGGTCGCAGCCAGGGTCTGGTTGCCGAATTTCAATTCCAGCAGGTCCAGTTCCTCCAGGATGTCTGCGTACCGCTTCCGGTCCTTTTCTTCCAGTGCGGCACCATGCCGGATGAAACTCCGGTAGGAATCCTCCAGCAGACGTTCCTGGTCCCTTTCCAGCCGGGGCTTGCTTTCATGGACCTGACGTACCCGTTCGAACAGCCCACGGTTGAGTGAGACATAGAGCCCGAATTCCGTCAGTTCCGGGGAGATTTCCTCGGCGATCTGCTGCATCTCCGCGTCGGAATCCGCTTCCAGCAAATTGAAGAAAATGCCTTCCACCCGCGACAGGGCGCGCCCGCTGTATTCCAGGGCCTCCACCGTGTTGGCAAAGGTCGGCGGCTCCGGATTGGAGACGATGGCGTCCACTTCCGCCTTGGCCAGACGGATGGCTTCCCGGAATGCCGGCAGGTAATCCGCCTTCCGGATAAGATCGAAACGGGGCGCACCGAACGGTGCGCAGGAAGGTTCAAGCAAAGGATTTGTCATGATCATCAATCATCAGGTCCAGCAAAGATACGTTTTTTTCACCGCTCCTGTGCACGACCAGGGAGATTTTGGTCAGCCGCGACAGCCGGAGCGACGTCTGCCGGAAGCGGAAATCGTAGCACATGTATTCGATCCGCTTCCCCACATGCATGATCGACGTCACGAAAGACGGGTCGTACCCGAGCGCTTTCAGGACCGGCATTTCGACGTTGTCGATCCCCTGCCGGTAAAACGAGGCCAGGATGTCGTAATTCCGGGCCAGGGCGTTGCGGACCCGGAGCCGGTACCCCCGGGTGCTCTTTTCTTCCCGGTTGTGCCACCGGTTCTTGCAGGATTCGCTGCAGAATTTCTTGTCGGCCCGTCCGTAGCGGATGGTATCCCCGCATTCCATGCAGTGACAGACCTCTTTCTCATCCGTTTTGTTTGCCATGATTCCCTCCGGTTTTTCCCGAAGATGTCGAATTCTTTCCGAATTCTGCCCGAAAAGTTGCCCGGGACCGAAAAATATTCAAGGATCTTTCCGATACAAGATGATCCTTCCCCTTCCCGGGACAGCCAACATAAAACGGAAGGGCGGAAGGATTTCCTTTTCCATACAGGTTCGAGCAAACTTTCCGAAGCCGGCGGACTTGCTCCGGACTCTTTTTCTTAAGAATCATGGAAAAAACGGCCGGATCCCGGGTTGCTTTGCAGGGCCGGCCGGAATTCTCCCGTACTTTGCTTCCGTCACAAACGCGCGGAAACCGTGGCAGCATACCAAGTTCACAAACGAAACAACCATGGAACAGATCAACAAAATCGAAATCATCGGACTGGTCGGAAACGTCCGTACCAACATTGTCGGAGGAACCCTGGTCGCCAATTTCTCCGTTGCCACCTCCTACGCCTACAAAGGCCGCGACGGCAATCCTGTCATCGATACGCAATGGTTCATGTGCTCTGCCTGGGAAGGGAAAGGGATGCCGGACCTGACCCGGATCTGCAAAGGATCCCCGATCCGGGTATTCGGGCGCATCCGCACCCGGAACTATACGACTTCCGAAGGGGTGGACAAACAGGAAATCGAAGTCAAGGCGAGCCGGGTCGAATTGCTGGACCCGGAAATCATGCTGACACCATCCATGTAAGGCCATGAAAAGAACGATCCTTACCGTCCTGATGATCCTGCTGGCATGCGCATGCAGCATGCAGCGGAAAGTCGGCCAGCTGAAAGACCATCCTGTCACCCTCGCCCTCGATGACGGCCCCGCCGTCCCCGAAATCGATCTCGGGGAGCTGCGCAGGGACACCCTGACCGTCACCGATGAACAGGGCAAGGAGGTGCTGATCATGCGCGCGGTCAAGGACATCGACGGCGAGATGGTCGCGACGGATGTCCTGCAGGCCGCCCGGGTCACCGCCCGGTTCCGCAATGTAGCGGAAAGGGCCGGCAAGGTCGACCTGCGTTTCGAAGTACGGGTCCCGCGGGAAATGCAGGACAGCCGGTGGCAGCTCAAATTCTATCCGGAGATGGAGGTCCTGGACGAAACAATCCCGCTGGATCCGGTCGTCATCACCGGCGACGCCTACCGGAAAGCCCAGTTGCGGGGCTACCAGCACTACCAGCGTTTCCTGGATTCGATCATTTCGGATTCGACCCTCTTTCTCAATGCCCGGCAGCTGGAACTGTTTATCCGGCGGAATATCCCGGAACTGTACCGGTTCCGTGAAGACACCTCCCTGGTCAGCGACGAGACGTTCGCCTCTGTCTACGGAGTGACCCAGCAACAGGCCGTGGAACACTACAAGCTCCGGTACAAGATCCGGAGGAACGACCGCAGGATCGCCCGGAAGGGGCAGATGTTCAACCGCTACGTCAAGGTCCCGATCGTGACGGAAGGATTGCGTCTGGACACGGTCATGACCGGCCCGGAGCAGGATTTCATCTACAGTTACGTCCAGCCGGTCCACATCCGGCCGCAGCTGCGGAAGGTCGACATCCGGCTCCGGGGAGACATTTTCGAGCAGGACCGCCGCATCTACCGGGTTCCGCAAAGCGATCCCCTGACGTTTTACATCAGCTCGCTGAGTTCCTTCGCCGCTCCCGTGGAACGGTACCTGACACGGATCGTGGAGCGCAAGGCGGAGGCCCATACGGCCTGTTACATCGACTTCGCTTCCGGCAGTTCCGCCATCGACCTCAAACTGGACGGCAACGCCGAGGAGATCGGACGGATCCGGGACAATCTCCGGGAACTGGCCGTCAGCGACACCTACGCCATCGACTCGATCGTCGTGACCGCATCCTGCTCGTCGGAAGGCGAATACCGCTCCAACGAACGGCTCGCCCGGCAACGGTCCGCCTCGGTTTCCGGTTATTTCAGCCGGGTCCTGCAGGAGATTGCCGATTCCGTCCGCCGGGAAGAAGGCATCGTGCTGGACCTGGAAGACGCCTACGGCCGGCAGCGACGGGCGGAGGACATCCGTTTCATCGCACGGCATGAAGCCGAAAACTGGTCGGCGCTGGACCAGATGGTCGAGCGGGACAGCCTCCTGAACGGCGAGGGAAAGGCCTCCTACCGTTCCCTGCGCCAGATCCGGGAACCGGACCGGCGGGAAGCCGGACTGCAGACGGAACCCTACTACCGGTACCTGCGGGAGAAGGTCTATCCCCGCCTGCGGACCGTCCGGTTCGACTTCCACCTGAGCCGCAAGGGAATGGTCCAGGACACCATCCACACGACCGTGCCCGATACGGTCTACCAGCGTGGCGTCCAGGCGATCCGGGACCGCGACTATGAACAGGCCGTCACCCTGCTGCGGCCGTACCGGGATTTCAACACGGCCGTCGCCTACCTCTGCCTGGACTACAACGCCTCGGCCATGGACATCCTCAAGGATTTGGAGCGGACACCGCCCGTCCTTTACATGACCGCCATCCTGCATGCCCGCCAGGGGGACGACCGGAGCGCCGTCGAAGCCTATCTGCGGGCCTGCGAACGGGACCCGTCGTATGTCCACCGCGGCAATCTGGACCCGGAAATCTCCGCCCTGATCGCCCGGTACGGCCTCAACCGCGAACCGGAAGAAGATACTTTTTATTGATTTTCCATAAAACCAACGAATCATGAGAACAAAATTCCTATGCCTGGCGGTCCTGGCCGCCATCCTGCTTCCGGCCTGCCGGAAAGAAGCCGCACCTGCCGTCCCGGAGGAAACAGGGACCCTGCTGATCCATGTCGATCCGGGCCTGCCTGGTACCAAAGCCGCCACGCCGGACATCACGGCGGAAACGTATGAAACCCGTGTACGGAAAGTGGACATCCTCGTTTTTGACGAAAAGGGACAGTTGAACCTGTATTATCCGGCCGGCACGGCGCTCGAAGGCATCAAACTGTCCGTAACGACCGGGACAAAGGATGTCTGGGCCGTCATCAACGGACCGGATCTCGGGACGGTCATCCGGGAAGCCGATCTCAAGGCCCTCAAGACCGTTCTGGAAGACAATTCCACGGGAGACGGGACCGGCGCCTTCATCATGGCGGGCAACCAGGAATGCGAGGTGGCCGTTTCGCAGGAGAAACCCTGCACGGTAACGGTGGAACGGTTCGCCGCCCGCATTTCCCTGACAAAGGTCGAGGTCGCGCTGCCGGCCGCCTACGACAAGGTGACGGTCAAGAGCGTTATGCTGACCAACGTCGTTGCCAACCAGAACATCGGCGGCACGGCGGAACCGCTGGAATGGTACAACAAGAAAGGCCGCACGGACGCCGGCACCATCATCGACGGAAGCGCCGGAGCGAAAGCGACGGCGGAAGCTCTTACCTTCCGGACCATCGGAACGACGGTCGCCAACGGAAGCAGCCTGTCCATCCCTTCGCCCTACCGGTTCTACGGCTACCCCAATCCGACGACCGAAGACCGGTTCGAAGCCGACGGCTCTTTCAAGGAAGAACAGACCCGGCTGGTCATCACTGCGGAAATCGGCGGCGAAACCTGCTATTACCCCGTCACCCTTCCGACCGTCAAGCGCAATACGGCTTACGAAGTGGAACTGGTCATCGCCAGCCTCGGATCGAAAGATCCCGACGAAGTACCCAGAAAGGGAACCGTCAACGCGACCGTCACCATCCACCCCTGGAGGGAAGGTGCCGTCATCACGGAGACCATCTGATTTTTTTATCCATCTGCAATTCATGCCCCCGGCTGCAGGGATGTACCCGGGGCTTTTCCCAAACGCCTCTCATATGAAATTCAGCAAACTCATCTTAGCCGGAATCCTGACCCTGCTGTCCTGTTCCATCCGGGAAGAGCGGGAGCACTGTCCCTGCCGCCTGGACATGGACCTGACCGCCTTCTCGCCTTACGGGAGGAAGGCCCTTGTCGCCTTGTGGGACGGCCTGGACGCCAGCCAGGAAGAAGTCCCTGTCCGGGACACGTTGCACCGGCATGTCGCCAAGGGGATCGTCGGGACATCGGTCTGGAGCGGGCAGCGGGAAGGACAGTTGTCCGGCAGCCGGCTCATCGTTCCGGCCGGAAGCCAGCCGGACAGCCTGCAAGCCTTCCGGGCGGAAGTCGACTGCCGGGGAGAGACCGCCTGGGTCACCGCCGTCCCGCACAAGCAATACGCCCGCGTGACCCTGCGGGTCGACATCGGACCGGACACGCATTACCCCTACCAGTTCTATGTTGAAAGCGACTGCTGCGGCATCGACCTGGCGGACCTGGCGCCGGTACCCGGGGAACTCGTGTTTCCCGTCCGGCAGGTGGCGGACAACCTGTTCCGTTTCGATCTGCTGCGGCACCACCCCGATACGGAAGTACGGATCGCCATCTATGACGAAAAGGAACGGGCGGACTACCTGCCGCTCGGGCAATGGATGCGCAAGGCGGGATATGACTGGGAAGCAGAGGACCTGGCCGATATCCTGTTCGACATCGACTACGTCCACCAGCGTCTCCGCATCATCATCGGAAACTGGGAAGAAGGAGAAACGGTCTGCCTGACCCTATAGGGGAAGATTCTTCCAGGCCGCAGGAATATCCTGGCGGGAAGGATCGGCGAAGAAACTGCTGTAATGGAAATCGATCATGATGTCCAGGCCGGCCTCGGAGGCCCGACGCGCCTTGGCGACGACATCATCGGTTGCGCACCAGCCCCCGTCCGGGTCGACCCAGACCCGCAGGCGGACGGCCGTCATGCCCAGGTCTTTCAGGATCCGGAACAGGTCGCCGGTCTTCCCGTCCGCAGACTGGAAGGTACGGCCGTCCTTTTCCATCTCCGTGACCCAGCTGACATCGGCCCCGCGGGCCCAACCCTCCCGGGCTGTCTTGAAGCTGTCCAGCAGGGCTGTCGGCCTGCCGTCTTTTCCGAACGCTCCCATGTCATAGGCGCCCCAGCTCAGCGCATTGTATCGGGCCGGTTTCCAGACACCGTCCACTTCCGGCTCCCAATAGAAGACACCGGCGCAGCGGGCAATCCCCCGCGCCGCGTCCATGAACGAAGACAGGCAAGCCTGCGCCTGGGCCATCTGGGCCGGTTTGACGCCAACCTCGGTCACGATGACATCGCAGGAGAAGGTCGATGCGAGCGATTTGATATGACTGATGGCCAATGCATTGCACTCGTCGGCCGTCAGTTTGCTGTTTCCGGACCAGTTGTCCGCCATCGGGTAATGGGAAAGGCCGATGACGTCAAACTTTCCGCCGGCTTCCTTGAATTTCCGGAACCACCAGCCGTTGTCTTCGTAGGCATTGTTGAGGTGGACGATGACCTTGGCGGACGGATAGATCTTCCGGACCGCATCGTAACCGGCGTTGCTGAGCTGGGCGTAATGCTTCCAGCCGTCGGCGATGTCTCCCTTGTCGGTCCACAGGCGGCCGGCATCCCACAGCATGCCGTTGCGGGTCTCATTCCCGACCTGCACCCATTTGACGTCGACGGAAGCTTTCTTGAGCGCTTCCAGGACTTCCGTCGTATGCTGGCTGACCTTCGCGGTCAGGGTTACGGTTTCTTCCCGGCCTTCCCCGTCCGGATCCGGTGTCGTTCCGTTCGCCCCGCCGCAGGCCGTCAGGACGGACAGCGCGCAAAGGGCAAGGATCCTGAAGTTCTTCGTTCGCATGGTATTGTTCTTGTATCATGCAAATGTACCGCTTTTGTTGGCGAATCGCAAAAGATTGCGTACATTTGCAACGTTCGGACAGCGTTTTGCATCTGACAGAAACATGGGGATGTTTTGGTTTTGACAGCGTTGATGTCGGACAGTAAGCATGCCGGGCTCTGTGGGGCGGCCCGTAAAAACTGAACCTCGTTAAATTCAGTTGGCAACAACAACTATGCACTCGCTGCCTAATTAGACTCAGTCAATTAGCTTAATCCGCGACGCCAAGGCTGCGTCGCCGACGAGTATCCCTCGGGCTTTAGGCCGGTTCTGTTCCGATCAAGGGGTATCATTCAAACCGGATGCGTGAGGGGGACTCCCCTACACCTCACTAAGATTCAGGGGATAAGCCGTGGTTAGCCCGTCTTCCGGCAGGCTCCGGCCGACAACCAAAGGAAGAATAAGCATGTAGAAAGCTGCCTGGTGCGGCGTTTGGACGGCGGTTCGAGTCCGCCCATCTCCACAGAAAAATGGCAAGGGGTCACCATCACGGCGACCCCTTGCTTAACTAATAACCACTAACTGATAACTAACCAATATGAAACAACGCAAATGCGTTTATCTATTGCGCAGCAAATATGCAAATAAATTCACTCAATTACAAGACTTTTTCCGTTTTTTCCCAATATCAGATCTTTCAAACACCAAGTTGAACCGAAACGTTCCGAAATCCGCAGAGAATGACTAACTTTGTAGGATTATTCGGAATGATGCAGACGGCGGAAAACAAGGACGTTCTTCTGGGGCGGATCCGGGGCGGAATGCCCCTGTCCCTGGCGCAGCAGGTCAAACTGACCCTGCTGCTTTGCGGACCTGCCATCCTCGCCCAGCTGGCCTCCGTCCTGCTCCAGTTCATCGACGCCTCAATGGTCGGCAGCCTCGGCGCCGGCCCTTCCGCTTCGATCGGACTGGTTTCCACCACGACCTGGATCTTCGGCGGTTTCGCCATGGCGACATCCCAGGGTTTCTCCGTCCAGGTCGCCCACCTGATCGGTTCCAATGATTTCCACGGGGCCCGGAAAGTGCTCCGGCAGGGACTGACCAGCGTCATCCTCTTCAGCCTGTGCCTGTCCCTGACCGGGCTGTCGATTTCCGGCCCGCTTCCCCGCTGGCTCGGCGGCAGCCCGGAAATCATCCCGGACGCCTCCGGCTATTTCCGGACCTATGTCCTCTTCCTCCCGGCGATGCAACTGAGTTTCTTCGGCAGCAGCATGCTGCAATGCAGCGGCAACATGAAACTGCCCAGCATGCTGAACGTGATGATGTGCGTCCTTGACGTGATCTTCAATTTCCTGCTGATCTTCCCGACCCGGGAGATTTCCCTGCTCGGCGCCAGCATGACCGTACCCGGAGCCGGGATGGGCGTCCGCGGCGCCGCCCTCGGAACCGGCCTGGCGGAACTGGTCACGGCGTGCATGATGCTGTATTTCCTGCTGGTCCGCTCCCCGGAACTGGCCGTCACGAAAGAAGAAGGTTCCTTCCGGCCCACGGCGACCTGCCTCAAGAACGCCTTCGGCATCACGGGACCGATGTGGGTGCAGAATGTCATCATGCGCGGCGCCCACATCGCCAGCACCGTCATCGTCGCGCCGCTGGGTCCGGTCTCTATCGCAGCCAACTCGTTCGCCATTACCGCGGAGAGTTTCGTATACATGCCGGGATACGGCATGGGCGACGCCGCCACGACCCTCATCGGCCAGAGCCTCGGCGCACACCGCAAGGATCTGGTCCGGAGTTTCTCGCGCATTACCATGGCCCTGGGCATCGGCATGATGGTCGTCCTGGCCGTCGTCATGTGGCTGATCGCCCCGCAGCTGATGTCTCTGCTCAGTTCCGATCCCGACGTCGTCGCCCTCGGTGCCAAAGTCCTCCGGATCGAAGCCTTCGCGGAAGCTGGCTATGCCGCTTCCATCGTCGCCTACGGCGCCTGCGTCGGTGCAGGCGACACAGCCATCCCCAGCCTGCTCAACCTGGGCAGTATGTGGGCTGTCCGCATCATCCCGGCCATCTTCCTGACCCCGATATATGGCCTGACAGGCTACTGGATCGCCATGTGCATCGAGTTGAATGTCAGAGGCTTGCTCTTCATCTGGCGGATCAGCGGGACCAAATGGATGCATTCCATGTATTTTATAAAACAAGAATCATAAAACTATGAAAGAGATTAAAAATCAGGAATTCGGCGGCGAACGGCCGTTGTACTGTGAAAAGGACCTGTATCTGGAAAATGTCAAGATCCATGCGGGCGAATCCGCCCTCAAGGAGACGGCCAACATCACGGCCGTCCACTGCCAGTTCGAAGGCAAGTATCCTTTCTGGTGCTGCGACCATTTCGTCGTCAGGGACTGCATCTTCACGGTCGGCGCCCGCGCGGCCTTGTGGTATTCCCGGGACCTGCTGATGGAAGATACCGTCATCGACGCCCCGAAGATGTTCCGCGAGATGGAGCAGATCAAGCTCCGCAACGTCATCATCGACGCCGCTTCCGAAACCTTCTGGCACTGCGGCCACATCGAGCTGGACAACGTCCGCGCCGACCGCGCCGACTATATCTTCATGAACTGCCATGACATCGTCATCCGCAACTTCCAACTCGGCGGCAACTACTCTTTCCAGTGGTCCCGCAACGTCGAAATCCATGATTCCGTCCTCAACACCAAGGACGCTTTCTGGGAGACCGACAATGTCACCGTCTACGACTCCGTCATCAACGGTGAATTCCTGGGCTGGCATTCCCGCAACCTCCGGCTGGTCCGCTGCCACATCACCGGCAGCCAGCCGCTCTGCTATGCGGAAGGACTGGTCCTGGAAGACTGCACCTTCGGCGACGATGCCGACCTCGCCTTCGAATACAGCAGCATCCAGGCGACCATCAAGGGTCACATCCCGTCGATCAAGAACCCGAAGACCGGTTCCATCCGCGTCGACAGCTGCGGAGAACTGATTCTCGACAAGAACATCAAGGCCCCGGCCGACTGCGACATCAAGATCGGATAACGGACCATGACATACGATTTCGACCGGATTACGCCGCGCCGCGGCACGAACGCCTACAAATGGGACGCCCGTCCGCCCTTCGGAGAAGGCGGAGACGACATCATTCCCCTCTGGGTGGCCGACATGGATTTCCAGGTGGCCCCCTGCATCACCGACGTCCTCCGGCGGCGGGTCGACCACGGCATCTTCGGCTACACCCAGGTTCCTGACAGCTACTATGAAGCCGTCATCCGCTGGTTCGGCACCCGCCACGGCTGGAAGATCGAGCGGGACTGGATCCTCTATACCTCCGGCGTCATTCCCGCCCTGTCGGCCGTCATCAAGGCCCTGACCGTTCCCGGAGACAAGGTCATCCTGCAGACCCCGGTCTACAACTGTTTCTTCTCCTCGGTCCGGAACAACGGCTGCCAGATGGCCGACAGTCCGCTCATCCATGAGAACGGGACCTACCGGTTCGACTTCGAAGACCTGGAGCGCCAATGCGCCGATCCTGCCGCGAAACTCCTGCTGCTCTGCAACCCCCACAACCCGGCCGGCCGCGTCTGGACCCCGGAGGAACTGATGCAGGTCGGCGCCATCGCCCGCCGTCACGGAGTCATCGTCGTCAGCGACGAGATCCACTGCGAAATCGTCATGCCGGGCTACCGGTATACCCCCTACGCTTCCCTGCCCGGCAACCGGGAAGGCAGCATCACCCTCTGCTCGCCCAGCAAGAGTTTCAACATCGCCGGCCTGCAGATCGCGAACATCGTCACCGACAATCCCGACTGGCGCCGCCGGATCGACCGGGCCATCAACATCAACGAAGTCTGCGATGTCAACCCCTTCGGCGTCATCGCCCTGCAGGCCGCTTACAGCGATGAAGGCGCCGACTGGCTGGAGCAACTGAACCGGTACCTCGCCGGCAATCTGGACTGCCTGCTCCGGAACCTGTCCGGATTCCCGGTCTGCAAACTGGAGGGGACCTATCTGGCCTGGGTCGACTGCCGCAGCCTCGGCATTCCCTCCGAGACCATCGAAGAGAACCTCCTTCGGGAAGAGAAAGTCTGGGTCAACGCCGGCACGATGTACGGGACGGAAGGATTCATCCGCATCAACCTGGCTTGTCCGCGATCTTTGCTGACAGAAGGGATCGCCCGCATCCAAAAAGGACTGAACAGATTACAAACACATTGATATATGAGCGATTACAATTGGAAATTCAGCTCCGTAGGCGGAGCTGCCCGCATCAAGGTTGAATCCGGTGCAGACATCGCCCACCTCGGCGAACTGGACCGCAAACTCTGGACGGTGCTCAGCTGCCCGGTCAACGGCCTGGAATTCGACCAGAAAACCCTGGAACTGATTGACGGAGACGGGGACGGAAAGATCCGCGTCGACGAGGTCATCGCCACCGCCCAGTGGCTGACCGGCATCCTGAAAAATCCCGATGACCTGCTGAAAGGCGACAACGAGATTCCGTTCGACGCCTTCAACACGGACAATGAAAACGGCGCGAAACTGCTTTCTTCCGCCCGGCAGATCCTGTCGAACCTGAAACTGGAGAAGGAAAGCATCTGCCTGGACGACACGGCGGACAATACCAAGATCTTCGCCGAAACCCGTTTCAACGGCGACGGCATCATCACTCCGGCCTCCGCCGGCGCCGATGAGAAACTTGCCGCACTGATTACGACCATTTCCGAGACCATCGGAAAGGCCACGGACCGCAGCGGCGCCGACGGCATCACCGCTGACCATATCGAAGCCTTCTATGCCGCTGCCGCAGACTTCAAGGCCTGGAAAGAATCCGCCGGCAAGGAAGTCTTCCCGTTCGGAGACGGCACCGCCGCCGCGCTCGACGCCTGCAATGCCCTGAAGGACAAGATCGCCGACTACTTCATGCGCTGCAAACTCATCTCCTTCGACGAGGGGGTTTCCGCCGCCGTCGACGTGTCCGCCGAGAAACTGGGCGCCATCAGCGGCGAGAACCTCTCGCTCCATGCCGATGAAATCGCCACCTATCCCCTCGCCCGTCCGACCCGCGAGCAGATCCTTCCGCTGGACGGCGGCCTCAACCCGGCCTGGCAGGGAGCGTTCGACACCCTGAAATCCCTGGTCCTGGACGCAGCGTGCCCGGGCAAGAAGGGCATCACGGAGGCCGAATGGCTCGGCATCCTGGCGAAATTCGCTCCCTACACCGCGTGGATGGGCGAAAAGAAAGGTGCCGAAGTCGAAGGACTCGGCCTGGAAGCCGTCACGGAAATCCTGAAAGAAGACCGCAAGGCAGACCTGCTCTCCCTGGTGGAGCAGGACAAGGCCCTCGAAGCGGAGGCGCTCTCCATCGAATCCGTCGACAAACTCCTCCGGCTCTACAAGAACTTCTACCGGTTCCTCAACAACTACGTCGTTTTCAGTGACTTCTATGACATGAAACCGGAAGTCAAGGCGATCTTCCAGGCCGGACGGCTCTACATCGACCAGCGGTCCACCGATCTCTGCATCCGGGTCCAGGACATGGGCAAGCACGCCGACATGGCCGGACTCAGCGGGATGTACATCCTCTACTGCGCCTGCCATTCCAAGAAACTCGGCAAGTCCATGGACATCGCCGCCGTCCTGACCGCCGGAGACGTGGATGACCTGCGCGTCGGCCGCAATGCGGTCTTCTACGACCGCGACGGCGTCGACTGGGACGCCACCGTCACCAAGATCGTGGACAACCCGATCAGCGTCCGCCAGGCCTTCTGGGCCCCGTACAAGAAAGTGGGCCGGTGGATCTCCGACAAAGTCAACAAGGCCGCGTCCGAGAAGAACGACAAGTCCCTGGCCAGCCTGACTGCCAGCGCCGACAGCGCCACCTCGGCGCCGGTTGCCGGCGGAGCGGCCGCCGCACCGAAGCCGTCCAGTTTCGACATCGCCAAATTCGCCGGCATCTTCGCCGCGATCGGCATGGCCGTCGCCTACCTCTCCACCGCCCTGGTCAGCATCTTCAAGGGGGTCATGGCCCTGAGTTTCTGGAAAATCCTCCTGATCCTCGCCGCCATCATGCTCGTCATCTCCGGTCCGTCCATGTTCATGGCCTGGCGCAAGCTCAAGAAACGCGATCTCGGCCCGATGCTCAACGCCAACGGCTGGGCCATCAACGCTTCTTCCTTCGTCAACATCAAGTTCGGTTCGACCCTGACCAGTCTGGCCAAGTTCCCGCGGCTGAAAGCCGTCGATCCCGCAGAGCGCCGCAAGGGCCGGATCCGGACCTTCCTCTGGACCTTGCTGATCCTGGCCGCCCTCGCCTTCGCGGGCCTGTACTTCTTCACCGACAAGCTGGACTTCCTGAAAAAGAAGAAGGCCCAGACCGAGCAGGTCGAGCCCGCACCGGAAGCCCCGGCCGAAGAAATCCCCGCCACCGAAGCTGCCCCGGTTCCGGAAGAAGTTCCGGCCGAAGCCGCTCCCGCCGAATAAATGGCTGACAGATAAAACAAAACTCCGCGGCTCAACCGAGTCTGCGGAGTTTTTCGTAAATAGAAGGATTCTCTTCCCGGATCTTGTTCATCATCGACTGGACCAGCAGTTCGCACTGTTCGGCATTGGACCGGGCGATCCGTTTGGCACCCCAGAGATGGGTA
>CADCRA010000129.1 GCA_902803715.1 uncultured Bacteroidia bacterium
GATCGCCTGGATGCGGCGGTCGCGGCCCTGCTTGGCGGTACCGCCTGCGGAATCACCCTCGACGAGGAAGAGTTCGCACAGTTCCGGGTTGCGCTCGGAGCAGTCGGCCAGCTTGCCCGGCATGCCGGCGCCGGTCATGACCGTCTTGCGCTGCACCATTTCACGCGCCTTGCGCGCCGCCTGGCGGGCGGTGGCGGCGAGGACGACCTTCTCGACGATGGTCTTCGCCAGTTTCGGATTCTCCTCCAGGTACTGGTCCATCGCGGCGGACGTCGCCTGGGAAACGGCGGATGTCACTTCGGTATTGCCGAGCTTGGTCTTCGTCTGGCCTTCGAACTGCGGTTCGGCGACCTTGACGGAAATGACGGCGGTCAGGCCCTCGCGGAAGTCTTCCGGAGCGAGTTCGACCTTGGCCTTCGCCAGGAGGTTGTTCTTGTCGGCATAGTTGCGGAGCGCACGGGAAAGGCCCATCTTGAAGCCCTGGAGGTGCGTACCGCCTTCAATCGTATGGATGTTGTTGACGTAGGAGTAGATCTTCTCGCTGTAGCCCGTGTTGTACTGCAGGGCGATGTCGATCGGGATGATCTTGTCGGAAGTGACGCAGACCGGTTCCGGAATGAGTTCCTGGGCACCGGCGTCGAGGTATTCGATGAACTCCTTGAGGCCTTCCTGGGAATAGAAGGTTTCGCTGCGGAAGACCTGGCGGCCGGTCGGCTTGCTGTCGCCGTTCTCGTCCGCCTTATACTCGTCGACGAGTTCGCGGCGGTCGGTCAGGGTGATGCGGATACCCTTGTTGAGGTACGCCAGTTCACGCAGGCGGCCGGCGAGGGTGTCATACCGGTAGACGGTCGTCTGGGTAAAGATCGTCGGATCCGGATGGAAGGAGATCTGGGTGCCGGTATCCTCGCACGTGCCGGTCACTTCGACCGGGCCGAGGGGCTTTCCCTTGCTGTATTTCTGGACATGGATCTTTCCTTCGCGGTGGATTTCCGCGACAAGCAGGTCGGACAGGGCGTTGACGCAGGACACGCCGACACCGTGCAGACCGCCGGAAACCTTGTAACTGTCCTTATTGAACTTGCCGCCGGCATGGAGGACCGTCAGGACGACCTCGAGGGCGCTGCGGTGCTCTTTCGGATGCATGCCCGTCGGGATACCGCGGCCGTTGTCGCGGCAGGTGATGGAATTGTCTTCATTGATCCAGACCTGGATGTCGTTGCAGAATCCGGCCATCGCTTCGTCGATGCTGTTGTCGACCACTTCGTAGACCAGATGGTGGAGACCGCGCTCGCTGACGTCGCCGATGTACATGGACGGACGCTTGCGGACGGCCTCAAGGCCTTCCAAAACCTGGATACTGCTCGCCGAATACTGTTCTTCGGCCTGTTTCATCTCTTCGTTCTCTATCATTTTTCAGTCTTTAATTGCGCTACAAAAAGTGCGTTTTACAGGCATCCCCATAAAACGCACAAATATAGTGAAAAAAAGTCTGTTTTCCTAATTTCGGACCGCCTATTACAGGTTCAAAATGAGGCCTCCGGTGAAATGGATCCCGCTTTCCGGATACAGCGGGTGACGCTGGATGTTCTGGTTCATCAGATTGCCCGCCTGGGCCCAGACGGAGAGTTTCCGCGTCAAGGCGAACTCGCCCTGCAGGCCGAGGTTGACGAAGCCCGGAATCACCACCGGATCCGCGATGTTCGCCACCTTGCCGCTGCGCTTGTCGACGCCTTCCGCGCTCACGGCGAAGGATATCCGGTCATGCCAGTTGTAGCGGACAGCCAGTTCCGCCGACTTGGACGGCGGGAATCCCACCGTGAAATCCTTCAGTTTCGGGGAGCCGTAGTTGAACCCGCCGCGGACGGAAACCGGCTTCGCATCATAAGCGAAGGAGCCCTTCACGAACAAGAGGGAGTAGTTGGCATACGCCATAGACGGAAGCAGGTAGTCCCGCGTACCATCGAAAGGCCGGTTGATCTCCCGGGCGGAATCGCCCATGCCGAGGTCCCAGACCGGGACGACGGCGTCCAGCAGACCGTTCGAGATGATGGCATAACCCGCGGAAAGGTCATAGCGGAACTTGGCGGCGATGTTGCCCTGCACGCCGGCCCGCAGGCGGAAATGCTCGACCGAATTGTCCGAAAGGGCGACGAGGCCGCGGCCGTTGACCGGACTGAAGAAATGGTTGTCTTCCTTCATCTCCGAGTAGGACCAGACATGGTCACCGCCCGTCAATTCTGCATAAAGATTCAACCGGTCTGCCAAGGCTTCATACCCGACGCGGGCGTCCGGATAAATCCGCTGACTCTTCCTCGTTCCCAGAGCGAAACCCATCCACTCGTTCGAGGAATGGAGCGTCGTGGCCAGGCGCGCACCGGCGGAAATCCGCCACCGGTCATAAGTCCAGACATACTTGGGCGCCAGCCAGGCCGTACCGGTATGCGTAGAGAAAAGACCGCTGTAGGCGTTGATCCCGACATGGACATCCATCAGGATGCGGATCTTGTCGCTGAGCACGGGTCCGAAGGTTCCGTCAAATACGAAATCATTGACATTCAATTTATCCCGGAGATTAGACGCCTGCTTTCCGGCCCGGAAAGACAACGCCGCGTCATACAGGAAATACTCGCTGGCATCGTTGATGCTCCGTACGCGGGCCTTGAGGTCGAGGGCATTGAAACCGGCGGTCTCATCGTCCGAGAACTCCTTTCCCGGCATGGTCGCATCCCCTTCCTTGGTATGGATTCCGTAGTAACCGACATCGAACGTGAGGGCACCGTCCTTGAAATCGAAGCGTCCGTCCACCCCGGCCCGGGTCTTGGCGTCATACCCCTTGAAGTCCCGGCTCCAGTCGCCGAGACGGACCTTGTAGTCTCCGAAATAAGACCGGTGCTGTGCATAAACATTCAGTTGCAGCGGGATGTTCAGTTCCGGTGTAAATACCAGGTCCAGGGTCGGATGCAGGGAGTAGCCGGCCCCCGCTTTCAGGTACAGTTTCCGGCCCCCGGTCGCTTCGGCTTCCGGCCGGATGTCCAGCAGGTACGGAGAGAATTCATACGCGCCCTTGTACGGCGTATCGAAGACGGAGTAATCGAAGTCAAGGTCGAAGCGGAGCAGGCTGTCCGGCACGTCCATGTCGACGACCGGCTTCGCCACTTCCATGACCTTTCCCTCGAACTGGTTGGTCACTTCGACCGTCGGATTGAGGTTCTGTGCCCCGGCCGTCACGGCGGCCGCCAGCGCTATCGCGGAGATTGCTATATATCTTTTCATAACCTTACTGATTCATTTCGGAAAGTTTCTTCAGGCGCAGGGTGACATTGTCAAGGATGTCGTCTTCCTTGTTGTCATACCCGTCGCGGATGCTCTCGAAGGTCGCACGGGCCTGGCGGTAGTCTTCCTGCTCGACATAGGAGTCGCCCAGCAGGAGGAAGGCCTTGGCCAGCCAGTACGTCTGGTCGCCGGCCTTCTCGGAGAAGGCGAAGACCTTGTTCTGGACATCGGCGAAGAGACCCTGATCGTAACTGTCCTGGATCTGGAGATACGCCGCTTCGGCGCCCTCCGCGGTGGAAGGCTGCTTGGCGAGTTTGTTGATCAGCTGGAAGGCGTCGGCGCGCTGGCCCTGGGCCAGGTAAGACTTCGCCTTGACATATTCGGCTTCCCGTTTCTCGGCGTCGCTGCTGGCCGTATCGAGGAGGACCCGGTCGGCATAACGGACGGCGGCCTCGGCGGAACGGGCCCCGTAGGCGGAGCGCATCAGGCCGAGGGCGGCGACATGGCGGTTGCTCTCGATGCGGGCGATTTCGGAGAGGAATTCATAGCCTTCGACAGCGTCCTCGAAGCGTTCCATGCCATAGGAAAGCCGGGCATACTGGAGGGCGGAATTCTCGAGGAACGCTCCCTCGCCGCCGTTGAGCACCTTCTTGTAGTAGTCGCAAGCCTGCTCCTTCATGTCCAACTGGCGGTAGCATTCGGCGATGTAGAAGTCCGCCGTCAGGATGGACGCACCCGCCGGATACCGCTGTTCATAGGCCTGCAGGGAGGTCAGGGCCTTCTGGTAATTGCCGGCCAGGAAGATCTGCTCGGCGCCGTTGAAGAGGATCTCGCCGCGTTCGGCGTCGCTGCGGACCGGGGTCCGGCCGAGGCCTTCGACATAGGCCAGATAGGTCTCCGGCTCCTGCTTGGTCTGGTAGATCGACTCGATTGCGAGGAGGGCGTCGTCGGCATAGCCGCTGTCCGGCATCTTCTCGACGACCTGCTTGTAGTAGACGAGGGCCTGGTCGTATTTCGCGCTGTTGCGGGAGATCATGCCGAGTTCGATCAGCGACCGGGCAATGGCGCTGCTGTCGCGGCTGTTCTTCATCAGGCTCTGGAAGACATCCGTGGCCTTGTCGCTCTGGCCGCCGGCGACATAGGCGCGGCCGAGTTCATACATCGCGTCGGCATAGAACGGAGCGGACGGGGACGCCTTGCGGGCCCGGGAGAGGACCTCGATCTTCTTGGACGGCTGGTTGGACAGGCCGTAGGAAAGACCGGCCTGGTAGACCGGATAGAGGTCGTCGGCGGAATCATAGGCCTCAATCGCCGCATTGTAGTTCTTGACGGCGTTCGTGTACTGTTTCGTCAGGAAGTAGCAGTCGCCCTGGCGGACCATCGCGTCCTTCCGGTAGAGGGCGGACGGGTCGGCGGCATAGTCGCCGAACCACTTGTCGGCCATGCCGTAATTGCCTTCCTGGAAATAGGTATAGGCGATGTTGTACGGGATCAGTTTGCCTTCCGGCCGGTTGTCCAGCGCGGAGAGGTTGTACAGGTCGTTGTAGACGGAGCGGGCTTCGGCGTAGTTGCCGTCGCGGAAATAGGATTCGGCGAGCCAGTAGCGGCTGAGCTGGTTGAACCCGGAATGGCGGTCGGAATAGTAGGCCGCGGCCTTGAGGCAGGCCACCGCGTTGCGCCAGGATCCGTTGCGGATCAACTGGTTGGCACGCAGATAGTTGGCCTTCATGTAGTTGCTGATCTGGCCCGGGTCGAGTTCCTCGATGTTGTCATACGCGGCGACGGCGGCGGCGTAGTCATGGTTGTGCAGGGCCGCCAGGGCCATGTAACTGTAGATCCGCTCCCCCTTGTCGGCGTTCGGGAACTTCTGCATGTAGGTCTCGAACGGAGTGGGATTGTTGTTGATGTCGAAACTCAGTTTCGCGTAGTTGAAATAAGCGTCTTCCTGGATGGCCGGGTCCCAGGCCTGGTCGGAGGCGGCCTTGAAGGCATCCAGCGCGGCGACCTTGTTCTTGGTCTGGATGTAACTGTAACCCAACTGGTAGTTGGCGATCTGGCCGAGGCTGTCGGTCCGCTCCGGCATCAGGGAATACTGCTCGATCGCGCCGGCATAATCCTGGACGGCATAGAGCAGGGAGCCGGCATAGAAATAATCCCCGCGGTCCTTGGTGGTCTCGTTCTTGATGCTGTCATAGTACCGCCGGGCCTGGCCGGCGTCGCCCTGGATCAGGTAGGCCTCGGAAATGATGCGGGCCAGGTGCGGCTTCCGCTCTTCCGGAACCTTGCCGTACATGTCCGCGGCATGGCGGGTGACATAGGCATAATCCTTCATCATGAAGCGGCACTCCATGATGTAGTAATTGGAGATCTCTTCGAACCGGGGATCCTCGGCGCTCTGCTCGAACCAGTCAAGCGCCTGTTTGAAGTCCTCGCGGGCATACCAGATGTAGCCGGTGGTATAGCGGGACGGAGCCGTGTAGGCGTTCATGGGCATGGCCTCGACGGTCGAGAAGCCCTGCAGGGCCGCGTCCGCATCGCCGCTCATGAACTGCGCATAGGCCTGCTTGAAGAAAAATTCCGCCCGGTCTTTCTCTGCGACGCCGGAAACGGGGACGTCCGCGAAAGCACGGGAGGATCCGGCATAGTCGCCGTCATCGAAAAGGTTGAGGCCGTGCTGGAGCTGCAGGGCGGGAACCAGGCCGGAGAAGGGCCATGTCGCCAGGTAGATGTCCCGCTCTGCGGCATAGTCCGTCTTGAGCTTTTCGGCGCACAGGAGCGCATATCCCTGCGTGACGGGGTCATTCCCCTTCATCTCGGAGAAAAGCGCCCTGGCCTCCCCGAAAAGGCCTTTTTGGTACAGGTCCATCGCATGGTTGAAAGCCGGAGTCCCGGTCTGGGCACCGGCCGTACCCGCAGCGAGGAGAAGGGCGGCGACCGCCGCCGATATCGATTTTCGGTTCATATCAAGTCATTTTGGCCATCCGATCCGCGCCTGCGGAAAGAAGAGGGCATAATTTTGACAAAAATAAAGATTTTTTCCATTATATTTGTCAATTGAGCGCTCAATTATCGCGCCAAATGATTGCAGCCATGGAAAAGAATGCCCCTGTCATCTCCTTCAAGAAAGCCGACATCCTCAACGGCGAGGCGACCGTCATCTACGGCCTCGACATGGAAGTCCACCCCGGCGATTTCGTCTACATCGTCGGCAAAGTCGGCACCGGCAAGACGTCGATCATCCGCACCATGATCGCCGAAAACCCGCTCGAAAAGGGTTCCGGCGAGGTCTGCGGCTTCCAGCTCGCCGGCATCCGGGACAAGGACATCCCCTACCTGCGCCGCAAGATGGGCGTCGTGTTCCAGGACTTCCAGCTCCTGATGGACCGCACCGTCGAGGACAACCTCAGTTTCGTCCTCCGCGCGACCGGCTGGAAGGATGAAGAGGCCATCCGCAAGCGCATCATGGAGGTATTGAAAGACGTGGGCATGGAAAAGAAGGCCCACAAGATGCCCCACCAGCTTTCCGGCGGCGAGCAGCAGCGCATCGCCATCGCCCGCGCCCTGCTCAACAAGCCCGAGGTCATCGTCGCCGACGAGCCGACGGGCAACCTGGACGGCGAGACCGCCGAAGGCATCATGCACCTGCTGCGCGGAATCAACGCAGAAGGCACCGCCGTCGTCATGGTGACCCACAACCGGTCGATTTTCGAGCGCTACCCGGGCCGCACCTTCGTCTGCAAGGACGAAGCCTGCACGGAACAACTCGAGGACGAGCCCATCGACCTCACCATCTGATCCGGTCATGAGAAAGAAAGAGCGCTTCGCCGCCGTCGTCCGGTGGTTTGAAGAGAACATGGAGATCGCCGAGACCGAACTCCACTATACATCCAGTTTCCAGTTGCTCGTCGCCGTGATCCTCTCCGCCCAGTGCACCGACCGCCGCGTCAACATGGTCACACCTCCCCTCTTCGAGCGCTTCCCCACCCCCGCCGACCTGGCCGCCGCCACGTTCGACGAGGTCTATCCCTATATCCGCAGCGTCTCCTACCCCAATGCCAAGACGCGGCACCTGATCGCCATGGCCCGGAAACTTATCGACGATTTCGACAGCCAGGTCCCCTCCGGCATCGATGCCCTGATGACCCTGCCCGGCGTCGGCCGCAAGACGGCCAACGTCATCGCATCCGTCGTCTATGACCAGCCGGTCATCGCCGTCGACACCCACGTCTTCCGCGTTTCCCACCGCCTCGGCCTGTCCGACGGCACGACACCCCGCGCCGTCCAGCTCGACCTCGAGAAATACATTCCGCTCGAGCGCCGCGCGGTTTCCCACCACTGGCTCATCCTACACGGACGGTATGTCTGTACCGCCCGCGCACCCCATTGCGAGGCCTGCGGCTTATCCCAGTGGTGCCGCGACTATCTTTCCCGTGCTGTCAGGAAAGGATCCTGAGCCTTATTCCACAACTTGAAGGTCCGACAGGACAAAGCCATCTTCCGCCCAAGAGACGGTGGCTTCCAGGTCGGGCATGCCCTCATAGTCGAGCGCGCCGCCGTCCGCGGCGCGGAGTCCCGGCGTGAAACGGACTTTCAGGGTATCGCCCGGCAGATAGGTCA
>CADCRA010000130.1 GCA_902803715.1 uncultured Bacteroidia bacterium
ACTTGAAAAAGAAACGATTGCAATCTGGTGGCCGACGGATGCGACGGTTTTTCCTTCAGAGTCATGCGTATCATAGTAGGCAATCGATGTCACGAAATTCTTTACCGCGTCTTTTAAGACCTCTATCCTGGATTTATACCGATACACGTTATCATTCGGGAACCATTGTGTGGCAGCATTAGCACCACCCTGAGCTCTAGTAAAAGAGCAAGTCTTACCCTCATCAGTCCAAACAGTTATTTGGCTAGTATAGGCATAAGTGGCGTTTGCCTGAACTGGCCCCTCTGGACCGATCAAATAATTTGTGCCATTCTTTTTAAACTGAAGTATGTAGCGACGAACTCTATCACCATTTGGGGTATCGCGATATTCTTCATTAATTGTCTCTATCTTATAATATGCATCACCATCCTTGTAATAGTAATTATATTCTTTATTATCCGCATGACTGAAGGCAAAGAGAGGAGACTTAGAGTTATACACATAATAGTAGTTGAAATGGCTCTCCTGGATATAGGTATTTGGGACCGCTTCTTCCATCGATCCGGACTTATCCAGCACAATTGCAATGTCAACAGGCTTATAGCCGGTTACGACGGTTACTTTACCGGTCACGAAGGCTTCGAGGTCGATGATGTACTCGTCGGGATGCGTGGCCGACGTGGTGACGGATTTGTTGTAGCCGACACCGTTCTTGATTTCATACGGTACGGTCAGGTTCTGCGCAAAAGCACCGGGAACCAGCAGGATCGAGGCTGCAAGGCCAAGGATCATTTGATATGTTCTTTTCATGTTCATTGTCTGTTTAAGCGTTCCATCCTGTTACTCGTTGACGTTGATTCCAGCAGCGGCCCATGCGTCTGCATATGTTGTCGCGGAACCCGCTTCAACCGCCTGGACGACGATGTCCATCTGCAGGTGGACGCCGGTCGCCTGGGTCCGGGTTGCGCCGGGCTTCCAGATGGCAGGAGCCGTTCCGCTGGCATAACTGGCGAAAATCGGCGTCGCGGCAGCGACGTTGACATCCAGCGCTTCGGTATAATAGTAATAACCGTTGCGATAAACCCAATGGGCTCCCGGCAGTTCGCTGAACGTACCGTAATTGGCACCCGTTCCGGCGGCATTCAGCGCCCACGGAGCCACGAGGCTGCCTTCGGTCGCAGCATCGTAACCGAGGACGACATGGCCATTCCCATCGACCCAGTTGGCGACGATCAGGGCGCGGACATACTCGGGAACATTGCCGGTATTGAGGATCTCGACATCCTGCTTGACGTTATTGACGATCTCATCATCGACCAGGACATCGACCTCGTCGGCCTTGATGACATAGGTGCGCAGCTGGCCGGCCTCCCAGGTGACGGACGGGAAATCAATCTCGCGGGTAATCGGGTCGCCCTTTCGATTTCCGGTCTGCAGGTAGAAAGTGATGCGCAGTTTCATCGTGGAAGGCGTCGTCTGCGGGATGAGCCAGAAGGTCAGGCTGGCGTCCGGGTCGTTGATGTTCCAGTCACTGCTGCTGAAATCTCCCAAAGCGGCATTGGCCTTGTCCTTGGCAGAGAAAGACTCCGGGAAGGTATATTTGCTGCCGCTGTAGGTTTCCTTCTTATAGGCACCGTTATATTCCAGCGAGAAGGTTCCGGGAGTCGAAACATTGCCCCAGGAGACCGCTCCGGTCTCCGGCGTAACCGTACAGGTACCCGTTCCGTTCAGTCCGACGAACTCGACCTTGGTGATATGGGTTTCGGTCTGGACCTTTCCTCCTTCTGCTTCTCCGGTCAGGTGGTTCGCCAACGCAAAGCGGATACCGGTCAGGGCATGGTAGAAGGTGACAGGCAACTCACTCTTGCTTTCTTCCTTCGTGACGCTGCGCCCTGCAAAGAGGATGTCCTGCTGGTCGGCAGAACTGGCCGGGGAGGTGTAAGGGAAGGAAATCGTTCCCTTCCCGTCGCTGAAACCATAGGTCAGCGTACCGGCACCGGCAGGGGTCTGCGGCATACGCATGAAGACAAACATGGAAGATTGGGTCTTCCAGATATTCTCGTTACCCAGGTCACGGACCCAGCGGCTGTTGGCCTCGTCATAGTTGAACACTCCGTCGGACAAAGCGACAATCGAGGTGCCCGAAAGCGGATATCCGATGGAACCGAATGATCCATAGAGCTTTGCGACATTCTCAGTATAGGCCGGGGTGCCCTTGGTCATGGGCATGCCGGCGTTGAGGTCGGTAATGGTTTCGGAGAGGAAATACTGGGTGCCGTCCACCGGCTCTCCCATGGGGACGTTGATCCCGAGCGCTTCTTTCGGAGAAGCGGCACGGGTCTGGATCTGCCCTTCGACGGTAAAAGCCAGGGTATGATCCCCCAGGGGTGCCTTGCCCGCCGGATCGACCATCTCATGCACGCAGGATGTCAGGAGCAGTGCCGCAGCCGCAGCAGCGGCGATAGAATGGTATACTTTCATGTTCAGATGCATTGAATGGTTAGAAGTTAAAGAACATCGACTCGCCTTCCCGGGCGTTGACGTTGTCCAGTTCGTCGACGGTCAGCGGATTGACGTAAAGGACCCAGCGGTTCTGCATGGCCAGGCCGTAAATCCGGTGCTTCAGGCAGCCGTCAAATACGATGGCGTCTCCGGCGGCATGGCCGTCCGTTGCCTTGGCATAGGTCAACGGCAGGGTGCGGGTCACATCGTCTTCCAGCGTGAAGCGCAGGGACAGTTTGGAGAAGTCCTGCGGAAGGGCAAAGACCGTGAATTTCAGTTGCGTCTCTTCGGTCTTTCCGATCTTCGTGCCTTCCGGGAACGTTACGCTGATGTTGGATGCGGACGTCGGGCAAGTGTAGCTCGCAGCGGATGTCGCGAAGTTGACCGAGAAGGCACCGGAGAGGGCTTCCGCTCCGGAGAGCAGCTCAAATTTCGTGACGGGGATGTCTGCCGTCTCACTTTCGTCCGCCTTGATCGTAATTTCAAACGCTGTGAAAGCCGGCTTGAAAGCCAGTTCGACGGCACCGGTAATGGCACCGTTGCTGCCGGCTCCGCCGGTTGCCGATGCTTTGGCTACCAGATAACCGTACTGCTTCACATCTTCTGCTTTCCCATCCTGCGTCTCCGGGATGGATGCGCCGCTCACGACCTTGTTGCTGTATGAAAATTCGGACATCGGATAGATGGCGTAGAATTCCTGCTGCCCGTTTTCCCAGACGAGGCCGTTCTTGGAGACGAATCCGTTTCCGATCGTGGCTTCCGTGATCGGCTCGATGGAACCGGCTGCGACCAAACTCTCAGCGCCGCTGTTGGTGATGGTTGCGTCCTGCATGATCTGGTAATCCGCCCAGTTCTGGTCGAGATAGCGGTGCTTGGCGACATTGCTATAGACGCGGAACGCGTCCAGCGGTTGCCACTGGATCTGCTGGCGCTGTCCGCTCGCTACGTCTTCGCCATATACCGTCTTGGTAGACAGGCTGTTGCCGGTCAATGTCCCGAAGACGACTTCGTCGCCGGGGGCACGGGAGAACAGTCGGTCGATGCCCTGCTTGCTGCATCCTGCCAGGGCCAGCAGGGAGAGTCCTCCGAGGAGGATCAGATTCATGGTCTTTCTCATACTTCGTCCTCCTTTTTTACTCCCATTCATGGTTGAACGGATTGTCTTCGCCACCGGCTGAGAAGTCCCAGTCTTTGACTTCCTGACCCACCGTCTTGACGGTCATCGTTTCGACGACGGAATTCTGGAACATCATCCGGCCTTCGAGGCCAAGATCGAGTTCCAGCAGCACCGCCGGGGTCTCAAATTTTTGTTTACGTTTCATATATCAAGTACTTTGTTAATATTTTGTCTTTTAAATCTTCTGCAGCCAGGCTCTCGGGACGCGGGCCTTGGCGAAGAGGCTGTCGCATAGCCCCACGACGACGTAAAATTTCCCGTGCAGTTCGAGGACATGGCCCTCGACTCCCTTCAATACGCCGCGCGTCACGCGCACGCGCTCGCCCAGCTCCAGCGGCTTCCCGACCAGCCCGCCCTCGTCGACGGACAGGTCCAGCACCCGGCGGAAATCCTCCATCTGCTTGTCCGGCACCACC
>CADCRA010000131.1 GCA_902803715.1 uncultured Bacteroidia bacterium
AAGGACCTGCGCGAGAACTACCGCGTCTTCTGCTCGATGGTCATCTATCCGGTCATCCCGAAGGGCATGATCATCTTCCGCATCGTCTGTACGGCGGCGCATACCATGGAGGATGTCCGGTATACGCTGAATGCGTTCAAGGAGATCAAGGCGAAACTCGACGCCGGCGCTTATGACGGCGACGACGTGGCCGCCATGACCATTGAATAATCCATTTCCGTATCCTGCGCATTTGTCATTCTGAGCGAAGCGAAGAATCTGACTGTATGGACAATCAAACATTCTTCCAGGATAAGGTCATTATCGTGACGGGAGCCAGCTCCGGTATCGGGTTGGCTTCCGCCCGTTTGTTCGGCCGCTGCGGAGCGCGCGTCGTGATGGCGGCCCGCAGTTACGACAAACTGCTCGCCCTGGCGCCTTCCGTCGGGGACGGGGACCATGTCCTCTGCGTCCGGACGGACGTGTCCGTCGAAGAGGACTGCCGCCGGCTGGTCGAGCAGACCGTCTCTCGTTTCGGCCGGATCGACATCCTGGTCAACAATGCCGGCATTTCGATGCGTGCGATGTTCAAGGACCTGGACCTCAAGGTACTGCATTCCCTGATGGATGTCAATTACTGGGGCACGGTCTATTGCACGAAGCATGCGCTTCCGTACCTGCTGGCCTCGAAGGGCTCCGTCGTCGGGGTCATTTCGATCGCCGGTTATTCCGCCCTTCCGGCCCGGACCGGCTATTCTTCCTCGAAATACGCGATCCGCGGTTTCCTTGACACCGTGCGGATCGAGCACCTCAAGGACGGGCTCCATGTCCTGGTCTTCGCGCCCGGCTATACGGCTTCCAATGTCCGCAAGGCGGCCCTGGTCGCCGACGGTTCCGCCCAGGGCGAGACGCCGCTGGACGAGAACGGCCTGATGAGCGCCGAAGACTGCGCCCTGTACCTGGCCCAGGCCCTGCGCAAGCGCAAGAGCCACATGACCCTGACGCCGCTGGGCAAGGCTACCGTCCTGGCCCACAATCTGTTCCCGAACTTGACAGATCGCCTGACTTACTGGTATATTTCCCGCGAAAAAGACAGTCCTTTCCAATGACGAAATCCATTCTTCCGTCCGGGCGGAAGGTTTATGCCGCCCTCGGTTTCCTTTTTATTGCGCTGCTGTTGATTCTCCCGCGCAGCGGGAAGTTCAACTATGACTATGTTAAAGGTTCTCCGTGGGCGTATGACAACCTGGTCGCCCAGTTCGATTTCCCGATCCTGAAGACGGCGGAAGAATTGCAATATGAACGGGATGCCGCCGGGTCCAGCATGATCCCGTATTACCGGTATTCCGAAGAGATCATGCAGCAGGTGCTGCGCGGCGCCGAAGGCCTCTCCTACGGCCGGCTGGCGGTTTCGAAGCCCCGGATCCTGGCTGCCCTGACCAATATCTATGAGCGGGGTGTCCTGGTCGAGGAGGGGAGCCAGTCTTCCCAGGATATCATCTTTGTCCAGCGGGACAAGCGGGCGATCCAGATGCCGACTTCCAATGTCTTCACCGTGGCGAAGGCCCGGGCGCGGATCTATGCCGATGTGGCCGGAAGCCATGCCGGCGCGAACGTGGATTCCCTGCTGAACGCCTGCGGCGTGTATGACCTTGTCATCCCGAACCTGCTGTATGACAAGGAAACGACGGCCCTGGTCCATGCCCAGAGCGCCGATTTCATCTCTCCGACGCAGGGGTACGTCAATGCCGGCCAGCTGATCGTCTCCCGCGGCGAACTGGTCACGGCCGAGATCCAGCAGCTGCTGGATTCCTACAAGGCGGAATACGAGCACAGCATCGGCTACGGCGGCCCCCGGATCCTGCTCTGGCTGGGCAACGCCCTGGTCGCCCTGGCGCTGGTCGTGATTTTCTTCCTGTCGATCTGCTATACCAACGCGGAGGTCTTCCAGGACTGGAACCGCTTCATCTACTTGATTTTTATCTTCCTGCTGACGACGGCGGTGGCCTTGGTGGCGGACGAACTGTATCCGGAACTGCTGTACCTGATCCCGTTCCCGCTGACGGCCCTCTACCTGCTGGCGTTCTTCCGCAAGCGGGTCGTGCTGCCGGTCTATATCCTATCCCTGCTTCCGCTGCAGATCTTCGTGCAGGACGGTACCGAACTGTTCGTCTATTTCCTGGTGGCCGGCGTGGTCTCCATGCTGGTCTTCGATTATTTCAACCGGGGATGGAAGCAGTTCGTGACGGCGCTGATCGTCTTCGTCAGCCTGGCCCTGACCTTCATCGGATTCCGTTTGCTGAGCGGTTCCTTCACCGGGGATGACGTCCGGAAACTGATCTACCTCCTGCTGGGTTCCCTCCTGTCGGTGGCCGGCTATCCGCTGATCTACCTGTTCGAGAAAGTCTTCGGACTGGTCTCGAACTCCCGCCTGGAAGAACTCAGCGATCCGAGCAACAAGTTGCTGGTCGAACTGGCCCAGAAGGCGCCGGGCACCTTCCAGCATTCGCTGCAGGTGATGAACATGGCGGACGCGGCGGCCCGCAGCATCGGGGCGAACACGGCCCTGGTCCGTGCAGGCGCGATGTACCATGACATCGGCAAGATGAACAATCCCCAGTGCTTTGTCGAGAACGAGACGATGGGCAGCCGTTACCACGCAGAACTGACCACGAAGGAAAGCGCCCATGCGATCCTCCAGCATGTCCCGGACGGCGTCGCCCTGGCGCGGAAGGAGAAACTGCCGGAGATTCTCGTCGATTTCATCCGGTCGCACCACGGCGTCTCTTGCACGGGGTATTTCTACAACAAGTACATCAACGAAGGGGGAGACCCGGCCGACAAGGCGGATTTCACCTATGACGGCCAGAAGCCGAAGACCCGCGAGCAGTGCCTGGTCATGCTCTGCGATTCGATCGAGGCTGCGTCCCGTACCCTGAAGGACAACAGTCCGGAGACCTTCGACCAGTTCGTCGACAAGATGGTCCAGGCGAAGATCGACGACGGCCAGCTGGATGAGTCCGCGATTTCCCTGAAGGATCTCGGTACGGTCAAGGCGGTCCTGAAGTCGTACCTGAGTCAGTTGTACCACGACCGGATTGTCTATCCGAAGCGCAACAAATAGGTGGATTTTCCTGCAAAACTGTCGTTAAAATTGGTGTATTGCGAATATTTGCGTAATTTTGCAGGCTCAAAACGAAAATAATAATAACTAGCATATCATGAACATTGTCAACACGCAGATCGACGATCTGAACTATCAGCTGACCCTCGAAATCGCCGCTGCCGATTACGCCGAGGCCGAGAAGAAGAAACTCAACGAAATCCGCCGCAGGGCTGAATTCAAGGGATTCCGCAAGGGCATGGTCCCGATGTCCCTGATCCAGAAGGTGTATGGTGGCCAGGCGCTCGGCGATGCCATCAACGATATCATCAACGAGAAACTCTACGGATTCATCCAGGAGAACAACCTCCGCGTCATCGGTGAGCCGCTTCCGAGCGAAGACCAGCCTGAGAACGAGTGGAAGTCCGGTTCCGATTTCACCTTCAAGTTCGACATCGCCCAGACGAAGGAACTGACCTTCGACCTGACCAAGGATGACAAGGTGCCGTATTACAACATCAACGTCACCGAGGCCGCCAAGAAGGAAATGAAGGAGAACATGCTCCGCCAGGTCGGTACCCTCGAGGACGCCGCCAAGGCCGGTGAGGAAGATTTCGTCATCGCGGATCTTGACAATGGTGAGAAGAAGGTCGAGGATGCGTACATCGCCGTCCGCAACGTTGAGGGCGACGCCCGCAAGCTCTTCCTCGGTGCCAAGAAGGACGACCAGTTCGACGTCGACGTCAATGTCGCTTTCACCAACGAGACCGACCGCGCTTCCATGCTGAAGCTCAAGAAGGAAGAGCTCGAAGGCATGAACCCGGTGTTCCATGTGACGGTCAAGAACGTCCGTACCTTCGTCGCGGCCAAGGAGAGCCAGGATACCTATGACAAACTCTTCGGTGCCGACCAGGTCCATAGCGCCGAGGAATTCGACCAGGCCATTGCCGCCCGCCTCGCCGCCAACTACAAGCAGGAGGCTGACTACCGCCTGTCCAAGGATATCCGCGACTACCTGCTCCAGAAGGCCGACATCGCCCTTCCGGACGCTTTCCTGAAGCGCTGGCTCCTCCGCATCAACGAAGGCAAGTTCACCGCCGAGCAGATCGAAGCCGAGTATCCGGGCTTTGCCGCCGATTTCCGCTGGCAGATCGTCCGTGACTACCTGATGGGCAAGTACGGCCTCAAGATCGAAGACAAGGATCTCCAGGAAGCCGCCGAGGCCTATGTCGCCTACCAGTACGCGATGTACGGCATGGGCAATGTCCCGCAGGAACTGATCAAGGATGCCGCCCGCAACGTCATGAAGGACGAGAACCAGATGCGCCGCGTCACCGAGAGCGTCGAGGAGCAGAAGGTCATCGCCGCGGTCAAGGACGTCATCAGCCTGGCTTCCAAGAAGATCTCCGTCGAGAAATTCCGTGAACTCAAATAGTTGCATATGAACAACAACGAATTCCAGAAATTCGCGGTTCAGGGTTATGGTCTCAGCTCCATGACCCTGCATCGTTATCAGAGCGCCCTGGACGCTTATATCAACCCCACGATCATCGAAGAGCGCAAGCTGAACGTCGCCAGCATGGACGTTTTCAGCCGCCTGATGATGGACCGCATCATCTTCCTCGGCGTGCCGATCGACGACGATGTCGCCAACATCATCCAGGCCCAGCTGCTTTTCCTGGCCTCCACGGATCCTTCCGCGGACATTTCCCTGTATCTGAATACCCCCGGCGGACAGGTCTCCTCCGGCCTCGGTATCTATGATACCATGCAGCTTGTTGAGCCCGACGTGGCGACGATCTGCACCGGCATGGCCGCTTCCATGGGGTCGGTGCTCCTGTGCGCCGGCGCTCCCGGCAAGCGCAGCGCCCTGCCGCATTCCCGCGTGCTGATCCATCAGCCGCTCGGCGGCGCCCAGGGCCAGGCTTCCGACATCCTCATCGCCGCCCAGGAGATTGAGAAACTCCGGACCGAACTCTTCGGCATCATCGCCGAGCATTCCGGCCAGCCTGTTGAAAAAGTAGCCGCCGACGGCGACCGCGACTTCTGGATGACGGCCCAGGAAGCGAAGGACTACGGCATGGTCGACGAGATCCTCGTCCGTAAAAAGAAGTAAGACCGTGGCAAAGAAAAATTCCGAGCGGCATTGCATGTTCTGCGGCCGGGCGGACCATGAGGTTCCGTTCCTGCTGCAGGGTATCGATGGCTGCATCTGCGCCGACTGTGCGAAACTGGCCGCCGATTACGTGGCGGAGGTGGAGCAGGGGGCCGGACGGGCGAAGAAACCGGCCGGCCGGATCGAGCCGCTGATGAAGCCCAAGGAGATCAAGGCGTTCCTGGACCAGTACGTCATCGGCCAGGACCGGGCGAAGAAGCAACTGTCCGTCGCCGTCTACAACCATTACAAGCGGATCAACCACAACCTGACCGAAGACGCCGCCGACGGAGTGGAACTGGAGAAATCCAACATCCTGATGGTCGGTCCGACCGGTACCGGCAAGACCTTGATGGCCAAGACGATCGCCCGGATGCTGAATGTCCCGTTCACCATCGTCGACGCGACGGTGCTGACCGAGGCCGGTTATGTCGGCGAGGATGTCGAGAGCATCCTGACGCGGCTCCTGCAGGAGGCGGATTTCGACATCGCGAAGGCCGAGCGCGGCATCGTGTTCATCGACGAGATCGACAAGATTGCGCGCAAGAGCGATAATCCGTCCATCACCCGTGACGTTTCGGGCGAGGGGGTGCAGCAGGCGATGCTGAAACTGCTGGAAGGCAATGTGGTCAATGTCCCGCCGAAGGGAGGCCGCAAGCACCCTGAGCAGGAATTCCTGCATGTCAATACGCAGAACATCCTTTTCATTTGCGGCGGTGCCTTCGAGGGCATCGAGCGCCGGATCGCCCAGCGGCTCAATACCCAGGTGATCGGTTTCGGCGCCCAGTCCCGGCAGCGGATCGACAAGGATAACCTGCTCCAGTATGTGGCTGCCCAGGACCTGCGTGCCTATGGACTGATCCCGGAGATCATCGGACGTCTGCCGGTCATCACGTACCTGGACCATCTTGACAGGTCGGCCCTGCGTTCCATCCTGACCGAGCCGAAGAATGCGATTCTCCGCCAGTATGAGAAAATGTTCGAACTGGACGGCATCAAGCTGGAGATCGATGACGACGTGCTCGACCTGATCGTCGACACTTCCATCAATAACAAGTTGGGTGCAAGAGGTTTGCGCTCCATCTGCGAGAAGATCTTCGACGATGCGATGTTCGAGGCCCCTTCCTCCAAGAAGAAAACGTTCCGGGTCACCCGTGCCTACGCGCAGGAAAAACTCAAGGATGTTGTTTAAATTTTTGGGTAAAAAGTTTGCAGATTCACAGGAAATGCCTATCTTTGTATTCCCAAATGGAAATGAGGGCTTAGCTCAGTTGGTTTAGAGCGCCTCCTTGACAGGGAGGAGGTCCGCAGTTCGAATCTGCGAGTCCTCACCGAGAGTCCCGGACAAACGTCCGGGACTTTTTTTGTATGCCCTTTCCGGCGGCGAAGGTCTTTGGATTCCCGCATTGTTTTCGTTATCTTTGTGCAGTTACCAAGACACTAAGACATGAAAACTTACATTGAGCAGAACAAAGACCGTTTCTTTGAAGAGCTTTTCTCCTTGCTCCGGATTCCTTCCATCAGTGCGAAACCGGAACACAAACCCGATATGATCCGCTGTGCGGAACGTCTGCGCGACCTTCTGCTGGAAGCCGGCGCCGACGAAGCGGCCGTCTGTCCGACGGCCGGCAATCCGGTCGTCTTCGGCCAGAAGATCCTCGATCCTTCCTGGAAGACCGTCCTGGTCTACGGCCATTACGATGTCCAGCCGCCGGAGCCGCTCGAGAAATGGCGGACCGATCCGTTCGAGCCGGTCATCGCGAAAGATCCCGCGACGGGCGAGGAGGCGATTTACTGCCGCGGCGCCAATGATGACAAGGGGCAGTTGTTCATGCACCTGAAGGCCTTCGAGTTCCTGCTCCGCAGCGGGAGGCTCCGCCACAATGTCAAGTTTATCTTCGAGGGCGAGGAAGAAATCGGCAGCGGCAGCCTTCCGGCCTGGGTTCGGGACAATAAGGAGCGTCTGGCGGCCGATGTCATCCTGGTCTCCGATACGACCATGATCTCCGACAAGGTACCTTCTATCAACTGCGGCATGCGCGGCCTGGCGTATCTCGAAGTGACCGTGACCGGTCCGAACAAGGACCTGCATTCCGGCCATTACGGCGGTGCCGTCGCCAATCCGATCAATGTCCTCTGCGACATGGTCTCTTCCCTGATCGACAAGGACGGCCGGATCACCGTGCCGGGCTTCTATGACGATGTCGTCGAATTGTCCGCCGCCGACCGGGCCCAGCTGGCCCGCGCTCCGTTCGACCTGGACGAGTACAAGGAATTCCTGGATATCCGGGAAGTGAAGGGGGAGAAGGGATATACGACCATGGAGCGGACCGGCATCCGTCCCTGCCTGGATGTCTGCGGCATCTGGGGCGGATACACGGGCGCAGGCGCCAAGACGGTCCTTCCGTCCCAGGCCCATGCGAAGATTTCCATGCGGCTGGTTCCGAACCAGTTGTCTTCCAAGATTACGAAACTCTTCGAAGACCATTTCAAGGCCATCGCTCCGCCGTATGTCAAGGTCGACATCACCCCTTGCGAGGGCGGCAACGGCTTCCTGATCCCGATTTCTTCGCCGGCTTTCCAGGCCGCCTCGAAGGCGATGAAGGAAGTCTACGGTGTCGAGCCGGTGCCTTCCCGGGGCGGCGGCAGCATCGCAGTCCTGGCCGAAATGCAGCAGATTCTCGGCATCGATCCGCTCCTGATGGGCTTCGGCCTGGAGCGGGACACGATCCATTCCCCGAATGAGAGTTACCTCCTCCGCCAGTTCTACGCCGGCATGGAGTCCATCGCCCTGTTCTACCAGTATTATTGATCATGACCACCGACCAGCTTCATGCCCAGATCCTGGCCAAGCGCAGTTATCTCTGCGTGGGCCTCGACACCGATCCGGCCAAATTGCCGGCAGGGATTTCCGTCCTGGATTTCAACAAGGCCGTCATCGATGCGACGGCGCCGTATTGCATTGCCTATAAGCCGAATCTGGCCTTTTACGAGGCGTTGGGCCTGGAGGGCTGGCGGATCCTCGGCCAGACCGTGGATTACCTGCGAAGCCGCTTCCCGGAGCAATTCCTGATCGCCGACGCGAAGCGCGGCGACATCGGCAATACGGCCCAGCGGTATGCGGAAACCTTCTTCAAGACCTTTGATTTCGACGCCGTGACCCTGTCCCCTTACATGGGGACGGAGACGGTGACGCCTTTCTTGCAGTATCCCGGCAAGTATGCGATCGTCGTGGCCCTGTCTTCCAACCGTTCGTCGGCGGATTTCCAGCAGGCGCAGCAGGACGGCAAGCCGCTTTACCGGGTGGTCATGGAGAAGTGCATGGAATGTTCGACGCCGGAGAACATGATGTTCGTCGTCGGTGCGACGAAGGCGGACCGGCTCCGGGAGATCCGGCAGTTCTGTCCGGACAACTTCCTGCTGGTGCCGGGCGTCGGCGCCCAGGGCGGCAGCGCGGAAGAGGTGATCGCACACGGGGCCAATGCCAAGGGCGGCCTGCTGATCAATTCTTCTCGCGGCATCCTGTATGCATCGTCCGGCCCCGATTTCGCCGAGAAGGCGGCGGAGGCGGCCATGCGTACCGCCCGGATATAGATTCTATTTCAAGACGGTCCCGGTGTCTTCGAGCAGGTCGAGCGCGTGCTTGATGACGACCCGGGACGCTCCTTTCTGCAGGGCCCCGAAGGCGTTGTCCAACTTCGGGACCATGCCTTTGTCGATTACGCCTTCCAGCCGGAGTTTGGTGTAGGTTTCCGCGTCGAGGGACGGGATGACCGAGTTGTCGTCATCCTTGTCCTTCAGCACGCCTTTCTTTTCGAAGCAATAGACCAGACCGGCGCAGAGGGCGGCGGCGAGGCTGCCGGCGATCGTGTCGGCGTTGGTGTTGAACAGTTGTCCCTGCCCGTCGTGGTTGATCGGGCAGAAGACCGGTACGATGCCGTGGGTCAGCAGGTTGCGGATGAACGGCACGTTGAAGGAAGTGGGGGAGACGTCGCCGACGAAACCGAAATCCATCTTCGTGAATCCGTCCGACAGGGTTTTCGGGCCCCTGCGCCGCGCCCGGATGACGCCGCCGTCGCAGCCGGCCAGTCCGAGGGCGTTGCAGCCGTATTTCTGGAGCAGGGCAACGATCGTCTTGTTGCAGTAGCCGGCGTAGACCATGGTCACGACATTGAGCGTTTTCTTGTCCGTGACGCGCCGTCCTTCGACCATGATCGGCTTGAGCCCGAGGGATTGCTGGATGTGGCTGGCCATGACGCCGCCGCCGTGGACGAGCAGTTTCGGCCCTTCCATCTTGGCGAATTGCTGGCAGAAGACATCGAGGGCTTCGGGGTCGTCCACGATGTTGCCGCCGATTTTGACTACCTGGATCATAGGGATTGGAGGATTTGCTTGAGAATGGTCTGGGCGGAAACGACGCGGTTGGCCGCTTCCGGAATGACGAGGGACTGCGGGCTCTCGATGACGTCGTCCGTGACGATCATGTTGCGCCGTACGGGGAGGCAGTGCAGGAAGTATGCGTTGTCGGTCAGGGCCATCTTCTCCGTCGTGACGGTCCAGTTCCGGTCCTGGTTGAGGACCTGGCCGTAGGCGTCGTAGGAAGCCCAGTTCTTGGCGTAGACGAAATCGGCGCCGGGCAGGGCTTCGTCCTGGTCATGGGTGACGCGGGCGTTTCCGACGAATTCCGGGGCGAGGTCATAGCCTTCCGGATTGGCGATGACGAAGTCGTAGCCGGCCAGTTCCATGCCTTCGATGAAGGAGTTCGGGACGGCCTGCGGCAGGGCTTTCGGATGCGGGGCCCAGGTCATGACGACCTTCGGCCGGGCTTTTTTCTTGTGCTCTTCGATGGTGATCAGGTCCGCATAGGTCTGCAGCGGATGGCGGGTCGCGGCTTCCATGCTGAAGACGGGACGGCCGCTGTATTGGATGAACTGGTTGAGGATAACCTCGTTGTAATCATCTTCTTTCGATTCGAACCGGGCGAAGGAACGGACGCCGATGGCATCGCAGTAGCATCCCATGACCGGAATGGCCTCGAGCAGGTGCTCGCTCTTGTCCCCGTCCATGACCACGCCGCGTTCGGTCTCGAGTTTCCAGGCGCCGTGGGCGATGTCGAGGACGATGACGTTCATGCCGAGGTTGAGCGCCGCTTTCTGCGTGCTCAGCCGGGTCCGGAGGCTGTTGTTGAAGAAGACCATGAGCAAGGTCTTGTTCTTGCCCAGCGCCTGGTCGGCGAAGGGATTCTCCTTGACGTATTTTGCGGCGGCGTAGGCATCCTGCCAGTTGCCGAGTTGCTTGACGGAAGTAAAATGTCTCATGCTGTCAGTTCTTTCCAGGCTTGGATGAATTGGGCGGCCGTTTCTTCGGAAACGGTCAGGGAAGGGAGCAGGCGGATGACCTTGGCGCCGGCGGCGCCGGTGAAGAAGTGCTTCTCGAAAAGAAGCCGTTCACGCAGGCCGACGAATTCCGGCTTGAGTTCAAGACCGATCATCAGGCCGCGTCCGCGGTATTCCTCGAGGGCTTTGTGGCCTTGGAAGGCCTGGCGGAAGACTTCTCCGACCCGGGCTGCGTTGGCGACGAGGTGTTCCTGCTCGATGACGTCCAGAACGGCGATGGCGGCGGCGCAGACGAGGTGGTTCCCGCCGAACGTCGTGCCGAGCATGCCGTATTTCGCCGGAATCGTCGGGGCGATCAGCACGCCGCCGATCGGGAGGCCGTTCGCCATTCCCTTGGCCATGGTGACCAGGTCGGCGCGGATGCCGGCGTGCTGGTGGGCGAAGAAATCGCCGGTCCGGCCATATCCGGACTGGATTTCGTCCAGGGCCAGCAGGGTACCGGTCTGGTCGCAGAGGCGGCGGAGGTCCTGCAGGAAGGCATCGGTGGGGACATGGATGCCGGCGACGCCCTGGATGCCCTCGATCAGGACGGCGCAGTATTCCTTGGTGGAAAGGGCTTTCTCGACGGCCTGCGTGTCGTTGAGCGGGACGAAGTCGACCTTGTCCGTGGCGTTGAACGGTGCACGGATGGCCGGGTTGTCCGTCGCGCTGACGGCGCCGCTGGTGCGGCCGTGGAACGCCTGGCTGAAGGCGAGGACCTTGGCGCGTCCGGTCGTGAAGGAGGCGAGTTTCAAGGCGTTTTCGTTGGCTTCCGCACCGCTGTTGCAGAGGAAGAGCGTGTAGTCGTCATAGCCGCTGGCCTTGCCCAGCCGTGCCGCCAGTTCCTGCTGGAGGCTGTTCTTCACGGCGTTGGAGTAGAAGCCGAGTTTGGCGACCTGGCCCTTGACCGCCTCGATGTAGTGCGGATGGCTGTGGCCGATGCTGATGACGGCGTGGCCGCCGTACAGGTCGGTGTAGACGTTCCCGTCCTTGTCCCAGAGGGTGGTGTCCCGTCCGCAGACAGGCTCGATGTCCCAGCGTTTGTATACTTCGAAGAGTTCCATGATCGTCTAAAATGCTGATGCCTTCAGCTTCAGGCCCGTAGTCTCGGGGAGACCGAAAAGCAGGTTCATGTTCTGGACGGCCTGGCCGGAGGCGCCCTTGAGGAGGTTGTCGATGACGGAGGTGACGACGAGGGTGCCGTCATGCATCTCCGGGTACACGACGCATTTGTTGGTATTCACGACCTGCTTGAGGTCGACGGGGCGGTCGCTGACCCAGGTGAAGGGCGCTTCCGCGTAAAAGTCCTTGTATAGGGCCGTCACCGCTTCCTGGTCCAGGTCGCAGGCCAGGGTCAGCGTGGCGAAGATGCCGCGGGCGAAGTCGCCGCGCATCGGAATGAAGCGGATCGGTGCGTCCAGGCCCGGCTGGATCCGGGAGAGGTTCCGTCCGATTTCCAGCAGATGCTGGTGGTTGAAGACCTTGTAGGTCGAGAGGTTGTCCGTGCGCCAGCTGAAATGGGTCGTGGCGGCGGGCTTGACACCGGCGCCGGTCGAACCGGTCACGGCGGTGACGTGGATTTCTCCGTGCAGGCGGCCGGCTGCGGCCAGCGGCAGGAGGGCCAGCTGGAGGGCGGTGGCGAAGCAGCCCGGATTGGCGACCTTTTCGGCCGCGGCGATCTTGCCGGCCTGCCACTCCGGCAGTCCGTAGACGTATCCGTCGCTCTCGTCCCGGAAATCCTGGGCCATGTCGATGACCTTGAGTCCGGCAGGGCAGGGCTGTCCTTCCCAGAAGGCGCGGCTCTTGCCGTGGGCGCCGCAGAGGAAGAGCACGTCGATGCTTTCCAGGTCGTATTCGGAGCAGAAATGCATGGACGTGTCGCCGAGCAGACCCTCGTGGACCTCCCACAAGGCGTTCCCCGCATTGCTTTCGGAATGGACGAAGACCAGTTCGATCTGGGGGTGGAAGACCAGGATGCGGATCAGTTCACCGGCCGTGTAGCCGGCGCCGCCGATGATGCCGGCGCGGATCATGCCTTCTCCTCCTCTTCGTCCGGGTGGTGGATCTCGAGGTGCTCCTTCGGGTCGTAGAGCAGCCCGGTGCAGATGCACATCTTGAAATCATGACCTTCCAGGATGTCGTAGTGGCGGCAGCCCTGGCAGCCTTTCCAGAATTCCGGATCGTCGGTCAGTTCCGTGAAGGGAACCGGCCGGAAGCCGAATTCGTAGTTCATTTTCATGACGGCCGCGCCGGTCGTGATCGAGAAGATCTTGGCGTCGGGGAAGAGTTGGCGGGAGAGCTTGAACGTCTGCGCCTTGATGCGTTTGGCAATGCCCATGCCGCGGAACTTGTGCGCGACGATGAGTCCGGAATTGGCGACGAAACTCTTGCCGCTCCAGGATTCGATATACGAGAAGCCGGCGAACTCACCTTCGTCGGTCAGGGCGATCACCGCCTTGCCGCCGCGGATCTTTTCGCAGATGTATTCGGGCGTACGGCGGGCAATGCCGGTTTTGCGCTCCAGGGCGGAAACATAGACTTCTTCACAGATCTGTTCCGCAAATCGGGTGTGGCATTCCTGTGCCACCATGACTTGAATCTCCATGTTGGGGAATAAATATTCGTTTTATGTTGCAAAGTTATGCATATTTTTGGGGATTCCAAGGAAAATATGCAAATTATTGCTGCATATACATGCAAAATCGGCCGCTGAAACGTTTCAGCGGCCGATGCAATCGGGTAGAGGAGACTACAGGTAGTCTTCGAAGTACTGGGTCACCTTGTCCATCAGGTGGATCCGGCGGTATCCGCGGACGTTGTGCGGATCGGTCGGATACGGGAAGTAATCGAGCTGTACCTCGTCGTCGATGCACTGCTGGACGAAACTCAGGCTGTGCTGCCAAAGGACCGTGTCGTCGATGGCGCCCTGGCAGATCAGCAGTTTACCCTTGAGGTTCTTCGCCTTGCCGATCAGGCTGGTCTGGGCAAAGCCTTCCGGATTGGTCTCGGGGTTGTCCATGTAGCGTTCGCCGTACATGACCTCATACCATTTCCAGTCGATGACCGGTCCGCCGGCGACACCGACCTTGAACGTATCGGGATAGGTCGTCATCAGGCTGATCGTCATGAATCCGCCGTAGCTCCATCCATGGACGCCGATCCGGTCCGCATCGACGTAGGGGAGGGACTTGAGCATCTTGATGCCTTCCATCTGGTCTTCCATCTCGGCGACGCCGCAGCGGCGGTTGATGGCCTTCTCGAAAGCTGCGCCCCGGTTGGGCGTACCGCGGTTGTCCTGGACATAGACGAGGTAGCCCTTCTGGGCCATGAGCATTTCCCACATGCGGATGCTGCCGAGCCAGGTGTCACGCACCAGTTGGGTGTGCGGTCCGCCATAGACGTAGACGATGACCGGGTATTTCTTGGCCGGATCGAAATTCAGCGGCTTGATGAGGCGGTAGTAGTTGTCGAACTGGCCGTCCGCGCTTTTGACGGTGCCCAGGTCCACTTCGCAGGAGGCATAGCCGGCCAGCGGGTCGGAGGTCTCCGCCAGCACTTCCGAGACTTTGCCGTCGGTGCTGCGGATCAGGCTGGCGCTGGGGACGTTGAGGTTGCTGTAGGTGTCCAGGAACCAGGTCATGCTGCTGTTGAGGCTGATGCTGTGCCAGCCGCGCTCCGGCGTCAGGTTGACCGGTTTGCTGAAACGGGCTTTCCGGACGGCGTCCTTCTTCGGAAGGGTCAGGTCGATCCGGAAGAGGTGGTTCTCGACCGGGGACACCTCTGCGGAGGTGTAATAGACGGATTTGCCGTTGTTGGCGACATATTCCACGTCCGCATCGACGGCGGTCAGCCGGCGGATGGTGCCGAGCGTATCGGCCAGGTAGAGGTTCCGGTATCCGTCGCGGTTGTCGGTCCGGTACAGGAAGAGGTCGTTGCGGCCTTCGATGAAGTAGAGGTGGTCGAGGGGCTCGATCCACTGCTCGTTTTCTTCGGTCAGCAGGGTGCGGATGAATGCGCCGGTGGCGGCGTCATACTGGTTGAGGTGCATGTGGTGCTGGGCGCGGTCCACGACCTGGATGTAGATGTACCGCTCGTCCGGGGACCAGGTGATGTTGGTCAGGTAGCGCTCCTCGTCGAAGTCGGTGACCTGCATGTACACCGTCTGGGCGCGGACCAGGTCATAGACGCCGAGGGTGATGTGCTCGGAGGCCATGCCGTTCATCGGATAGCGGATCTCCCGGAGGGTGCCGGTGCGGGTTGTGATGTCCAGGAGCGGGAAGAGCGTGACCCGGCTTTCATCCTTGCGGTAGAAGGCCAGTTTGTTGCGGGTCGGAGACCAGTAGTAGCCTTCGCCGATGCCCATCTCGTTGCGGCTCACGCTTTCTCCGTAGACGATGCCCGGGCCTTCCGAGACCGCAATCGCGACATCCCGGCCGCCCTGGCGGATGTACAGGCTGCCGTCACGGCTGAAAGCCGAGGTCGCGTTGCCGACGACCGGGTGCTGCGGCGCCGGTGCAGTGAGCGCCTGGGCCGGATCCTGCGGCTGGGCGGGTGTCAGTTTGCCTTTTTTGATTTCCTGCCGGAGGAACTGTCCGTTGCGGGTGAACCGGAACGCATCGTCGCCGTCCCAGCGGGCGCCGGCGCTGCGGGCCGAACCGACACCGCGGTAGATGGCCTCTTCCATGGTCAGGATTTTCCCGGCCGGGTCGCCGGCGGGATGGATGTCAAGGATGCCCGTCTGGGCATATGCCATGGCACCTGCCGACAGCAGCAGGGCCAGGAGTGTGAGTCTTTTCTTCATGTCTTATTTCGTTTCGGAAACGGAAATGATCTTGTCGACGACGTGTTTCTGCATGCCTCTCCAGGGGAGGGCGCCGAGATATTCCTTGTAATGGACTTCAACGACCTTGCCGCTGCAGCGCATCAGCGAGTCGGCTACGGTCTCGTTCTCGCAGGAGAAATCGAAGACGTAGGAGCCCATGGCAGAATCGACCATGCCGCCGTTGACGCCGCCGCGGAAACCGGCCTGGATGATGCGGCCCTCATAGGTCTTGAATACGTATCCCTTGAGGGTAAACTGGTTGAGTTCCCCGGCCTTGACGCCGTCGCCGAAGACGAAGTAAAAGCGGACATAGACGAATACGGCCAGTGCGATCGCTACGATGAGGCAGACGAGGCCGATGATGGTACCTTTCTTTGCCATGGTTCTATGGATTTTAGGTTTTGCAGCCCCCTGGGAGGGGGTGCAACAGACAAAGATACATATTTTCTGCAAAGGAGCAAAGAACCGGTGCGGAGGGGATAAAAAGAAAAAACTGGAGACCACGTGTCGGTCTTCAGCCTTTCATCGTTGGGCGCCTTCCGGCAACCCGTCTCGTAAGTGCCCGGAGGCATTTTGGTACTGGGTAGGAGAATCGAACTCCTATTGCGAGATTGAGAATCTCGAGTACTAACCGTTATACGAACCCAGCATGTATCGGGATTGCAAAGGTACGACAA
>CADCRA010000132.1 GCA_902803715.1 uncultured Bacteroidia bacterium
GCGGTGCGGAAGGGACTCGAACCCTCGACCTCCGGCGTGACAGGCCGGCATTCTAACCAGCTGAACTACCGCACCAAGCTATTTGGTTAGGCGTTTTCCTCAAACGCGGATGCAAATATAGGGACAATTTCTGAATCTGCAAATTTTTTCTTCAAAAAATCGGATGATTTTTCGGCAGTGCTTCAGCGCCGGGGCGCAGGCGGTGCCTGCCCCGATGTGTCTACTATATATGGATCAGGGATTTGACGGGTGCCAGGCCTTCCAACTTCTCGCGTCCGCCCAGGACATCGATCTCGACGAGGAAGACGAAATCGGTGACATGGACCCGGTATTCCTTTCCGTCGATGGTGACGGTCTTGCGGTTCATGCTCTCAACGATGCCGCGCGCCGTACCGCCGGTTGCGAGGACGTCATCAAAGAACGTGATGTTGATGCAGTCGCCTTCGGGGACGCCTGCGGCGATGTCGGAAAGGCGGTAGAATATCTGGTCCTTTCCGTATTCCTTGACGATGTCGACGGTGATCAGGTCGCCTTCGGCGAAGGGAAGTTTCCCTTTCTTGCGGAGCGGGATGAGGTTCGAAATGCGGTCCGTTCCGACCAGCATCGGTGCGCCGAAAAGGAAACCGCGGGCTTCGGGAGCGGCGATGTTCGGCGATACGCACATGGCGCCGAGATCGCAGATAAGCTGGCGGAAGAGTTCCTTGTCCTGCATCAGCGGGATGATGTCGACGAAATTGACGCCCTTCTGCGGGAAATTCGGGTAGAATTTAAGTTTTTCCTTGTACATTGTTTGAGGTGTTCTTGTGTATGCAAAGATACGGCTTCTGATGCGGCAAAGCAAGGATTTCCGTCAGAACCGGATCACTCCCGGACGGCTGCGTCGATGGCGGCGAGTTCCTCGGGGGTAAAGGCGATGTTCTCCAGGGCCTTGAAGTCATCGTCCAGCTGCCGGACGGAACTGGTACCGACGATGACGCTGGTGACCCGGTCGTCCTTGAGGCACCAGGCGAGGGCCATTTCGGCCAGGGTCTGGCCGCGCTGTGCGGCGATTTCGTTCAGCCGGACGAGTTTGGCATGCAACTGCGGCGTCAAAACGGACGATTTGAGGAAATGCTCCTTGGCCATCCGGGAGTCGGCCGGGATGCCGTCCAGATACCGGCCGCTCAGCAGGCCTTGTGCCAGCGGGGAGTAGACGATGAAACCGGATCCGTTGTCCCGGGCTTGGTCGAGGGTCCCGTCCCATTCCGGCTGGCGGTCCAGGATGTTGTACCGCACCTGGTGGAGCAGGCAGGGAACATCCCGTTCGCGGAGGTACTTGTAGGCAAAGGCGGCCGCTTCGGCCGGATAGTTGGAAATGCCGACGTAGAGGGCCTTGCCGGCGCGGACGATGTCCACGAGAGCCTGCATCGTCTCTTCCAGCGGAGTCTCGGGATCGAAACGGTGCGAGTAGAAGAGGTCGACGTGGTCCAGGTTCATCCGCTTGAGGCTCAGGTCCAGGCTGTCCATGAGGTATTTCCGGGAGCCCCATTCGCCGTACGGGCCCGGCCACATGTCGAAGCCGGCCTTGGTCGAGATGAACAACTCGTGGCGGTAGGGGGCGAAGGATTTCTTCATGATCTGCCCGAACGTCTCTTCCGCGGAGCCGTAAGAAGGACCGTAATTGTTGGCCAGATCGAAATGGACGATGCCGTGGTCGAAGGCATAGTGGGCCATTTCGAAGGAGCGGGCGAGGGGATCGACGTCGCCGAAGTTGTGCCACAGGCCGAGGGCGATTTCGGGAATGCGGATGCCGCTGCGTCCGCAGCGACGATAACGGATCCCGCTTTCATAGCGGTCCGGAGCCGGGGAATAGATGGGATTGATCATATCGGATAGCTTTGTTTTTTCTAAAGATACGGTTTTGCCTCGGTAATTCCAAAAAGCCGTGTCATTACCGCCTTCGATTCCATTCAAGGGGACTACTCCAACATTTATAACAATTCTTTAAATCATTTTTAAACGACAATTCTTAATCGAGAATGCACCAATTCAATTCCTTCATCAGACCAATCCGTCCCAAATCCAAAATGAGACAATAACAATGACCGGATTCCCGGAGCGGTAGGCGAAAGGCGGGGTCGGTCAGTGCGTTGCCGGCGGTCTCCTTGCCGTCGAAGCGGTAGCGCTTCTCCGGACTGTCGGTGGCAGTGCTGCCTGTCCAGACCCGCGAGACGGTGCCGTAGGGATAGTAGTCGAACCGCTGGCGGACCGTGCCCGACCCGTCCCGTCCGCCACCTGCGCCAGCGCTCTGGAGGAGGATGTCTCCTTCTGTCGCTGCGTCCACTCCGTGACCTTTCCTTTCCTGCTACGGCAGTTGTATGTATGAACAATAAGATGCAAATGCATGGAAGCTAATTCTTTCTCTCTTCTTGTAGCGACACAGCCTGTTCAACAATCTTATGTAACTTCTTTTGGCTATATCCTCGGTTATATGGCCAAGGCGCGAAAACAATCTTTCCTGGCGTGGAATGGACCTTGAATCCATAATTTCTGACATTTGTGCATTAGTGTCCGGTAAAAATTCAAAATAGTTCTTTGAAAAAATTGACAGTTAGGCAATTACAAAGGTTTTTGGAGTCAACCGATTAGAAATTATCTTTGCCAGACTAACGTAGAATGGCGCATGGATAATGGGAAATTGGTTTACTCTCAACTTTTAGACTTCCTTGACCGTAATCACTTCAACTACCTGGTAAGAAAGTACGAAGGCGATAAATATGTCAAAAACTACACCTGCTACAACCAGCTCGCTGTCTTGATGTATGGGCAACTGTCAAACCGCGAAAGTCTACGAGATGTTGTGTTTGCAACACAAGCTCTGGAAGATAAGGCTTAC
>CADCRA010000133.1 GCA_902803715.1 uncultured Bacteroidia bacterium
AGTTTGCCCGTGTCGACATCTTCGACCCCATCATGCAGCGCATTGAGTATCTCATTGACATGAGGCCCGTGAAGCTATGACACTGAATGGAATCACATTGGAGTGGAAGGATCCGAGCGACCTTCCCTCCATGTGCTGCCGATGCCCCTTCTTCTTCAGTGGCAGCACCAATGCGCCCGGCCTCTCCTCGGTCTCGCAGAAGGGCATCTGCAATCTGAGGAACATGAACAAGGACAGGTGGGCCGACTGTCCTCAGGCATGCCTTCGCCTGTTCAGGAAGGTCTTCAAATATCCTGAGGATGCCGTCCTTGTGGTAGTCCTCAAAGATGACTAACTTTGCAACCATGACAGAACAAAAGCACACAGGAAGAGGTGGTCATCGCCCAGGAGCAGGAAGGCCGGCCATGGAAGACAAGAAGCTCACCATCGCCTTCCGGATCTCGCCGGATGTCAAGGCCCTGTATGATCGGGCACGGGATGCGGGATTCGATGTCCAAAGGGAGGTGGAGGGATTCATCCGGGAATACTGCTCAGAAGTATTGAAAGAGGGAGACCAATGACGGCCTCCCTTCTTCATGCCCAGATGCAGTCAATGACTTTCCGGTTTGCTTCGTCCACTTTGGCCATGTCTCGCTTGATGTAGATGGCCGTGGTCTTGTGGCCGGCGGTGGCGTGGCCCATTCCGAGGGTGATGGTCGGGTCGGATATGTCGAGCTCTGCTGCAATGGTGGCCCATGTATGTCGGGCCCAATTGGATGACAGGTCCTCTTCAATCACTTGTCCGCTCTCATCGGACATCTTCTTTAGGCAATCATTCAGGTGATGATTGTAGTCCTTATAAGATTTGTAACGGTCGAAGGGAGCGAGAAGGTGCTTCTCTCCGGGAAGCCTCCGGATGATCTCCTCCATCTCGGGCTCCATCTTCACGGAGAAGAGACGGCCTGTCTTGCTGCGCCTGTACTCGATGCGCCCATCTCTGATGCTTTCCTTGGTCAGTCTGGACAAGTCTCCGATGTTGATACCCCGGAGGTATAGCAACATCATGAAAATGTCCCTGTGCTCTGCCATGTAGCCCGTAAGGGGGAGCTTTCGGAGAGTCCGGACCTTCTCGATGGACAGAGCCTTCTTCATTGTCTCCTCGGTCTTGATGTGGTATTTGCGGAAGGGGTAGAAGGTGGTGAGCTCCTCATCGAGAGCGAAATTGCAGATGTGCCTGAGATTGCGCATGTGAATGGCCTGCGAGTTGACTTTCCCTCCGATGGAAACTTGGAAGTCGTGAAGCCATGCCTTGGTCATGTCTTCAATGTAGAATCCGTCCGGATCCTTGATGAAGGCTTCGAGCTTGGCGATGGTCAGAAGGTAGAGTTGCCGGGTGCTCTCCGCATCCTTCGTCTGAAGGCACATCCGTGCGATCTGGACGAGGCTCGGCTTCGGGGTGGAGTCTTCCTCCACCGCATCCGGATCGGTGGCTGTGAGGGCTCTTTTCAGGGCTGCTGTGGACATTTTGGAGAATCGTCCGTCCTCCCGGAGATTGAGGACCCTGTTGGCCACTCGGGTGAGGGTGGAGGACAGGAGATTGTTGAGTCTTTTGGCCTGTGGCCCGATGACCTCCTTCTTGGCAGGATCCCAATCGTCTTTCTGGACGGAGACATCGGTGTTGAGGTAGAGATTGGTGCCGTAGCTGACGGCAATCTTGACGGGGAATGTCCCGTCCTTCAGTGCTCGGCGAGTGTCGAGCTTCAGAAAACACTTTGACATTGTAGAGGACATTTGCTCTGACTTTGCTGAAGATTTGCTGAAAAATGCTCCCAAATGCACCTATTTGCACCCGAATGTACCAACCCTCAACGGGGGCCACCGGCAAAGAATAAGAGGAGCACGGAGACCTTGGCAGTCTTCCATGTGCTCCTCTAAATCCTTGATGGTGTGGGTGATGGCAGATTCGAACTGTCGACCCCCTCCTTGTAAGGGAGGTGCTCTAAACCAACTGAGCTAATCACCCTTGTCCCATGCTTGTAAGGCAGATGCTCTAAACCAACTGAGCTATGCTCCCAAGCGGCTTTCTTTTCGGAAAGGATTGCAAAGATACGAACTTTTTCGGATTCTGCAACCGCTGATCCATGAAAATCGCCATTTTGCTCCGTTGGCTGCCCGGGACGCCCGGCCGCAACCGGCTACTCCGCACGGAGGGGTGCGGCGTAGCCGTCGTTGGCGCGGTAATGGGGCGCGTAGAGGGATTCGATCGAGACGACGGGGGCGGTGAACTCACCGGCGCGGCTCACGAAGAATTCTTCAACGATCATCGTATTCTCCTCCGGATAGGAGTCGAAATAGAAATCCGTATGGTCCGCCCGGACAACCCGGTAGCCCTGGGGCTGGAAGGACCAGCCGCCGTCCATGCGGTAGGCCGCGATGCCCCAGCCGTAATGGCCGGAAAGCTGGTCGACGGGACGGAGGGCGGCTTCACGCGGAGCGGACAGTTTGACGAAACTGCGGTTTTCGGCATTCCAGATCCGGTATTCCACGCGGATCCGGTCACCGACCTGCAGCATCGTTCCGGGCTGGATCTCCTGCCACTGGAGCATTGTCCGGTTCCGGTCTTCCGTCCGGTCGTTGTAGACTTCCTCCACACCGGAGGAGCGGAAGAACTTGCGGGTTACCGTGAAACCGTTGCCGGCCGCAGCGATCTGCGGGAAGGGTTTCTCAAAGGACTGCTTCATCAGGATGACCCGGGTCTGCTTGACCGCCTCGGAGCCTTGCAGGACACTGTAGATCGCATCCACGAAGGCCGGATCCGTATCCCACTGCTGGGTCTCCTTCTGCAGCATGAGCCAGAGACGGATGCCGTCGGCAACCGCCGCAGGAGCCACCTTTTCGCCGGCAGGGACGGCCGCCGCATCCGGCAGGCCGGCCAGCAGGTCGCACAACAGGGCATGAGCATAGGCCTCGCTTTCCAGCAGGCCCCGCCAAGGCATGACCGCATTCGGATAGTACATGCCGCCGTCCCGGTGGTCGACCGCATACTCCAGCAGGCTGACCGCGTCGACATTCAGGGAACGGCACATCCGGCCGGCGGCAGCGGAGGACAGGCCCCAGGCCTTCGCCAGGGCGACACCGCCTTCCAGCTCCAGCAGGTTCTGCAGGGTCCGCAGCCGGCGGGCCTTTGCCAGGATGGCCCCGGACAGGCCGCGTTCCTTCTTCGGAACCAGGTAATCGGTAGCATATTTCCGGAATTCCTTCATCCGCTTGGAGAAGGCCGTGTCATTGCCGGAGGCCTTGACCTCGAACGGAACGGAAGGATAATAGGAACGGACGAAGAGATACTGGTCGGCCGAGAGTCCGCCGCACCACAGCGGCCATGCATGGTCGAACTGGTTGCGGTCCAGGAAACGGACGGCCTTTTCCAGCCCGTCCACCCGGGCGAGCCCCAGGGCCGCGACCTTCGCGAACCGCTCCAGCAGGACGGCCGTAATCACCGGGGAAGACTTCATGCCTTCGAACCAGCCGAAGCCGCCGTCGGCATTCTGGCAGGCCCGGATCTGCTCCAGGAGTTTCTCCGTCGGCGTCTCGGGATCGAAGACGACGCCCAGGGAGCCGGCCACCTGGCGGACATACCAGGCTTCGCTCAGCGAAAGGACGTCGCGGCCGGACGGCTCGGCCTTGGAAGGCAGGGCGTCCCGGACCATGTCGATGATGGAAATTTCGTCATAGGCGGCACCGTAGCCCGAGGTGTTGACGAACGCCTCGCGCAGCCGGGCGACCAGGGCTTCCTTGTCCATGCCGGCGAGCAGCACGGCGGAATGGGCTTCGGTCAGGGTCTGGACGGCCGGACGCACCGGCACGGTCACGAAGAGACCGTCGGATACGGAACCGGCGACATACGATGCCTGGATCCCGAGCACGCCGCCCGCTACCAGGTCCGGATCCACCTCGATGGTGCAATGGACCGTTTCGGTCCCGCCGTCCCGGAGCAGCGGCAGCGGAGCCGTCAGGGTCTTGTAAGGCGTCGTGTTGCGGTCGGCGGAACGGAAGAGCCGCAGAACGACCTGCCCGTCGGCCAGGTCGCGGCCGGCGTTGTTCGCGACGGAGACATCCATGCGGTACCGGTCTCCGGCGTAGAGGTAGGAAGGCTCGACGACCGAGACCTTGACCGGCGTGGTGACGACCATCTCCTGGCGGACAAGGGCGTTCCGCATCGCCGGATCATGGGCGAAGACGGATACATAGTATGTCGACAATTTGTCGGAAGTCCTGAACGTGAAGGAGACCTTGCCGTCCGCGTCGGAACGGAGGAACGGCTGGAAAGTCAGGGCGTTCTCGAACTTCTCGCGGATCGGCACATCGGGTCCCGAAGCGCCCGCGTCGTCGGTCATTTCGGCATCGACGGCATCGAGCATCACATGGCTTGCCGCCATCGGTGCATCCTCGACGGATTCCTCGGCATAGACCATGGTCGCCGCATTCTTGGCGCTCATCCGGACGGCCCCGAGACCGGCGCGGTTCAACTGGAAGGGAATGGCTTCCTCTTCCTCTAAAAACTCTTCCACGTCTTCCATTCCCGGGAACTTCGGACCATAGAAGAACGGATTGACTCCCGTCACGGAACCGTCGACGGAATAGTATGGCACCCAGGCCGGAGAGAAATGGTGCAGATACACCATCGGCCAATGGTTGTCGGCGATGGCATCGATGCTCTTGTCCCAGACGGCGGCCAGCGCCTCAACGCCCGGAAGGGTCTGCAGCGTAAAGGTATACTCCGTACCCGGCTGGGTCTTGTCCGTGAAGGAAGAGAAAGCCAGGGGCAGGTCCAGGGTCGTCCGGACCCGGAAGAATTCATGGTCATACTCGATGGTCTCGCCATACTTGAAATAGAAGACATGGACCCGGACCGCTTCAGGCCACGAAGACGGATAGTCCCATTCCAGGGTCGTTGCCGACCCTTCCTTGCCAAGGGCGCCTTCCAGGAAGACGAGGCGGTTGTCAAGAATCTCCCTGTCGCGCCCGAAAACCGTCACGACGGCCCACTGGTTGCCGTCCGCCGTACCCATCTGGAGGCGGATCTTCCCGCCCTGGCGGACCGTCGATTCTCCCGGCAGGAAGAACCGGCGCACCGGTGCATCCAGGATTTTGTCGTCGGAAGCAACCTTCAGGATCCGGGCTTGGGCTTCGTCCTTGATGTCCCGTCCCTCCACTTCCGTCGAGGCTGCAAGATCATACAGGCCAGAGGCCGGCAGGGCCAGTTCGACAAGCGTACCGGAAGCCACGGACGCGGAATCCACGACCGTACCGGCCTGGTTTTTCAGGACATAGGACACCGTCCCCGGCACCTTGTCGCCCTGGGCGTTGCGGGCGGTCATCCGGATGCGAGCCACAGCCTGGTCCACCAGCCAGTCCTCTCGCTCGATATAGCGGCGGCCTGGCCGGTAATACGGACGATAGACCGAACGGGAATCATCCACCGCCACGAACTCGCCTTCCGCTTCGTTTTCGAGATCCATTTCGACCGTGATCGCATCCGCGACATAGACGCCGGTATGGAAGTCCAGCGTCTCGCCGGTCGCATCGACAACCTTGACGGTCACCTCATGCCAGCCCTCATGCGCTGCCTGGAAATGCAGGGAGAAGGTGCCGTCCGCTGCCGGTTCGACCGGCAGTTCGGCGATGAGTTCGCCGTAGCGGAGGACCTGGGCCGTCACGGTCGCGCCGGAAAGGCTGTGGCCGGAATACGACTGGATCCGGCCGCGCACCTGAGCCTCGTCGCCGGGGAGGAAGAGTTTCTCGACCGGTTCGAACTGCAGGGTGAAGGTCGGAAGGATGAATTCATCGACCCGGAAAGACGAGGAGCCGACCAGATCCTTCCCCTGATAAATATGCAGGGAGAAATAGCCGCCACGCTGACCGACCGGCAGGACAAAGGAACCGGCAATCGAGCCGAATTCATTGGTCTTCAAGACCTTTCTCTCGAGTTCATCGTCCTGGGCGTTGCGGAGCTGGACTTCCAGGGACGTCCCGGGAACGACGGCGGCCGACTTCGTCAGGTCGCCCTTGAAGAGAATCGCCTTGAACTGCAGGGTATCGCCGGGATTGAAAGCGCCGCGGTCCAGGTAGATGTTGCAGTATTTCCCTTCGGTGGTCCGGCCCGGGTCGTAGCGGAATCCGCCGACCGATACCTGTTCGCTCCGGCGCGTCAGACCCTGTTCCCCGCGGACTTCCGCCTGCAGGGCATAATAGGTATTCCGGTTGCTGCGAAGAATCTGCGCCATGGAAGCCGGCAGGCGGGTAAAGCCGTTCTGCCGGACCGTCTCGCTCGCCACGATCCGGTCTCCCTTCCGCAGGATCAGCCGGTATTCCTCCAGTGGCTTGCCGGTCAAGTAATCCGCAGCATAGACCGCGAAGCCATCCGCCTCGGCGCGGTGGGCCAGGGAGACGGTATGTTTCCGGTAAGACGTCCGAGAGGAAAGTTTGCCGGACTTGGCTTCGATCGTATAGGAGCCGTCGTCGAGGGCCGGCAGCGGCAGGGAGACATGATCCCAGGCATAGAAACTGCCCCGGTCGTTGCGGACCGGATATCGCTTGCCGTCCAGGGTCACCTCGGCCTGCGTCAGGTTCCGGAACATGACCATCACGGAATCCTTCGACACGGATACCGACAGGCTCTGATCCTTCAGCCGGTCAACCAGGTTCTGTACATCCTTGTCCGGTTCGAGCAGCCGGGCGTCGGCGCCGGACAGGCGTCCTTTTTCTTTCAGCCAGGCCTCGCAGTCGGAGAACAGTTTCTGATAGTCATCCGACTTCCCGTCGTTCCGGAACAGTTCCGAGAAACGCATCTCCAGCAGGTCGCCCTTCGGCCAGAGGCCCACGGCGCCCATCGACGGGTCGGCGGAGAGTTGCTCAAAAGCGGCTTTCCGTTCCTTTTCCGGCAGCCGGGAGGCGGTATAATAGCGGAGTGCCGGCCAGGCCGGGTACCGCTCGCCGATTTCGGCTTTCAAGGCTGCGTAGACCTCGTCTTTCCCCGGGTCCGCCCAGGAAGACAGTTCCCGGTGCCGCAGCAGGTCCCACAGGACATATTCCCGGTCGGAGGCGATGAATTCCTTGATGGCCCCGCCCAGGTAGGATCCCAGGCCCCGGTGGAATTCCGGATGGGAGGCCTTCCCGAATGCGTCTGCGGCATTGCGGACGAATTCCCACCGCTCGTCGGAAGACTTCCCGCCGAATTCACCCATCCAGGTATAGGTCACGATGGGTTCGTCGAACTGCCGGACCAGCCGTTCGAATTCCGTCCGGGCCGGGTCCCGGTCCTTCCAGTTGCGGCGCTGCACGGTCTCGATATAGAGCCGTCCGGCGTCATAGAAATCGGCCGGCAGGTGCTTCTGCATCGCTTCGGTGCGGATGCCCTGCAGGATTTCCGCCTCTTTTTGGGGGCGGTCGGCTTTGCGGGCCTTTTCATACTCGCTCCATGCGGAGAGGAGCACATGGCCGTTGTCGTCGGGGGTCAGGTTCATGGTTCGGGCAGAGATTCGGATGCTTGAATAGGCGGCCAGGAGCAAGGTCATGACCGCGAAAACCAAGGTTATGCGTTTCATGTTCAATCAGGTATCAGCCTTGCCGGTTTGCAAGGAAACAAGGCACGGCTTCCGCTACTGCAAAAGTACTGCCACCGATATAGATCAGCGGTTTTCCTTCGTCATTCCAGGTCTGGGAGGCGAGCCGGACGGCCATCCGGACGGCGTCCCGGACGCTGTCGCAGGTATACAGGCGGTCGGTCGGCGCCCCTTCCTGCTGCAGGTAGGCGGCATAGCGCTTCAGGATGGCGGCCGCCGGCAGGGCGCGGCGGGTCCGGGGGGTTGTGAAGATGTATGTGGCGTTGCGCGGCATCAGGGGCAGAATCGGATCGAGTTCCTTGTCTGCCATGATCCCGTAGACGATGATCAGCGAAGAGTAGGTCCCTTCCTCCAGCAGGCCCTCGAGCTGGGCGAAATTATAGTGGAGGGCAGCGGCGTTGTGGCCGATGTCGCACAGCACGTCGGGCTGGGTGCTGATCCGTTCCCAGCGGCCGTGGAAGCCCATGCGGGCGGCCGTATGGACGATGCCGTCCTCGACGGCGGGGTCCTGGATCCCGAGGATGCCGAGGGCGGTCAGGACCGTGCGCAGGTTTTTTTCCTGCACCTTCCCTTGCAGGTCCATCCGCTCCAAGATGTCTTCGTGCCGTTCCCACAGCGGCGGGAATTCGTCCGAAGCGATGTAGAAGTCCGAATCGGTCTCCATGGCGCGGGCCGTAAAGACCGGCAGGGTTTCGGGCAGGATTTCGCCCGCCAGGGCCGGGACGCCCGGCTTGAAGATGCCGGCTTTCTCCCGGGCGATCTGCTCCAGGGAATGGCCGAGCAGGTCGCAGTGGTCCAGCCCGATGCTGGTCACGATGCTCAGGTCCGGGGTGATGATGTTCGTGCTGTCCAGCCGCCCGCCGAGGCCGACCTCGATGACGGCGACATCGACTTTCTCGTCTTCGAACCACTGGAAGGCCATGGCCGTCGTGATCTCGAAGAAGGAGAGTTCCAGTTTCTCGAAGGTCTCCTTCCAGCGGAGGATGAAATCGAGGACATATTCTTTCGGAACCAGTTCCGCCGGCATCGTCCCGGGCGCCGCGACGCGCATGCGCTCCCGGAAGTCCAGGATGTGCGGCGAGGTGAAGAGTCCCACTCTCAGCCCGCAGGCCGACAGGGCAGAGGCGAGCATGTTCGCAACGGAACCTTTCCCGTTCGTACCGGCGACGTGGATCGTCCGGTAGGAGCGGTGCGGATGCCCCAGCAGGGCGTCGAAGGCCTCCATCCGTCCGAGCCCGGGCTTGTACGCCTCGTCGAACGAGGCGTTCTGGACAGAGGGAAAACGTTGGAACAAAGCGGCTATTTCGGCGGAATAATTCTCTTCAAAGGTCATATTTTTTTGAACTTTGCTTCAAAAATACTTATTTTTGAGGACACATAAAAGGAAATTCATGAAGGAACGCACATCGGCACTGTATTCAAAATATGTGATCGACGGCATCCGGATGGACGTCACCCCCGGACAGATGCTGGATTCCGCATGCGGACAAACGCCTGTCCAGGATGAATTTGAGCCCATTGTGGATGAGCGGGTGGACCCGGATCCCGCGCCGGACACCTATGACAGCAACCGGATCGGGGATTATCTGGAAAAAACGGCGGAACCGGTCGCCCGGAAAGTTCCGGCCGCTTACGCCGACTCCTTTACACGCGGCTGCATCGCCCGGTCCCTGATCGATGTCATCTGGCGCGAAGGCCATTTCCGGCTGGACGACCTGCAGGTCCACGCCGCCTGGAAATGGAACGGCGAGCCGGTCGGCAGCATGGCCGCTTTCTATGCATCCGCCGAAGCCGCCTGCGATTACCTCGACGGACTGGGACTTCCCCTGGCCGGATACAGTTACAGCGAATCCCGCTCCAACAGCGTCTCGCTCCGCTGCATGCTTTCGAATGCCAGCGAGGAGCGCGCCATGGAGGAGGACGAGCCGATTTTCAATGAACTCCCCTTCCGGACCCTCCGCCCCCGGTTCGGCACCCGCCGCAAATGTCCCGCGACCCTGAGCGGCAGCGAGGACACCTGGCTCATCTACATTCCGTTCGATTCCTGCAGTTTCCGTCTCGGCGGTTCGCTGCTTTCCGAAGCGCTCGGCACCCCGGGCGGAAAGGCGCCGGACATCATGGAGCCGGATTACTTCATCGACTGCTATGAGGTGGTGCGGGAACTGGTCGAGGACGGCATCGCCCTGAGCGGGGCTACCGTCGGCGACGGCGGCCTAATGACCGCGCTCGGCCGGCTCTGCGGAGAGATGGGCATCGCCGCCGACCTGTCCGGCATCATGAAAGCCTACGGAGAAAATGACATGACCCGGGTCCTGTTCGCGGAGGTGCCGGGCGTGCTGATCGAGATCCGCGATTATGATTTCGACTACCTCGATGCCGAACTCCTGCTGCAGGATGTCGCCTACTACCCGCTGGGCCGCCCGCTGCGAAACGGCGGAAAGATCACGGTCTCGGACACCGACACGATTTCGGACATCCTGAGTTCGCTGATGAGCGAGGGAGCCATCGAAGGAGAAGATTAACCACACAGAATCATCGATATGCCTACTTACGCCAATGTTCCCGGCAAGAGCCGCAGCGGCAAGAAACCGAAAATCTTCGTTCTGGATACCAACATCATCCTGCATGACTACAAGGCCATCCGGAAATTCCAGGACAACGACGTCGTCATCCCGATCGCCGTCATCGAAGAACTGGACAAATTCAAAAAAGGCAACGACGCCCTCAGTTACAACGCCCGCGGGTTCATGCGGGACATCGACAAACTGACCGACGGCCGGCTTTTCGGCAAGGACGGCGTATCCCTCGGCAAGGGGAAAGGGTCGATCAAGATCGAACCGAACCATCCCTTCCCGGACGAACTGAAGGACCTGTTCATCGACGATACCCAGGACCACCGCATCCTGGCCACGGCCATCTGGGTCCGGGACAACCACCCCGGCCGCTTCACGGCCCTGGTCACCAAGGACATCAACCTCCGGATGAAGTCCAAGGCCGCCGGCATGGAGGCCCAGGACTACCTGACCGACCGGGTTGAGGAGGCCAAGGTCGAAAACACCCAGCGGGAGATCCAGACCATCGACGACGCCCCCGCCGAACTCATCCAGAAACTGGCCTACGGCCAGGACAACGCCGTCGACTGGCAGGACCTCCTCCGCACGGAGCCGTATCCGAACCAGTTGTTCAAGTTTACCTGGTCCAACGAGACGGTCTGCGCCCGGTACAACGCCGCCCGCGGCAAACTCGTCCTCGTACGCAAGCGCGAGGCCTATGGCATCCGTCCCCGCAACGACGAGCAGAAGTTCGCGCTCGACGCCTGCCTCAATCCGGACATCCAGCTGGTCTCCCTGACCGGCGGCGCCGGAACCGGCAAGACCCTCATCGCCCTGGCGGCCGCCCTGGAGCAGGCCCGGGACTATGACCAGATCATCCTCTCCCGTCCGACCGTCGTCCTGGGCAACCAGGAGATCGGCTTCCTGCCGGGCGACGAGAAGACGAAGATGTCCCCGTTCCTCCAGCCGCTCATGGACAACCTGGGCGTCATCAAGTCGCAGTTCCGCCCGTCCAGCAAGGAGGCGCTCCGCCTCGACGGCTTCCTCAAGGACGAGAAACTGCTCATCACCCCGCTGGCCTACATCCGCGGCCGCAGCCTCGGCAAGGCGTTCTTCATCATCGACGAGGCCCAGAACCTGACCCCGCACGAGATCAAGACGATCATCACCCGTGCCGGCGAAGGGACGAAGATGGTCTTCACGGGCGATATTTTCCAGATCGACCAGCCTTATCTCGACCAGTGGAGCAACGGTCTGACCCACCTGGGCGAAAAGATGGCCGGCCAGCCGCTCTTCCAGCATGTTTTCCTGCGGAAGGGAGAGCGCAGCCAATTGTCCGAAATTGCCGCAAAATTGTTATAATTCGGAATTTTATTACTACATTTGCGGACCGAAACGAAACCCCCGCGAATTTTGAAACGAAAGTTCGCAGGGGTCTGTATTTGAAACTATAACAAAAAAACCCTCATAATCCATGTTTGAAGAGAAGAAAAGAGTTTACCGCTTCGGTGGGAAGAAAGCCGAAGGAAACGGTAAGATGCGTGAGCTCCTGGGTGGAAAAGGAGCCAACCTTGCCGAAATGAACCTCCTGGGAATGCCGGTTCCGGCCGGTTTCACCATCACCACCGAATGCTGCGCCGAGTATTATGCACTGGGCGGTGGATACAGCAATGACCTCAAGCGCGACGTCGCCCAGGCCATGAAGGCGACCGAGGACATCATGGGCAAGAAGTTCGGCGATCCGAAGGACCCGCTCCTCGTCAGCTGCCGTTCCGGTGCCCGCAGCTCCATGCCGGGCATGATGGACACCATCCTCAACATTGGCCTCTGCTCCGCTACCATCCCGGGCCTCATCAAGAAGACCAACAACCCGCGTTTCGTCTATGACGCCTACCGCCGCCTCATCATGATGTACTCCGACGTCGTCATGGAGAAGGCCGAAGGCATCGAACCGGCCGACGGCATGGGCATCCGCCAGCAGCTCGAC
>CADCRA010000134.1 GCA_902803715.1 uncultured Bacteroidia bacterium
ATGAAACTGTCCGCCGTGATGGCCGTCATCGCCTGCATCGCCGCCTACTTCGTGGCCCACAAATGGCTGGAGCAGTTTGCCGAGAAGGTGTCGCTGAATCCTCTGTATTTCGTTGGCGGCGCTGCGCTGGTGCTGACCATCGTACTGGGTGTGGTAGTCCTCAATTGCCTCCGCATCGCCCGTGCCAATCCGGTGGAATCATTAAAGAACGAGTAGACATGAAGAGTTACCTGAAATTCCTTTCCCGCAACAAGTTATACACCACCATCGAGGCGGTGGGCCTGGCCGTGAGCCTGGCGTTCGTGATCCTCATCGGCTCCTACGTGGTGCAGCAGTACCAGGTGGCGCACGAGTCGCCGCAGTGGAAACGTACGTTCGTGTTGGGGACCGATGAGTTCATGGGCTTGACTTACTGGGACAAGGAGGAACTGGAGATGAACATCCCGGAGGTGGAGGCGGCGATGCATGCGGCACTCCTGTGGCAGCCCGTCATCCATATTGGAGAGCAGTTCATCCAGACCTCCGGCATGGAAACGGATGCCGACTTCTTCCGCGTTTTTCCGCAGTACCGCTTGCTGGAAGGCAGTTTGGAGGACTTCGTGGGCAAGGACGATATCCTCCTCAGTGAATCCCTGGCGCGGAAGATTTCCGCCCGGCTCGGTCAGACCCTCAGGGTGGACAAGGCCGACTATATCGTCAAGGGCATCTTCTCCGATTTCGACAAGACCTTCTTCATGCCTGCGGACCTCATCACGAATATCTCGGCGACCTGGGCCGCGGGGCAGAGCAAGACGTTCAACAGCATCGGCAATTACACCACCTGGTTCCGGGTGCGGGAGGATGCCGACCTCGCGGAAACGCAGGCCAAAGTAAAGTCCCTTCTGCACAAGAATTACGATTCCTCCTGGGGCGCGGAGAAAGTGGATAAATGGCGCGCCTTCCGTATGGATGAAGCTTTTTTCAGCAAGGGGCCTAGCTCGAGCCTTATCCGTACGGGTAATGGACAGATGCTCCGGCTCCTTACCCTTGTCGTCCTGCTGCTCCTGTTGTCAGCCGTCTTCAACTACGTGAACTTGAGCCTGGCGCTTACGGGCAAGCGGGCCAAGGAAATGGCTACCCGGCGGCTTCTGGGGGCCGACAAGTCAGGCATCCTGTGGAAATACATCGGCGAATCCGTGGCGTTCACTGCCGTCTGCTTTGCCGCAGCGCTACTGCTGGCCGATTCCCTGGTCCCGATGATGAACAGTCTGGTTTCCACCGCCGACCCGGTAGAACTGTTGCTGGGCATCGGAAACTCCAGCGTCCCCCTCTCGCTGATGACCACGCCCGGCTACGTGGTTGCCTATCTGGCCGGGATCCTGGTCCTGGGCGTTGTCAACGGTCTGCTTCCAGCCTTCGCGGCCTCCCGTTACCAGCCCATCGACGTGATCAAAGGCACGTTCCGGCGCCGGAACAAGATGGTCCTGAGCAAGGTGTTCATCGTCGTGCAGAACGTCCTCTCGGTCTTCCTGATCGCCTTCGCGCTGGTGATGGAACTGCAGATGCGCCACATGCTTACCCGGCCGATGCATTCAGCCACGGAGAATCTCTACTATATCGAGTATTCCGCACAGAATTACGATGCGATGAAACTTTTCAAGGACAAGGTGGAGCAGCTGCCCTTTGTGACAAAGGCGGGCGTAGGGCGAGGGATCCCCGGACTCATCAATATGACCGTGGGGGTCAGAGTAGACGAGGAACATCGGGTGGATATGCCGACCATCCTCTGTGATTCCACCTATTTCAAACTGCTAGGCCTGGAAGTGGAGGAAGACTTCGGCCATCCGTTGACGCATTCGCTTTGGATGAGCCGTTCGGCCTTCAACGCCGCTGCCGTGTCCGATACTTCCACCGTCTTTCCCCGTAGGATTAACATGAATGGTGCCCAGCCGGAGTTCATCGGCGGCGTGGTGACGGATTTTCCCGCCAGGCCTGCCTCGGAGGGCGTAAGCAATCCCAATGGCGGGGTCATCGTGACCCGGGCAGAAGAACTGCAATATGCGAACTGCCTCCTCATCGGCACTACCGGAGAGGACGCGTCTTACGACAAAGCCATTCGGCAGGCTTACCGGGAATACCAGCTGGAGACTTCGGGAGTGGAAGAACCTGCCTGGGAATATGGTTTTGTGCGTGACATCAACAAGAAGAGGCTGGCTCCTGTCCAGAGAACCCTCCGCCTGGTGGAACTTTTCGCTTTCCTGGCTGTCTTCATCTCCCTGCTGGGCCTGCTGGCCATGAGCACCTACTTTGCCGACGAGAATACCAAGCAGATCGCCGTACGGAAGGTATTCGGCAGCGATGTCTTTCAGGAGGCCCGGCGGACGGTCCGCAGCTACATGGCCCTGGTGGGCGTGGCCTGCCTCATCGGCATCCCGCTGGCCGTCTGGGCCGCCCGGCTCTATCTGGAGCGTTTCGCCTACCGGATTGAAGGCTACGGATGGGCGTTCGTGCTGGCAGCGGTGATTTCCCTGGCCATCGCCTTCGGCACGGTCCTTTGGCAGACATTGAAGGCGGCGAAGACGAATCCGGCGATTGAATTGAAGAAAGAATAGGCCCTTCCGGCGAGGGCAGGGGGATGCGGAAAATGTTTGTTTTCCGAAGGAATGTAAATGTTTTTTGTTATGTTTGCCGAAACTACGCATCCCCATGAAAAGAATCAACATGGTTATCGCCGCCGGAGTTCTGCTCCTGGCCTCCTGTGCCCGGGGACCGGCGGACCCGACCCTGGATTCCAGCGACTTCGTCAACCTGACCGACGTGATTCCGGATGCCATCCTGGAGATCCGGTATTATGGAACCTATAATTTCGTAGGGGACCGCATCGAAGGGTACCTGCAGCCGACGGCGCTGCTGACCCGGCGTGCGGCGGACAGCCTCAAGGCCGTCAGCGACGATGTCATCCGCCAGGGCTACCGGCTGAAGATCTACGATGCCTACCGTCCGCAAAGCGCCGTCACGCATTTCGTCCGCTGGGCGGCCGACACGACGGACATCCGCATGAAAGATTATTTCTATCCGGACCTGGACAAGGCGGTGCTGTTCGAACAGGAATACATCATGGAGAAGTCCGGCCATACGCGCGGTTCGACGGTGGACCTGACCCTGTTCGACATGAAGACCGAAAAGGAACTGGACATGGGCGGCACCTTCGACTGGTTCGGCGAGGAGTCGCATCCGGACTTCGGCGGGAACCCTGTCACCTACACCTACACGGAAGATGGTCCGCTGACGGAAGAGCAGTTCCGCAACCGGATGATCCTGCGTGCGGCGATGCTGCGCCACGGATTCAAGCCCCTCGACAGCGAGTGGTGGCATTTCACCCTGGCGGATGAACCCTATCCGGATACGTATTTCAATTTCCCCGTTACAGAACTGGACTAGAATCCCGGAATCGGGAAAAGACAAGTCGGAATCAACAGCAGCAGCCCGATCAGGAGAACGGCCAGGACCGGTTTCCAGATCCATCGTACCCACCGGGTATAGGGGATGCGGGCCATGGCGAGTGCGGCGACCAGCACCCCGGAGGTCGGGGTGACCATGTTCGTGAATCCGTCGCCGAACTGGTAGGCCAGGACCATGGCCTGCCGCGAGACGCCGACCATGTCGGAGAAGGGGGCCATGATCGGAATGGTGATGGCCGCCTTGGCGGATGCGCTGGGAATCACGAAGTTGATCAGGGCCTGGATGCCGTACATGGCCGCCAGGGAGACCGGCCGGCGGGAACCGTCCAGCCCTTCCTGCATGGAGTACAGCAGGCTGTCGACGATCCGCCCGTCCTGCAGGATGACGATGATGCCGGAGGCGAAACCGACGACCAGGGCCGCGGACAGGATGTCTTTCGCGCCGGCGATCAGTTCATCGGCGATCCGGTTCGCCGGGAAGCCGGCGATAATGCCGGCCGCGATGCCCATGACCAGGAACAGTCCGGTGATCTCCGGCATGTACCAGTCCCAGCAGGTGACGCCGACGACCAGCAGGACGACGGTCAGCAGGAGAACCAGCAGGATGGCCTGCTGGCGGCGGGTCAGCGGAACGTCCTGCGGAGCGGCGGCCGCATCCATGACCGGTTCCCGACGGCTGCGGCGGGCATAGACCAGGATGAAGACGAGGGTCAGCAGCGTCAGCAGTCCCCAGCAGAAGAGGCGGTAATCCATCCCGGAGAAGAGCGGCAGGTCTGCCATTCCCTGTGCGATCCCGACGGTGAACGGGTTGAGGAATGCGCTGGAAAAACCGATGTTCGAAGCGACGTAGACGACCAGCATGCCTATGATGGGGTCATATCCCATGGATACGACCAGCGGGACGACGATCCCGATGAAGGGGATGGTTTCTTCACTCATGCCGAAGACGGCGCCGGCCAGGGAGAACAGGACCGTCAGGGCAGCCAGGACGATCTTGTCCTTCTTCCCGATCTTGCCGATGAACCGGCCAATGCCGGCCGAGACGGCTCCCGTTGCGTTCAGGAGCCAGAACGCGCCGCCCACCACGAGGATGAAAACGATGATCCCGGCCTGCTTGACAAAGCCATGGTAGATGGCCGTGAAGACCTGCAGGGTCTGCGGAACGGCATCCACCTGCTCGTAGGAAAGGGTCCCGTCCTCTCCCGTGACGTATTGTCCGCCCGGGACAAACCAGGTCGCGACCGCGCACAATGCGATGATCGCCGCGATGATGACATAGGTATTGGGCATCCTGAATTTCCGCATGTTCCCTCCGAAATCTGATTCCGCCAAAAATACGAAATATTCCCGATACCGGGAGCCTGTTCGCGGATTATTGTTACATTTGCAATCATGGGGAAAGAGATCAGGCATATCGGAATCATCGGCGCCGGCCACATCGCTGAAAAGATGGTCTCGACGCTGGACGGGATGGCGGACATGGACTGCCTCGCCGTCGCTTCCCGGACCCTGGAGAAGGCCCGGGCTTTCGTGCAGCGCAGGGGTATCCCGCGCGCATACGGGTCGTACGAGGCCCTGCTGGACGATCCTGACATTGATCTGGTGTATGTCGCCACGCCGCATTCGCACCACTATGACGTGACCCGCCGGGCCCTCCTGAAAGGGAAACCCTGCCTGGTGGAAAAAGCATTCATGGCCAACGCCGCCCAGGCGCAGGACATCCTGGACCTGGCCCGGGAGCGGCAGGTTTTCGTCTCGGAGGCGATATGGACCCGTTACCTGCCGGTCGCGCAGATGATCCGCCGCCTGGTGGCGGAAGGCGCTATCGGGCAGATGCGGATGATCACGGCGACCCTGGCTTACGAGATCTCCGCGAAGGAGCGGATCCTCCGGCCGGAACTCTGCGGCGGCGCCCTGCTGGACCTGGGCGTCTATGTCCTGCACTTCGTGCGGACCTGCAGCAGCAGTCCCGTCGTCCGGATGGAATCCCTGTGCACGAAGTTCGAAACGGGGGTCGACCTGTCCGAATCCGTTTCCCTGGTCCTGGAAGACGGGACGCTGGCCAGCGTGCAGGCATCGGCCGGCTGCCAGGGCGACAATGTCGGCGTCATCGCCGGGACGAAGGCCAACCTGTGGGTGGACGACATCAACAATCCCAAGGTCGTGCGGATCTACGGGCGGCACCATGACCTGCTTGCGGAATATCCGGTCCCGCCCCAGATTACGGGCTTCGAATACGAATTGCATGCCTGCCGGGATGCCATCCGGGCCGGCCGGATCGAGACGGAGCAGGTGCCGCATGAAGAAATCCTGTACATCACGCGGCTGACGGACGAACTCCGCCGCCGGTGGGGAGTCCGCTTCCCGATGGATGCATAAAAAAACAGGCCCCGCAAGGCCTGTTTTCCGTTTATCGACTATATCGGCTTTTATCGGCTGCCGCCGCCGAAGCCGCCGCCGGAGAAGCCTCCTCCGCCGCCGAAGGACGTGTGCCCTCCCTTGCCGGAATAACTGCCGGCCTGCTGCCGCGCGACTGCCCGGTTGATGACCGAGGCCGAGAGGGCGTCCGTCATGCGGATCGTCCGCATCATGGCCGTCGGATCGACGCCGATGCAACCGGCAACCTCTTGGAACTCAGCCGGGAATAGGCGTTGGAACTGTTCGGCGACCCGGTCTGCGATGCCATACAGTTGGGCGAAGACCAGGTAGTCTTTCCAGAGGCCCACCTCAACGGCTCCCCGTTCCTTGGAGAGGGTGAAGTCGTTCAGGAAATTCTTGAACTCGATGACATGGCAGGCCTCCCGGGCCCCTTCTTCCGTCGTGGTGCAACCGCGGAGGAAATAGCCATGGTCCTGCAGGTACTGCCGGCCCCGTTCCTGGGCCTTGAGCGGCCAGGCCGTGACCTTCTTGAAATTCTTTTCGGACCATTTCTCGAATTCGCCGGATTCCAGCAGGAGATTGGCCCCGCTGGCTTCGCGGGCCATGTCATACAGGTCCCGCTCGACGCCGTCGGCGATTTCCGCTTCTTCGGCGAACGCCAGGTTGACCCGTTTGCTCTTCTTCGGATCGGGCTGCACGGACATCTTCCCGTCCAGGATCCAGCGGAGGAACAGGGCGCCGATCAGTCCGTGCGACGAAGTCTTGCCGCCGAAGCGCCAGCCGTTCTCCAGGACGTAGAACGAGGCGAACAGGTCGCCTTGCATCGGAGCCTCGCGGTACCATTCCGTGATCTTGTTCTTTCCGTAGAGGGATTTCTTGTATTTCTTTCCGAGGGCCTGCTGGACGATTCCCCAGATGGTCGTGGCCAAGCCGCCGAGGAAGATGAAGGCGAAGATTCCCAGGAACAGTTTTTCGAAGGGATCCTCTTCCTCCGGGCTGTAGGCGCTTCCTTCCATGGCGATGTCCCGCATCTCGTCGAAGGACATGCTGCGGGAGACGGCGGGCTCGAAGAGTCCCTTGTCGAAGCGGACCATGGCGATGAGCTTGCTCAGGGGACCGAACGGTTCGGAGGACTCGGCGATGATTTCTCCGTTCCGGACATTGATTTCGCCGTCGAAGCCGAAGCCCCAGACGCCGGTGTTGTCATAGGTCCATGCCGGACCGCCGGTCGCGTTCCGGATTGTGACTTTCGCATGCTCCGGCGGGGCGGCGAGCCCCGGGTTGACGAACATGAAATTGAAGGCGTCGGCGTCGTCGAGACGCTGGACCAGTCCGGTCACGGTAAAGGATGCCGTCCAGATATGATCCCCGTAGGAACCCTGGCCCCAGCACAGTTCGACGCCGTCCCGGGTCTCCACGATGCCGCAGCGCCCGGCTTTCTGCTCCAGGCTGCGTTCCGTGTCCCAACGGCGTCCTTCGCTGGCGAATGCCCGGCCGTTTTCGCTAACCGACAGGTCTCCGACCGTCATTCCGTCCAGGTTTCCGATCGGGATGTACCACTCCGTTCCGCGGACGACGTTCACGTCCCAGACCTGCGTGATCCGGGCCGAGCCGTCCGCCTGCAGGTCGACTGTGATATCCACATCCCGGATACGCTGCGCGGACAGGACCAGCGGGATCGCCAGTCCGGCCAGAAGGGCCCCAATCCGTTTCATGGCTAGATGACCGGATAGTCTTTCTTGGAAGTGTCTTCGGCGAGGTAGTCCCGCTTGGCAAAGCCCAGCATGCGGGCCACGACGGAGCCCGGGAACATCCGCACCTCGTTGTTGAACTTGGTGACGGTGTCGTTGAAGGTCATGCGGGACAGGCGGACGTTCTCTTCGTATTTCTCGATGCTCTGCATCGTCTGCTTGTAGTTCTCGTTGGCCTTGAGGTCCGGATACTGCTCGGCGACGGCGATGAGCTTGGCGCTGATCTCGCGGAGCGCTTCTTCGTTGGCGTTGATTTCCGCGGCCGTCGGGGACGGCGAAGCCGTGATCTTGCGCTCGGCAATGATCTTCTGGAGGGTCTCGCTCTCATAGGTAGCGTATTCGCGGGTCAGTTTGACGAGCGCCTGGAGGGCGTCGTAGCGGCTGACTTGCTGGACGTTGATCTGTTTGAGGGCGTTGTTGCAAAGTTCGTCGGCCTTGACGAGTTTGTTCTGGACGGAAATGACCCAGAGAATCAGGACGGCCGCAAGGGCCAGAATAGCGATAAGCATGGCAAGTAAGAATTAAAAAGGGTTACTTTGCCAGTAAAGTTAAGGAATTATTCCCAGAAATGATTAACTTTGGGAGAGAATCGTGTCCGAACCCATTAAATCCGTTATATTATGAGCCTCAAACCTTTTCGTATTCTCGTGCCCGTGCTGCTGATGGCAGCAGGCTGCGGCACCCAGCCGGCCGCGGAAGATGGACAGCGGCTGTTCATCGGTGATGACATCGCCATCACGCAGACGACCTATGGTACCGTCCAGGGTTATATCCTGGATGATGTCTACACGTATCTCGGCATTCCTTACGGCGCTCCCACCGGCGGTGAGAACCGTTTCATGCCTCCGAAGGAACCTGCCCGCTGGGAGGGTGTCCGTCCCGCCCTTTTCTACGGCAACGACGCGCCGCAGGGACATGACAACAAGTGGCGCAACAACGCCGGCACGTTTACGGACCACTGGAATTATTACGATTACAGCGAGGATTGCCTCAACCTGAACGTCTGGACGCCGGCTCCCGATGCCAAGAAGCGTCCGGTCCTGGTCTGGATGCACGGCGGCGGATTCGCTTCCGGCAACAGCATCGAGCAGGACGGCTATAACGGTGCCAACCTGGCCCGCAGCGGCGACGTGGTCTTCGTCTCCGTCAACCACCGCCTCAACGTCTTCGGCTTCTCCGACCTGTCCGCTTGCGGCGATCCGGCTTTCGCCCAGTCCGGCAACGTGGGCGTCCTCGACCTGCTGGCTGCGCTCAGGTGGGTTCATGACAATATCGCCAACTTCGGCGGCGATCCGGGCAACGTGACCATCATGGGTCAGTCCGGCGGCGGTGCGAAGGTGTGCAACGTCCTGGCGATGCCGGCTTCCAAGGGCCTGGTCCACAAGGTGGTCGGCCTGAGCGGCAATGCCGTTACGGCTGCCGATCCGGTCGCTTCCCGCGCCCTGGGTGCGGCGATCCTGAAGGAAGTCCGCGGCGACGTGAAGAAACTCCAGAACATGCCGTGGGAAGAATACTATGCCCTGGCCAACCGGGTGGCGGCCCAGGTCGGCGGCAGCTTCGCCCCGATTGCGGATGGCACCGATATTCCTTCCGGCAATTTCTTCGCAGACGCCAATGCCGCTTCCGCTCAGGTTCCGCTGATGCTCTGCACCACTTCTTCCGAGTTCTCGCTGAGTAAGGAAAATGCGCAGCTGGAAGCCATCTCCTTCGAGGATGCCGTCGCCATGGTCCGTGACAATTACGGCCAGCCCAAGGCGGAGGAACTCCTGAAGTCCCTGCAGGCGGCCTTCCCGGACAAGAAGCCGATCGAACTGATCAACATGACCGTTGCCCACCGGACGAATGTTCTTGCCACGGCGGACTCCAAGTACGGCCAGCACGGTGCTCCGGTCTATCTGGCCCTCTTTGACTACAATGCGCCGCTCTTCGACGGCCGTATCCGTGCCTTCCACTGCTCCGACATCTGCTATTGGTTCCGGAACACGGATCTCATGGTGACGCATACCGGCGGCGGCAGCGAACCGCGCAAGGTGTCCGACCAGATGTCCGCGGCCCTGCTTGCCTTCATGCGTACCGGCGATCCGAACTGTGCGGAGATTCCCCAGTGGCCGGCTTACAATCCGGAGGAGGCACCGACCATGATCTTCGGTATCAAGAGCGAAGTCCGCAATGCGCCGGACCGTGAGGCGCTTTCCCTCATGGAGAACTTCAATCCCTGGCGCATGGCCCGTCGTCCCGCCGCTGCCAAGTAGCGTCGGGACCGTCCGTGCCGGACCCGTTCATTGAAATACACGATTTGAAAATGAAAAGAATTCTCCTTTCTATCGCGGCTGTGGCGCTGGGGGTCGCCTCCTTCGCACAGACCCAGACCCTCTACCGTTTCACTCCGGTGAAAGACATCCCCGTCACCTCCGTGAAGGACCAGGCCTCCACCGGGACCTGCTGGTGCTTCGCGACGATCTCCTTCCTGGAAGCCGAACTGATCCGGCAGGGGAAGGGCGAGTACGATCTCTCGGAAATGTTTGTCGTCAGGGGCAATTACAAGGACCGGATCTTTGACAATTACCTGCGCCGCGGCCGGGGCAATGTCGGCCAGGGATCCATCGCCCACATGGCGACCAAGGTCATCGAGGAGTACGGCATTGTTCCCGAAAGCGTGTACGACGGAATCGAGTATGATTCTCCCCGCCACAACCACGGCGAGATGACGGCTTACATGAAGGGCATCATCGACGTGTCCCTGAGCCAGCGGAAACTGAGCCCGGAATACAAGAAACTGATGGAAAGCCTGTTCGATATCTATCTCGGCAAGATTCCGGAGAACTTTACCTATCAGGGAAAGAATTACACCCCGAAGAGTTTCGCTTCGATGCTGGGATTCGACGATCTGGGCGACTATGTGGAACTGACCAGTTTCAGCCACCATCCGTTCTATGCCCCCGTCAGTCTGGAAATCCCGGACAACTGGGATCACGGCCTGCAGTACAACCTCCCGCTCGGGGAGTTCATGGATGTGATCGACAATGCGCTCAGGAACGGCTATACGGTTGCCTGGGACGGTGATGTCAGCACCAGCGAGTTCAACCACAACAAAGGCATCGCCATCTGCCCCGAACCGGCAGACCTGGCGGAGGCCGTCAAGTTGGAGAAGGCCTTCCCGGAGCGGGTCGTGACCCAGGAAATCCGTCAGCAGGGATTCGAGAGTTTCGATACGACCGATGACCACCTGATGCACCTGACGGGTCTTTTCAAGGACCAGAACGGCAACTTGTTCTACAAGACGAAGAACTCCTGGGGCCCGGACCGCAACCCTGAGATGGGCGGTTACCTCTATATGTCCCGCGCCTATCTCCAGATGCGGAGCATCAGTGTCATGGTCCACAAGGACGCCATCCCGGCCGCCATCCGCCAGAAGCTCGGCCTTTGAATCTGAAATGACTTTGAAAACGCGAAAAAGCACCGCCCTTTTGCTGAAGAACCGGAGGCCGGAGGCCGACCGGGGGAGTTTGAGGGGTTCTCCCCTCAATGAATAAGAGGCGCCCAGGGCGCGAAAAAGCACCGCAGAGATGTGTCTTTCCCTGAAAAAAGTTGACTCGTAAAACACGAGCTAACTATGTTTCTTTATCAAACCAGAAAACGAGATCTCTACTATGACC
>CADCRA010000135.1 GCA_902803715.1 uncultured Bacteroidia bacterium
CGAACACCGCAGTTACGGCGACCGTCCGCAGCGCTCCTACAACAGCGACGGCGAGCACCGCAGCTATGGCGACCGCCCGCAGCGCAGTTTCGGCCATGACGGCGAACGCCGTTCCTTCGGCCCGAAGAAGAGTTTCGGCGACCGCAAGCCTTCCTTCGGCCGCGGCGGCAAGCCGGGCTTCGGCAAGCAGGGCGGCTTCCGCAAGCCGCGCCGGGACGACGAGGCCGGCATCAACCGCATGATCAGCCGCAAGCCGCAGGTCTCCGAGATGCAGTTCTCCGACAATGACAACGTCCCGACCCAGATCCAGGAAGAGGTCCGCCTCAACAAGTTCATCGCCAATTCCGGCATCTGCAGCCGCCGCGAAGCCGACCTCCACATCCAGGCCGGCGTCGTGACTGTCAACGGCGAGGTGGTCACCGAACTGGGTACGAAGGTCAATGTCCTGAAAGACGAAGTCCGTTTCAACGGCGAGCGTCTCAAGGGCGAAGAGAAAGTATATATCGTCATGAACAAGCCGAAAGGCTATGTCACGACCGCCAGCGATCCGCATGCGGAGAAGACCGTCATGGACCTGCTCAAGGGATGCAGCGCCCGCGTCTTCCCGGTCGGCCGTCTCGACAAGAACACGACCGGCGTGCTGATGTTCACCAACGACGGCGACATCGCGGAGAAACTGACCCACCCGTCCTATGACAAGAAGAAGATCTACCAGGTCATCCTCGACCGTCCGGTCAGCCAGGAAGACTTCGAGAAGATCCTCGCAGGCGTCGAGCTGAACGACGGCCTCGTCCGTGCCGACGAACTCGAATACATCGATTCCACCGACCACAAGAAGATGGGCATCGAGATCCATTCCGGCAAGAACCGCATCGTCCGCCGCATCTTCGAATCCCTCGGCTACGACGTGCGCGCCCTCGACCGCGTCTACTTCGCAGGCCTGACCAAGAAGGGCCTGAAGAAGGGCGAATGGAGGTACCTGACCGCCGGCGAGGCCAATATCCTCAGGATGGGAGCCTACATGTAGTCATGGAGGGTAACGCAATCAAGAAACACAGGGCCGGATTTGTCAACATCATCGGCAACCCGAATGTGGGCAAATCCACCCTTATGAACGCCCTTGTGGGCGAAAAGCTGTCGATCGTGACAGCCAAGGCCCAGACCACCCGGCACCGGATCCTGGGCATCGTCAACACGGACGACTACCAGATCGTCTCTTCCGACACGCCGGGCATCCTCAAGCCGAACTACCGGCTGCAGCAGAACATGATGAAGTTCGTCGAAACCGCCATCGGGGACGCGGACATCATCCTGTATGTCACGGATGTCGTCGAAACGGCCGACAAGAACGGCGAATACATCGCCAAGCTTCGCCAGGTCGAGTGCCCGGTCGTGCTGGTCATCAACAAGATCGACCTGAGCGACCAGCCCAAGGTCCTGGAACTGATGGCCTGGTGGAAGGAGCAGCTGCCCAACGCGGAGATTTTCCCCGTTTCCGCCCAGGAAAAGTTCAACCTGGAGAATGTCTACGAGGCCATCGTCCGCAACCTGCCGGAATCCCCGGCCTGGTTCGACAAGGACGCCTTCACGGACAAGAACCTGCGTTTCTTCGCCTCGGAGATCATCCGGGAGAAGATCCTGCTGAACTATGACAAGGAGATTCCCTACTGCTGCGAAGTGGGCATCGAGGAATTCAAGGAAGGGGAAGAACGGTACGAGATCAGCGCGGTCATCTATGTCATGCGGGACAGCCAGAAAGGCATCCTGATCGGCAAGGGCGGCGCAGCGCTGAAACGCCTGGGGACCCAGGCGCGGATCGAAATGGAAGACTTCTTCCAGCGGAAGGTCTTCCTGCGCCTCTTCGTCAAGGTCGACGAAGACTGGCGCACCAGCCGCAAGGAACTGCGGCGCTTCGGTTACGAAGACTAGGACACGGATGCGGGCCCGGCCCGCCAACCAATAAAGTGAGGAAACAGACATGAGTGAAGAGTGGGATGACATCCAGCCCCAAGACGATGAACTGAACGAGGCCCCGTTGGACGAGAACACGGAGTCTTCCGGGAAATATGACAAGCTGCTGGGAGAAGACAGCCGCCGGTACAAACTGTCCGGCATGTTCAAGGACTGGTTCCTCGACTATTCCTCCTACGTCATCCTGCAGCGTGCCGTCCCGCACATCGTGGACGGTCTCAAGCCGGTCCAGCGCCGCGTGCTGCATACCATGTTCACGATGGACGACGGCCGCTACACCAAGGTCGCAAACATCGTGGGCCAGGCCATGCAGTACCACCCGCACGGCGACTCGTCCATCCTGGGCGCCCTGGTCACCATCGGCCAGAAAGGCCTGGCCGTGGACTGCCAGGGTAACTGGGGCAACATCCTGACCGGCGACAGCAACGCCGCGCCGCGTTACATCGAGGCCCGGCTGAGCAAGTTCGCCAAGGAAGTCATCTTCGATCCGAAACTCACCTCCTGGATGACCTCCTACGACGGCCGCAACCAGGAACCGGCGGAACTGCCGGTCCGCTTCCCGCTCCTGCTGGCACAGGGCACGGAAGGCATCGCGGTCGGCATGGCCTCCAAGATCCTCCCCCACAATTTCAACGAACTGCTCGACGCGTCGATCGCCATCCTCGAAGGCAAGCCGTACGAACTGTATCCGGACTTCCCGACCGGCGGTTTCGCCGACTGCTCGAAGTACATGGCCGGCAAGCGCGGCGGCACCGTCAAGGTCCGCGCCCGCATCGAGAAGATCGACAAGAACACCATCGCCATCACGGAGATCCCCTTCGGGAAGACCTCCCACATGATCATCGACTCTGTCCTGAAGGCCAAGGACAAAGGCAAGATCAAGATCAAGAAGATCGAGGACATGACCACGGACAAGGTCGACATTGTCATCCACCTGCCGAACGACGTGTCCCCGGACAAGACCATCGACGCCCTCTACGCCTTTACCGACTGCGAGACGACCATCGCACCGAACGCCTGCGTCATCGTCGACAACAAGCCGGCGTTCCTCAGCGTCAACGACATCCTCGAGTACGACACGGAGCACACCCGGCAGCTCCTGGGGCGCCAACTGGAGATCCGGCTCGGCGAACTGGAGAATGACTGGCACTACAACTCCCTCGAGAAAATCTTCTTCGAAAACCGCATCTACAAGGTGCTCGAACAGGACCAGAAGACCTGGGAGATCCAGCTGCAGGAAGTCTTTGCGGCGATGAAGGAGTACCAGCACCTGGTCCACCGCGAGATCACGATGGACGACATCCTCAAACTGGTCGAGAAACCGGTCCGCAAGATCTCCAAGTTCGACGTCAAGGCCGTCGACGAGAAGATCCGCGGCATCGAGGAACAGATGGCGGACATCAAGGACAAGCTGGCCCACCTGACCCGGTACACCATCGACTGGTTCAAGGGTCTCAAGAAGAAATACGGAAAGGATTTCCCGCGCCTGACCGAGATCACGAGTTTCGAGACGATCGCGGCGACCAAGGTCGTCAACAACAACGCCAAACTCTACGCCAACTACGAGGAAGGTTTCGTCGGCATCGGCCTGAAGCGCGACGACAACGGCACCTTCGTGTGCGAATGCTCCGACCTGTCCGAGATCATCGTCATCGGAAAGGACGGCCATTACCGGGTCACGAAAGTCACCGACAAAGCCTTCTTCGGCAAGGACCTTCTCTATGTCGGCGTCTTCAACCGGGGCGACGCCCGGACGATCTACAACGTCATCTACCGCGACGGCAAGACCAGCGTCTACTACGCCAAGCGGTTCAACATCACATCGATCACCCGTGACAAGGATTATGACATCACCCAGGGCAAGCCGGGATCGGTCATCACCTGGTTCACGGCCAACCACAACGGCGAGGCCGAGACGGTCAAGATCAATTTCCGTCCGAAGCCGAAGCTGAAGAGGAACTTCCTCGAATACGATTTCTCCACCCTCGCGATCAAGGGCAAGGCGGCGCGCGGCAACCTGGTCAGCAAGAACAGCATCCAGCGCATCCAGCTCAAGAGCAAGGGCATCTCGACCATCAGCGGCAAGGACATCTGGTATGACGCCGATGTCCAGCGCCTCAACGAAGACGGCCGCGGCCTGCTCCTCGGCCAGTTCGGCGCGGAAGACAAGATCCTCGCCATCTTCAAGAACGGCACGTACTACACGACCTCGTACGACCTGAGCAACCGCTACCAGGGAGACGTCCTGCGGATCGAGAAACTGGACGAAAACCGGACGTACACGGCCCTGTACTGGGACGGAGCGGCGAAAGCATTCTACATCAAGCGGTTCAGTTTCGGCATCAGCGACAACACCCCGCTTCCCTTCATCTCGGACGCCCGGGGCAGTTACCTGGTCGCCATCGCGGATGACCTCCACCCGCAGGTTCTCGTCACCTTCGACGGAAAATACGAGCACCGCGAACCGGAAGTCATCGATGCCGAATCCTATATCGCGAAGAAGGGCCTCACGGCCAAGGGCAAGAAATGCCACCAGTACGACCTGAAGAAGGTCGAGTTCATCGAACCGCTCCACAAGCCGGAAGATGACCAGCCGGAAGAAGAGCCCCAGACTCCGATGCCGGACGAGGTTGAAATCGACAACGAAGGCGTCGAGGAAGTCGAAGAGGATCTCATCGACATCACTGAGGTCCCGGAAATCGAGCCGGAGCCGAAACCGAAGCCGGAACCGAAACCGGAGGAAAAACCCGCGCCGGCACCGAAGAAGAAAAAGCCCGGCAAGGGCGCCGTCGCGGGCGATATCATCGACCTGAGCCTGGATGACATTCCGGACGACGAACCGAACCTTTTCAACATGTAAGATACCGGGGAGAACCCTCCCCCTTCCGCCATGATCCTGACATTGACCGGCATGATGGGCTGCGGCAAGAGCAGCGTAGGCAAGGCGCTCGCCAAGCGGCTTGGCCGGCCGTTCCTGGACCTGGACGCCGTCATCGAAAAACGGTCCGGCCGCTCCATCCCCACCCTGTTCGCCGAAGAAGGAGAAGCCGCCTTCCGGCAGATGGAACGGGAAGCCCTGGAAGACCTGCTGTCCGTCACGGATCCCGGGGCCGGACTCATCCTCGCCTTGGGCGGAGGTACCCTGACGGACCCGTCCTGTGCCTCCCTCGTCCGCGAACGGACCTGCTGCCTGTACCTGGAAGCCTCCGCGGATACCCTGCTGCGCCGCCTGCAAAACCAGACGGAAGGCCGTCCCCTGCTGAGAACCGAGAATCCCGGAGAGCGGCTGACAGCCCTGCTGGCACAGCGGAGGCCGGTTTATGAAAGCACGGCGCACCATATCATCCCCACCGACGCAAGAACGGTTTCCGACTGTGTCAAAGCCATTGCCGCCCTCCTCTCCCAGACGGAAAGCATCCCGGGAGTGGAATAATTTTTGCAGCAAAATCCACTAAATGAACGAACTTCCATATGACTAAACACAACGCCGTCAAGCAGGTCAACCTCGGAATGATTCCTCTGTCCGAGACCTCCGTCAATATCGGTCAGGACCTGTTCCTGGACGATAATTTCTCGCAAGAGAGCATCGTTTCCCCTACGACGCAACTGGATGAAGAGGGGATGTTCCAGCTTCCGCTCCAGACCCCATACAAGCAAATGTTCATCCTCATGATCGTCTGCACGTACGGCAACATGCGCATCCGGCTGAACCTGCAGGACTACGACATAAAAGAACGGGACATCGTCCTGGTCTATCCCGGTGTCATCATCGACGGAGCCAAGGCGAAACCGGGCACGAAAGCGGCGGTCATGGCCTTCGCCGAAGACACCTTCTTCGAGGATGACAATGACGACAGCATCAAGCTCATCCGCAAGCACATGCTGCATCCCCACATGATCAACCTACTGCCCAGGGAGATGGACATGCTGATTCCGATGTACAAGTTGATGCGAACGATCTGTTCCTGCCCTTCTTTCGATTACAAGAAGGATGCGGCCGGCGGCTGCCTTCGGATCATGGCATCCGGCCTGGCCCACTGGATCAGCCATACCGAGGATATCCAGACAGCGGACAACCGCAGCCGGAACGAGCATCTGTTCATGAATTTCCTGGAGGAGGTACAGGCACACTGCGCCACCCAGCGGAAAATCAGCTATTACGCCCGCAAGTTCTGCATTTCCCCGAAATATTTCGCCAAACTGATCTACGACGCCTCCGGCAAGCATGCCAGCGAATGGATCCGGGACTATGTCATCCTGGAGGCCAAGGCCATGCTGCGGACCGGGAATTACACCGTCCAGCAGGTCAGCGACGCCCTCCATTTCCCGAACTCTTCCTTCTTCGGATTCGGAAAATATTTCAAGGCCGCAGTGGGGTGCTCGCCCCGCAGGTACGCCATCGAACAGTAATAAAAAATCTCCAGCCCCTTCGGACTGGAGATTTTCTTTTTCCGTGAGCGCAAGCGCTACTTCTGGTTCTTGAGCAGGTCGCGGATTTCTTCGAGCAGGACGACATCGTCCGGCTTCGGAGCCGGGGCCTCAGGCTCTGCAGGAGCTTCCTCCTTCTTGGCAGCGGCTTCCTTGGCCTTGTTGATCGCCTTGACGACCAGGAAGATACAGAAGGCGACGATCAGGAAGTCCACGGTAACCTGGATGAAGTTGCCATAATTCAGGGTGACGGCCGGCTTGACGACCTCTTCCCCGTTCATGACAGCCTGGCGGAGGGTGGCGGAAAGCGTGGTGAAGTCCACGTTGCCGATGAGCGCGCCGACAAGCGGCATGATGAGATCATTCACCAGCGAGGTGACGATCTTTCCGAATGCGCCGCCGATGACAACACCGATGGCCATGTCAAGGACGTTGCCCTTCATGGCAAACTCCTTGAATTCTTTCATGAATCCCATAAGCGTATTGGTTTAAAAGGTTTGTTCCACTGAGTCTTGCACACAAGATAAGGAAAAAAATCCTTATCTGTTCCCTTTTGTCGGAAAAACCACCGGAATTTCTTGCAGGAACGGCTCCCGGGACATATCGTTCGGGTTCGTACCGGGGGCACCTTCCGGGACCAGCTTGCCCATTTTCTCATAGTACTGCTCCCAGTAGGGATCCGTCTGTCCGTCCGGCCGCTTGAAGGTCATCGGCCGCGCCGGGAAAATCCGGCTGCCGTCCGCACGGAGGAAACATTCATAGACCAGTTCGCTGCAATAGACGGCATCCATCCCCTGGTCGAAGGCGAAATCATAGGGCCGGCCGATGTATCCGTGTGCCCGCCGGACGGCTTCCCGGGCTTCCTGTTCCGTCAATCCGGGGTCGCCGGAGGCCGGATCGACCAGGCGGTAGACCCGCACGAGAGGGCGCCCGTCTCCGTCATGGGCGGAACCGTCCAGGAAGGCTTCCAGCGGCGTCCGGGTCACGCCGCGGGTCGTCGTGGCTTCCAGGACATGGACGCCGTCTCCGGTCACCTCGAGGATGCCGACGTGGGACCAGTTCCCGCCGGTTACGTTTTCGATGGCCCCGGTGAAATCACCCGGGTCATTTGCCTGGAAAATCAGGTCTCCGTCCCGCAAGCCTTCGCGCATGCAGGCTGTCAGCAACAGCGTCATCATCAGGAGGATTTTTTTCATGGAAAAGACTCGTTTCCACAAAAATAATCATTTCTTCCGACGGTGCAAATCTTTCATTTTTCAATAAATATTCATATTTTTGTAAGAATTGCTGATCAATTAACACTAAAACTATAAATTATGGAACTCCCTTTCGCAGAATCGTGGAAAATCAAAATGATCGAGCCCATTCGCCGGAGCACCCGCCAGGAGCGGGAACAATGGCTCAAAGAGGCCCATTACAATGTCTTCCAGCTCAAGGCCGAACAAGTCTACATCGACCTGCTGACCGATTCCGGAACCGGTGCCATGTCTGACCGCCAATGGGCGGAAATGATGCTGGGCGACGAGAGTTACGCCGGCGCCACCTCCTTCTACAAACTGGAAAAACGGATCCGCGACCTGTTCGGCATGCCGTATGTCATTCCGACCCACCAGGGCCGCGCGGCGGAGAACGTGCTCTTCTCCTACCTCGTCAAGGAAGGCGACGTCATTCCGGGCAACGCCCACTTCGACACGACGAAGGGCCACATCGAAAGCCGGCACGCCCATGCCATCGACGTGACGACGGACGAGGCCAAGGACACCCAGCTGGAAGTTCCCTTCAAGGGCAACGTCAGCCTGGAGAAGTTGGAAAAAGTCCTGACGGAGAACAAGGGCCGGGTTCCGTTCATGGTCCTGACCATCACGAACAACACCGTCGGCGGCCAGCCGGTCAGCATGGAGAACATCCGGGAGACCTGCGCGCTCTGCCACCGGCATGGCGTTCCCGTGGTCATGGACTCCGCCCGCTTCGCGGAAAACGCCTATTTCATCAAGACCCGGGAAGCCGGCTACGCCGACCGGACCATCAAGGAAATCACGGCTGAAATGTACTCGCATGTCGATGCGATGACCATGTCCGCCAAGAAAGACGGCATCGTCAACATGGGCGGCTTCATCGGCATGAAGAACCGGGAATGGTATGAAGGCGCCAAACTGTATTGCATTCCCTTCGAGGGCTATGTCACCTACGGCGGCATGAACGGACGCGACATGAACGCCCTGGCCCAGGGACTGGATGAGAACACCGAGTTCGACATGCTCCACACCCGCATCCACCAGGTCGCCTACCTGGCCTCCAAACTCGACGAGTACGGCATCCCGTACCAGCGCCCGGCCGGCGGCCATGCCATTTTCGTGGATGCCGACAAGGTGCTCGACCGGATTCCGAAAGAGGAATTCCCGGCCCAGACCCTGACCTGCGAACTCTACCTGGAGGCTGGCATCCGCGCCTGCGAGATCGGATACATGCTGGCCGACCGTGATCCCGAGACCCGGGAGAACCGCTTCGGCGGCCTCGATCTCGTCCGCCTGTGCATCCCCCGCCGCGTCTACACCGACAATCACATGAACGTCATCGCAGCCGCCATGAAGAACGTCTATGACCGCCGGGCCGAAATCACCCGCGGCGTCGCGATCGAATGGGAGGCACCGCTGATGCGCCACTTCACCGTCCAACTCAAGCGGTTGGGATAAATTTGCAGGAACCCGGAAAATTATATAACTTTGCTGCCCGGTCCGGAAATCTGTCCGGACCGATCCGGTGAGTTGTCCGAGTGGTTGAAGGAGCCTGCCTCGAAAACAGGTGTACGGCAACGTACCGGGGGTTCGAATCCCTCACTCACC
>CADCRA010000136.1 GCA_902803715.1 uncultured Bacteroidia bacterium
GGCGGACGACCCGGCCTGGAAACTCAAGCAGGGCCTGGCCTTCCTCCTGACGACCCGCGGCATCCCGCAGATCTACTACGGCACCGAAATCGCCATGAGCGGCAACAACCGCAACGACTTCCCGGGCGGCTGGAAAGAAGACGAGAAGAACGCCTTCACGAAAGCCGGCCGTACGGACTTCCAGAATGAGTGCTGGGATTTCGCCAGCAAACTGCTCAACTGGCGCCGCACCTCCAAGCCGGTCACGGAAGGCAAACTCATCCACTATACCCCGGACAACCAGACGAAGTGCTACGTCTACGCCCGCACGGACGGCAAGAACACGGTGCTGGTCATGCTGAACGGCTCCGATACCGTCCGCCTGGTCGACATGCAGCGCTTCTCCGAGGTCATCAAGGATTACACCAAGGGCAAGGATGCCGTCACCGGCGAGATCGTCGACGTGACCGCCCCGGTCCTGATGCCGGCCCGCGGCGTCTATGTCCTTGACCTGAGCAAGTAAACCACGAAGCTGTTACATATATAATTCCAGACACCATGATGAAAAGATTCCTTATGGCGCTGATCGGATTCCTGGCCCTTTCCCTGGGGCCGGGATTCCGTGCTTATTCCGCTGAGATACAAAACGTCGATCCCCCGTTCTGGTGGGTCGGAATGAAAAACCCGACGCTCCAGATCCTCATCCACGGTCCGAAGATCGCCGAGAACGAGGTCTCCGTCAACTACCCCGGCGTATCCGTCAAGGATATCGTCAAGACGGAAAACCCGAACTACCTGTTCCTGTACCTGAACATCGGTCCCTCCGCCAAGCCGGGCACGATGGACATCACCTTCTCCGGCAAGGACGGCAAGACCGTCCGCCCCTTCGAGCTGAAAGAGCGCAACAAGAAGCCGGGAGCCCTGGGTTTCACGACGGAAGACGTCCTCTACCTGATCACCCCGGACCGCTTCGCCGACGGTAACCCGGACAACAACACCCTGGAAGGCGCACGCGCCGACCGCAGCCGCTCCGGCGGCCGCCACGGCGGCGACATCAAGGGCGTGGTGGACCACCTGGACTACATCGACGACCTCGGTATCACGGCCATCTGGCTCAACCCGGTCCAGAAGAACGCGGCCGGCACCTACCACGGCTACGCCATCACCGACTACTACGACATCGATCCGCGCTTCGGCACCATGGAGGAGTACATCGACTTCGTCGACAAGGCCCACGCCCGCGGCATGAAAGTCGTCATGGACATGATCTTCAACCACTGCGGCAGCGGCCACTGGTGGATGAACGACCTGCCGACCGGCGACTGGCTCAATTTCAACAACAAGTTCGTCGCGACCAGCCACAACAAGTGGACGGCCGTCGACCCGCACGCCGCCCCGTCCGAGCGCAAGCTCTTCGTCGACGGCTGGTTCAACAGCGGCATGCCGGACCTGAACCAGAAAAACCCGCTGGTCGCCGATTACCTGATCCAGAACGGCATCTGGTGGATTGAATACGCCCGCATCGACGGCATCCGCCAGGACACCCATCCGTACATGGACCCGCTCTTCGGCTCCCGCTGGTGCAAGGAGACCATGGAGGAATATCCGGACTTCAACATCACCGGCGAGACCTGGTATCCGCTCGGAAGCGGTTTCCCGGCCTGGTGGCAGCAGGGTTCCGTCCTGAACAAGGAATGGGATTCCCACCTGAAGACCGTCATGGACTTCAACCTGGTCTTCCTGGCGGGCGACGCCTTCACCGATCCGAACAATTCGGCGGACGGCGCGGCGACCGGCCTGTTCAACATCTACGTCTCCCTGGCGAACGACCGGCTGTATGCCGATACGGACAACATCCTCGTCTTCCTGGACAACCATGACCTCGGCCGTTTCTCCCGCAAGGAAGACGTCGGCCTGAACCGCTACAAGCAGGGCATCGCCTTCCTGCTGACGACCCGCGGCATCCCGCAGGTCTACTATGGTACCGAACTCCTGTTCAAGGCCACCAAGCAGCAGGGTGACGGCGCGATCCGCATCGACATGCCGGGCGGCTTCCCGGGCGACGAGCGCAGCGTCTTTACGCGCGAAGGCCGTACCGCCGAGGAGAACGAGGCCTACGACTACATGCAGAAGATTCTCCAGTGGCGCAAGACTTCCGACGCCGTCCAGCACGGCAAACTGATCCAGTACGCCCCGCTCCGCGAGCACGGCGACTGCTATGTCTATGCCCGCATCAAGGACGACAAGACCGTCCTGGTCGTCCTCAACGGTTCCGACCGGGACGCCGACATCTCGATGAGCCGCTACAGCGACGTCATCGGCTCCTACACTTCCGGCAAGGATGTCATCACCGGTGAGGTGTACAACCTCACGAACAAACTCCACGTCCCCGCCCGCGGAACGTATATCTTCGACCTCTTCACGCCCGAATTCACCGTCGCTCCCGGTTCGGACATCCCGGCTCCGCCATACGCCGCCTTCTCCGAAGGCCTGATCGACAAGATCCAGCCGCAGGGCTGGCTCAAGGAGATCCTCGAGCGCCAGCGCGACGGCCTGACCGGCCACCCGGAGGCCATGGCCTACCCGTACAACTCCGTCCTGTGGGCCGGCAAACTGGAGCGTGACTCCGAATCCCGCGGCGCCGATTGGTGGCGTTTCGAACAGACCGCCTACTACCTCGACGGCCTGACCCGCCTGGGTTTCCTGCTGGACGACAAGAAGTTCCTCGACATCTGGCAGCAGAACATCGACTATGTCCTGAACAACCCGCTTCCGTTCAAGAAAGGTACGCCGCCCGATCCGGCTACCCAGCAGCAGGGCCGCGGCGGCCGCCAGGGCGGCTTCGGCGGCGGCCAGGGCGGTCCCGGCGGATTCCAGAACATGACCCCCGAACAGCGCCAGCAGATGCTGCAGAACATGCCCGCCGAACAGCGCCAGCGCTTCGAGCAGATGATGCAGCAGCAGGGCCAGAACGCACAGAATGGCCAGAATGCACAGCGCCAGGGCCAGGGCCAGAATCCCCAGGCCCAGGGCCAGCGCCCACAACGCCAGGGCGGCGAGGACTTCAATGCCCAGGTTTCCGCGGACCCGCGCGCCCAGCAGCGTGCCGCCGACCAGCAGGCCCGCCGCGCCAAGCAGCAGCGGATCGCGGCCGCCGACCGTCCGGAAGGACGGCTCGGTCCCGAGACCGGTTCCATGGCATGGCCGTGGGCTGTCTTCTTCCGCGCCGTCAAGGCCTACTATGAGGCCACCGGCGACCCGCGCATCCCGCAGGCTCTCGAAAAGAACTACCTCTCCTACACCATTGAGGAACTGGGCATGAACCGTTTCGTCGTCAACGTCGAAGGCATGCTCTGGACCTATTCCATCACCCGGAACCCGGCCCTCCTCGAGGCCGCCGTCAAGGCATGGGATGAGAACGCATCCGACATGACCCAGGAAAGCGCGCTCAACGATGAGCCGTTCCGCATGCATGGCGTTACGATGAACGAACTGCTGAAGATTCCGCTGATCCTCTATTCCTACACCGGTGACGAGAAGTACCTCAAGGCCGCCCTCCACGCCGAGGCGAAGATGGAAGGACCGAACATGCTGATCGACGGCATCAACTCTTCCTCCGAATCCCTCGCGGGCAACGATCCGCTGGCCAGCCACGAGACCTGCGACGTCTCCGACTACACCTGGACCATGGGCTATTACCTGATGACCACCGGCGACGGCCAGTGGGCAGACCGCATCGAGAAGGGCATCTTCAACGGCGGTCTGGGCTCCATCACCAAGGACTTCAAGTCCATGCAGTATTTCTCCTGCCCGAACCAGGTCATCGCGACCGGCAACTCCAACCACAACGGCTTCAAGCACGGCCTGACCTGGATGGCCTACCGTCCGATCCATGAGACCGAATGCTGCATCGGCAACCTGCACCGTTACATGCCGAACTATGTCGCCCGCATGTGGCTCCGCGACAAGAAGGGACATCCGGTCGCAGCCCTCTACGGTCCTTCCTCCGTGGAATATGACCTGGGCGGCGGCGTGACCGTGCAGATCGAAGAGAAGACGAACTATCCGTTCGAGGAGCAGATCCGCTTCGAATTCCATTTCTTCGAGAACGGCAAGCCTTCCAGCAAGAAATACAACATGGACTTCACCTACCGCATCCCCGAGTGGTGCAAGGCCGAGAAGGCCGGTTTCAAGACCGTCAGCAAGGCCTGGAAGAGCGGTGACAGTTTCACCGTGAAACTCCCGATGCAGATCGAAGTCGTCAACAACCCGGTCGCCGGCGCGTCCATCCAGCGCGGCCCGATCGTCTACACCTATGCCGTCCCGGCGAACGTCGTCGAAGATCCGCAGATCTACAGCAACATGGCCGGCAAGGTTTCCGCCAATCCGGACTTCAAGAACTGGAGCATGACCCCGGCCGGCAAATGGAACTACGCCCTCGTCACCAACCGCCTCAGCGGCCTGAAGGTCCAGAAGACCGGCGCCAAGGGCTTCCCCTTCGACCCGGACAACGTTCCGCTGAAGATCCGTGTTCCGGTCGTGGGCGTCCAGGGATGGACCCTGCAGGAAGACCGCTACACCCCTGCCCTGCCGGAGAAGGTGGAGGCGGAAGGCGGCATTCAGTACATAGACCTCGTCCCGTACGGCAGCACGACCCTGCGCCTGACCATTTTCCCGACCATCGAAAAGTAAAAGGCCCATGAAACGTTTCCTGAAAACCATCCTGTGCGCCAGCCTCGTGCTGGCGGCACTGATGCCGGCGGAGGCCCGCAAGAAAAAGGCCGACACCCCGCCCGTCAAATACGTCTTCTACATGATCGGCGACGGCATGGGCATCAACCAGGTCATCGCTACCGAGCAGTACAACGAAGCGACGGGATATGGTCCGGCGTCGATCAATTTCGCCCATTTCCCGGTCCGGAATTTCATCACGACCGTCTCCGCCTCTTCGCTGGTGACGGATTCCGCGGCCGGCGGCACCGTCCTCGCGTCCGGCGTCAAGACCTATAACAACGCCGTCAGCGTCGACATGGAGGGGAACCCCGTTTCCGTCTTGACGGAATGGGCCAAGGAAGCCGGCTATGGGACGGGCGTCGCCACCAGCGTGGGCATCAACCACGCCACCCCGGCCTGTTTCATCTCCCATACCGCCCAGCGCGGCAGTTACGAAGAGATCGCCTTCCAGTATCTCAAGGCCCCGATTGATTTCGCCGCCGGTGCAGGGTTCATCACCGAGCGCCGCACCGGACATGACAGCGCCTTCTTCGAGACGGAGGCCCGCGGGGCCGGCATCAAGGTCCTGCACGGCCCGAAGTTCCCGGACATCGAGTCCGTCAACGGCCGGGTCCTCTGCCTGAGCGGGAAGCCGGAGGCCGAACTCCCCTACGCCATCGACCGCAAGGAAGATGACACCTCCCTGTCCGACTTCGTCGACGCGGGCATCCGCTACCTCGACGCCCACTTCGGCGACAAGGGCTTCTTCTTCATGATCGAAGGCGGCAAGATCGACTACGGCGGCCATGCCGACGACGGTGCGGCTTGCTTCCAGGAACTCACCGACTTCGCGGCGGCGATGGACATCGTCCTGGCGTTCTGCGCCAAGCATCCGGACGAGACCCTGATCGTCGTCACGGCGGACCACGAGACCGGCGGTCTCGAACTCGGCTCCGGCGAATATGAAATGCATCCCGAGCGCATGGCCGGCCAGAAGATGTCCACCAACGCGCTGACGGCCCAGTTCCGCGCAGCCTTCTTCCCGCAGCCCCAGCAAGGCGGCCGCGGACAGGGACGGGGCCAGCAGGGGCAGGGCCGGCCGCAACAGGGACAGGGAGGACCGCAGGGCTTCCAGGGCGGCGCCCGGCCGCCGTTCGCTGCCGAGCAGCAGCCTCCGGTTCCGACCTGGGACGCCGTCAAGGATTTCTTCCGCGAGAACCTCGGCCTGTGGGGCGCCGTCGCCGTGGACAACCGCACCGAAGCGGCCCTCAAGCAGACCTATGACCGTACCTTCGGCCAGGGCGGCAACCGCGAGAACAACGTCGCCAACCTGTATTCCGTCAACACCCGCCTCGTCAGCGAGGCCGTCGCCTACCTCAACAAGACGGCCGGCTACCAGTGGAGCCACGGTGCCCACACCGGTTCCCCGGTCGGCCTCTATGTCACCGGCAAATGCGCCGATGCTTTCCTCCATGTTGAAGACAATGCCCAGATTGCTCCGCTCATTGCGGAACTGGCTGGTTACAAGAGATAAAAAACGCGAACCATGAAAATCCTTTCCTCCTTCCTGGCAGGCCTCGCCCTGCTCGCCATGACCCCGGCCTGCGGCCGTTTCAACCCGGAGCAGGTCCCGGACGCGGCCCCCGGCGCCGTCGCCCATGTCGAACCCCTCTCCTGGTGGACCGGCATGAAACTCCCCCTCCAGCTCCTGATCAACGGCCCGGAAATCAGCACCTATGACATCCGGATCGAGGGCGGCAGCGGCGTCAGCGTCAAAGCCGTCAACAAGGCCGAAAGCCCGAACTACGTTTTCGTCGACGTCAACGTCGCCGCCAGTGCCAAGCCCGGCACCTACTGGATCGTCTTCAGCAAGGACGGCCAGTCCTTCAAGGTCCCGTACGAGATTGCGCAGCGTGCCAAAGGCTCGGCCGACCGCAAGAGTTTCACCACGGCCGACCTGATCTACCTGATCATGCCGGACCGTTTCGCCAACGGCGACCCGTCGAACGACTCGACGGAAGACACGGCCGAGAAAGCGGACCGCACCAGCATCGGCAGCCGCCACGGTGGTGACCTCCAGGGCATTATCGACCACCTGGATTACATCGCCGACCTCGGCGCCACGGCCATCTGGAACACCCCGCTCCTGCTCGACAACGACCGCCGCGGTTCCTACCACGGCTACGCCGCCGCCGACTATTACAAGATCGACCCGCGCTTCGGCGACAACGCCCTGTACAAGGAATTCGTGACCAAGGCGCACGAGAAAGGCCTGAAGGTCATCATGGACATCGTGACCAACCACAGCGGCACGACGACCCACTGGTGGGCCCAGGATCTCCCGTTCCAGGACTGGATCCACCAGTTCCCGGAATATACCGGCTCCAACTACGCTTTCTCCGCCCTCAGCGACCCGCACGCCTCCCGGCGCGACGCCATGCTGATGGACAGCGGCTGGTTCACCCGCGGCATGGTCGACATGAACCTCGACAATCCGTACCTGCTGCAGTATTTCAAGCAGTGGGCGATCTGGTGGATCGAGTATTCCGGCCTCGACGGCTTCCGGGTCGACACCTACCCGTACAATGAGAAATACCCGATGGCCGAATGGTGCAAAGCCGTAACCGACGAGTACCCGAACTTCAACATCGTGGGCGAATGCTGGATCGGTTCCCCGGCCTCGATCGCTTACTGGCAGAAGGACAACCCGAATTCCGACGGCTTCAACTCCAACCTCCCGTCCATCATGGACTTCCCGCTCATGAACGCGGCGAATTCCGTCTTCGGCGCGCCCCAGGGCGGCGGCCGTCCGGGCCAGCAGCAGGGCGGACGCGGTGGCGGCGGCAACGCCCGCGCACTGTATGACGTCCTCGCCCAGGATTATCTCTACCACGACCTGGACAACATCCTGACCTTCTCCAGCAACCACGATACCCGCCGCATGGGCGACATCGTCGGCAAGGATCCGGCCCGCTTCAAGGCCATGATCACCTTCTTCGCCACGACCCGCGGCATCTTCCAGATCTTCTCCGGCGACGAGATGATGTTCTCGTCGGCCGACCTGCGCGCCGGGGATCCGGGCCTCCGCGTCGACTTCCCGGGCGGCTGGGAAGGCGATGCCTTCAACTTCTTCACGGACGAAGGCCGGGCAGCCGCCGACGTGGACTTTGACGGCGAGCCGATCGAAAAGGGCATGCGCAAGGATGTCTTCGACTACTGCCGCAAACTCTTCCAGTGGCGCAAGACCGCCGATGTGATCCACAACGGCAAGACCCTGCACTTCATCCCGAACCGCGGCGGCTACGGCTACTTCCGCTACAACGACACCGATACGGTCTTCGTGTTCATCAACCCGTCCGCCACCGAGCCGGCCCGGATCCCGTGGAGTACCTATGCTGAAATCTCCGACGGCCTCGGCACCGGCACCAACGTCCTGACCGGCGAGAAAGTCACCATCACCGATGAGACCGAAGTCGGCCCCATGCAAACCATCGTCATCGAATACAAGAAATAAAATGAAACGAATCCTCCTCCTCGCCGCCGCCCTGCTGGCGGCCGCCTTCTCCGGACAGGCCAAGAACAACCCTGTTGCGCCCGCCGAGGCCCAGGTTGTCGTCGGAAACGCCCGGTTCACGGTCCTGACCGACCGGCTGATCCGGATGGAATGGTCTGAAAACGGCGTGTTTGAAGACCATGCCACCCTGGCCATCGTCAACCGCAGCCTCCCCTCCGTCCCGAAGTTCTCCGCCAACCGCAGCGGCGACGGCGTCACCATCAGGACGAACGCCGTCACCCTGACCTACAAAGGCGGGAAATTCGCCGAGGACAACCTTTCCGTCTCCTTCAAGCTGAACGGAAAGACGGTCACCTGGCATCCCGGGCTTGAGGACAAGGGCAACCTGATGGGTACCGCCCGCACGCTGGACCAGTGCACCGGTCCGGACCATATCAACAACAACGACCCGATGGAGACCGGCGTCCTCTCCCGCGACGGCTGGGCCATCGTGGACGAGAGCAAGCGCCACATCTTCGTCGACGATCCGTCCGACTGGGGCCAGTGGGTCTCCGTCCGTCCGGAAGGCGAAGTCCTCGACTGGTACATCTTCGCCTACGGCCATGACTACAAGGCGGCCCTCGCCGATTTCACCCAGGTCGCCGGTAAGATCCCGATGCCGCCGAAGTATGTCTTCGGCTACTGGTGGAGCCGTTACTGGGCCTA
>CADCRA010000137.1 GCA_902803715.1 uncultured Bacteroidia bacterium
ACAATCATGATATTGCAGTCTTTATCCGTAACAAATATAAACACTTTTCTCTTATCTATCAAGAAAAACGTGCTAATTTTGTAAACAAATGGCAAATGTGGGCTGTTTTTGTTGGAGTTTCGCGCATGATACAAGTTGGATTATCTTCGGTGGTTCTTGTGCCTTGACAATTTTGTTGCTATTTTTGTCGGAGAATACTATAGGCTTAGAGATATGGCGACATACACAATAACAGTTGATGAGCGGACTCGGGAAGGAAAAAGTTTGGTCCGTTATCTTCGTGGTTTAGGAGTAATCGTTGAACCTAATGATGCGACGCTTGCTGCAGTAAAAGAAATCCGGGACGCATTCTTCTGAATTTGAATTGGCTTAAGATTCGTGAACGTTTACTTTTATCCCGAATTGATCGTCAATGAAAAAGATTATCTTTCTGTTTATCGGATTGTTTTTATTAACGTGCTTGTCTGCACGGGCCCAATATTTCGAGGGATTCAGCGTCAAGTCGTATAAGATTTCTTCTGTATGGCCGACGAGTTTTCGGTCGGTAAAGGGTAGTGTAACCGCCACGGTCGGGAACACGAAGGATGCGCGATCGATGAGCGGTATCCGGGCGACGGTCTATCGTAACGGTGTCCGGTTCGCGGAGGGGACATGTGAGGATGTAACGATTGCCGTGGGGACGCACTCTTATGTCTTCCGGGGCCAGGTATGGTTAGCGGATGGCATTTCGACATGGGATGCTATCAAGGCGGCACTTTCGTTCAATGCCTCCGAGTATACGGTTGATTTTGTCGTGGATATTTCGCATCCGGATGGTACTGTGGATCATGTTGTCCGCAAAGATATGCCTGTAATCCACTATCTGAGGCGCCGATAGGTTTTGTGGGTTTGATGTTTAGGGATGATCACAAGGGAGAATTGTTAGCCACTATACATTTTGCATTGATATGAAATTCCTGGGAAATTTGATCTGGCTGGCGCTGGGCGGCATCCTGATCGCGTTGATTTACTGGCTGGTGGGGCTGCTTATGTGCATCACGATTGTGGGCATCCCGTTCGGCTTGCAGTTGTTCAAGCTGGGGACGTATGCTTTGTGGCCGTTCGGCCATGAGCTGGTTGACCGGCCGGGGGAGCCAGGGTGCATCAGCATTGTGATGAACCTGATCTGGATCCTGGTCGGCTGGTGGGAGATTGCTGTAATCCATTTGGTCTGCGGGCTGATCTTCTGCGTCACCATCGTGGGGTTGCCGTGGGGCGTGCAGCATTTCAAGATGGCTCTCGGGTCGGTCTTCCCGTTCGGAAAGGAGATCAAGTAAGGGGCGGATTCGTTGGCTTTGTTTCGTAAAATCTATATTTTTATACTATGAAAAAGTATTTGCTTCTTTTTGCGGTGATGCTCATGGGACTGTGCGCCTGTGAGAAGGAGAATGGTTCCGACACTTCCGGAAATCTGGAGGGCTCCTGGGATGCTTATAAGGGAGAAATCCTGTTCGACGGTAAAACGATTGAACGTATCGATGCTTCGATGCCCCATTCGGGAATTGAGACTCGGTTGACCTTTTCGGACGGGCATGTGACGATCGAGGACGAGGACGGAACGGAGTATTATCCGTATACATTCGCGAACAAAACGATCACGCTTACGGCTTATTTCATCCCGATTCAGATGAAGGTGAAGAAACTGACTTCTTCTGAACTTCACCTGGAAATCCCGACAGTTTCCTATGATCCGGAGTTGGATGGAGAGGTTGTTGCGAAGTTCAATGGCAGGACGATCTACGGGTCGAGCAACTTTTTCATGGACAGCTATTGGTATATGGTCGGAAGCAAGGTCGTTCCGTGTATGCCGGTCGATGATGAGGATTACAGCGAAGGTTGGTTTGACACAGTGTTGTTGTATCTCAAACGCTCAAAATAAGCGGCGGTGATATTTCCGGGTAATCCGGGTTGTATGTTTTGCATGTTAATTTTAATGAATCAGATGGATATGAAAAAGTTTGTTATGTTTTTTGCGGTGCTCCTGATGGGGCTGGCTGTTGTCGCCTGCACGGATGATGGCGGGGGAAAATCGGATTATGCAGAGGCCCTGATCGGGACGTGGAAGGCTGAGAAAGTGGAGTATTATGAAGATGGTAAACTGGATGAAACCGAGTATCCCGACGGGGGTGAGTATTATGTGATCTTTACGGAGACGCAGATGATCCTGGAAGAGGGCAGATATACTGAACGCCTTAGGTATGAGCTGAAAGGAAAGGACTTGACTTTCTACGATGAGGATGGAGACGCGTATTCGGGCAAGATCAAGAAGTTGACCCGGAAGGAACTGGTCCTTTCCGTCATAGAAGATCCCGATGACGATTCCTATGCAATCCTCTACGGAACGCGCGTCGACTGATCTTCCCGCGGAATCGGGGCATCGATTATTCGTTTTTGTTTGTTATGAAGGGAATTGTTTTGGCCGGGGGATCCGGCACACGGCTTTATCCGATTACGAAGGGAGTCAGCAAGCAACTGCTCCCGATTTATGACAAACCGATGGTCTATTATCCCATCAGCGTGCTGATGCTGGCGGGAATCCGGGATATCCTGATCATCTCGACGCCGCATGACCTGCCGGGCTTCCAGCGCCTGCTGGGCGACGGGAGCGATTACGGCGTCCGTTTCGCGTATGCGGAGCAGCCGTCTCCGGACGGCCTGGCGCAGGCGTTCATCATCGGAGAAGAGTTCGTCGGGGACGACAGCGTCTGTCTGGTCCTGGGCGACAACATTTTCCATGGCGCCGGGTTCAGCGCGATGCTGCGGGCGGCGGTCCTCGCCGCGGAGCAGGAGCGGAAGGCGACGGTCTTCGGGTACTGGGTCCATGATCCCGAACGCTACGGCGTCGCGGAGTTCGACAAGGACGGGAACTGCCTCAGCATCGAGGAGAAACCGAAGGAACCGAAGAGCAACTATGCGGTCGTGGGACTGTATTTCTACCCGAACAAGGTAGTCGATATCGCCAAGCACATCAAGCCCAGCGCCCGCGGGGAACTGGAGATCACGACGGTCAACCAGGCCTTCCTGCAGGAGGGCGAGCTGAAGGTCCGGCCCCTGGGCCGCGGCTTTGCGTGGCTGGATACCGGGACGCATGACAGCCTGACGGAAGCGACGAATTACATCGAGACGATCGAGAAGCGCCAGGGCCTCAAGGTGGCCTGCCTGGAGGGCATCGCCCTCCGCAAGGGCTGGATCACGCCGGAGAAGATGCGGGAACTGGCCCAGCCGATGCTGAAGAACCAGTACGGACAGTATCTGGTGCGGATGGCGGACGAGTTCGAGAAGAACGGCGCAGGTAGAATTGATGAGTTTTAGACCATGATCAACGTTATTGAGACGGCCATACCCGGGGTGGTCATCATCGAGCCGAAGATCTTCGGCGACGCCCGCGGGTATTTTTTCGAGTCCTGGAGCCAGCAGGATTTCGACGCGATGGTGCGTCCTGTCCGTTTCGTGCAGGACAATGAGAGCAAGAGTTGCTACGGGGTCCTGCGCGGACTCCATTTCCAGAAAGGGGAACATGCCCAGAGCAAGTTGGTGCGGGTCGTCAAGGGCCGGGTGCTGGATGTCGCGGTCGATATCCGCCGCGGGTCTCCGACCTTCGGCCGGCATGTCGCCGTCGAACTGACGGCGGAGAACCACCGGCAGTGCTTCATCCCGCGCGGCTTCGCGCACGGATTCGCTGTGCTGAGTGAGGAGGCCGTGTTCCAGTACAAGTGCGACAACCTGTACGCGCCGCAGTCCGAGGGAGCGATCATCTGGAATGACCCTGCCATCGGGATCGACTGGCAGGTCCCTGCCGCTGATGTCATTCTTTCCGAGAAGGACCAGCGGCATCCCACCCTGGCCGAGGCACCGGAACTCTTCGACTATTCCGTCGACTACTACGCCTGAGTCTTCCGACTGCCCCGTGAATGATGAAGCCTGAGCCGGTTTTTTCGGCTCAGGCTTTGTTGTTTCAGCCGGTCCTGAGGGCTGGCTTACGGCTCGAAGCGGACAGATTCGAGGGAGATCATCGCCGGGTCGTCGATGGCGGTGGCGGTGCGGAAGGCGGAGAAGACCGCGTCGCGGACGGTGACGTCATGGACGGTGCGGAGCGTGCCGCCGGCCCGGATGGCGGTGTCGCAGCCGCGGACGGTGACGCGTTCGATGAGGATGTCCGCGAATTCCGGGATGAAGTTCTCGGAGACCGCCGCCTGGTTGTCTTCACGGCCGGCGGGACGGTCGGCATAGTCGGTCTGGAAGACGATGGCCTCGTCCTTGATGTCGGTCATGATAATGTCGCTGATCCGGATGCCGGAGGTCGTGCCGCCGCGTTCCGGGGCGCTCTTGAAGCGCAGGCCGGTATCGGTGCCGCTGAAGGTGTTGTGGCGGACGATGATGTTCTCCATGCCGCCGGAGAATTCCGAGCCGATCACGAAGCCGCCGTGGGCGTGGAAGACCGTGTTGTGCTCGATGAGGATGTCCTTGCAGGGGCCGTCTTTCAGGGCTTTTTCGCCGACGCCGCCCTTGAGGCAGATGCCGTCATCGCCGACATCGACGGTGCAGCGGGTGATGACGACGCTGCGGCACTGCATGATGTCGATCCCGTCTCCGTTCTGGGCGTTCCAGGGGCAGCGGACCAGGATCCCGTCAAGGGTGACGTTGATGCAGCGCTGCGGCACGAGGTGGAATTTCGGCGCGTTCTGCAGGGTCACGCCCGTGACGCTGATGCGGTCGCAGTCGGTAAAGCGGACCAGGTGGGTGCGCATGGATTCCTGGGCGGCGGCGTCTGCTGCGATGTCCGGGTAGGCTTTCAGCCCGAAGGGGTACCAGAGCGAGCCGTCCTCGCTGACGGTGCCTCCTTTTTTCTTGAATTCATTCCATTCCGTATCGCTGACTTTGTTGCGTTTGACGGCCCGCCACCAGGCGCCGTTGCCGTCGATGATGCCTTCGCCGGAGATGCTGACGTCATGCCGCTTGGAGGCGCGGATGCCGGGACGGACGTCGCCGTCTTCGAGGAAGTCGCGTTTGTCGGGGGACATGAGGATGACGGCGCCGCGTTCCAGGTGCAGGTCGATGGCGTCTTTCAGCACGATGGGCCCGGTCAGGAAGATGCCGGCAGGGACGTCAAGGTGCCCGCCGCCTTGCTTGGTCAGGGCGCTGACGGCTTTGGTGAAGGCTTCGGTGTTGAGGGTGACGCCGTCACCGACGCCGCCGAAGTCCAGGATGGAGACGCGGCCTTCCGGGATCCGGGGGAGTTCCGCCGTGATTTCCTGGGCGCTGAGGGCGGTTCCGAGGAGGAGCCAGCCGGCCAGGAGGGTGAGTATGTTTCTGAGTTTCATCTTTCTGTGCATTTTTGCAAAGATGCGTAATTTTTCGGAATTGCGGAAGATATGTCGCTTGGCAATGCTGTTTCAAAATTGTTACGATTGTGTTGCGACTTGCTCGAGGAACATAAAATTTATTTTTGCTTGACAATATCTTGTTAAGTGTTTAATTTTTTGTCTGAAATATTGTCAAGTTTGATGGAATTGGGTATCTTTGTGGTATGGTAGATTATGAAATCATTGGGAAAATCCGTGCTGCACTGATCCGGAAGGGGCTTTCACAGCGGGATCTGGCGGAATTGACCGGCGTCAACGAGACGGCCGTGTCCCGCTGGATGGCCGGGAAGGTCGGCATCGGACCCGCCAGTTTGCGCCGCATCGAGGCGGCACTGGATATTAACTTGACAAAAGAGAGGATGCATACGATGAAGACTGCATTGATTACTGGTGTGGCGGGCCAGGACGGCTCCTATCTCTCCGAGTTCCTGCTGGAGAAGGGGTATGATGTCCATGGCATCATCCGCCGCAGTTCGGTGGATTTCCGCGAACGGATCGCCCATCTGGAGGGCCGTCCGCATTTCCACCTGCATTACGCGGACATGGGCGATTCCATGTCCCTGGTCCAGGTCATTTCCAAGGTTCGGCCGGACGAGATCTACAACCTGGCGGCCCAGAGCCATGTCCAAGTCAGTTTCGATGCGCCGGAGTACACGGCGAACATCGATGCGACCGGGGTGCTCCGGGTCCTGGAGGCGGTCCGCCAGTGCGGCCTCGCCGGGACCTGCCGAATCTACCAGGCATCGACGTCCGAACTGTACGGCAAGGTCGAGGAGGTGCCGCAGAATGAGAACACGCCTTTCCATCCGTACAGCCCGTACGCTGTGGCGAAACTGTATGGTTTCTGGATCGTCAAGGAGTACCGGGAGGCGTACGGGATGTTCTGCTGCAGCGGCATCCTGTTCAACCATGAGAGTGAGCGGCGCGGGGAGACGTTCGTGACCCGCAAGATCACCCTGGCGGCGGCGCGCATCGCCCAGGGCAAGCAGGAGAAGCTTTATCTGGGCAATCTGTCCAGCCTGCGCGACTGGGGTTATGCGAAGGATTATGTGGAGTGCATGTGGCTGATTCTCCAGCAGAAGAAGGCGGAGGATTTCGTCATTGCGACGGGGGTGCAGCACAGCGTGCGGGATTTCTGCCTGCTGGCGTTCCGCCATGCGGGGATTGAATTGCGTTTCGAGGGCGAGGGGGCGGATGAGAAGGGAATCTGCGTCAGCGGTCCCCGGAAACTGGTGGGGAAGGTGCTGGTCGAGGTGAGCCCGGATTTCTACCGGCCTACGGATGTCGTCAACCTGTGGGGGGATCCGACGAAGGCACGGGCGAAACTGGGCTGGAATCCGCAGAAGACCTCATTTGAGGAACTGGTGCGGCTCATGGTGGAGTCGGATATGGCGAAGGTGGCCGGGGAGCGGGCGGCGGAGAGCGTGCGCACGAACCTGGTCGAGTATCTGGAGAAAGGCATCGTGAAGTAAGATGATGGAGAAGAACAGCAAGATTTATGTGGCGGGCCACCGGGGCATGGTGGGCTCGGCCATTGTCCGGGAATTGCAGCGCCAGGGATACCGGAATCTGGTGGTGCGGACGCATGCGGAACTGGACCTGACGCGGCAGGAGGCGGTCGAGGCGTTTTTCGCGGCCGAGCGGCCGGAGTATGTCTTTCTGGCGGCGGCGAAGGTCGGCGGGATCGTGGCGAACCGGGATGCGCTGGCGGATTTCATGTACGAGAACATGATCCTGGAAATGAATGTGATCCATGCCGCGTGGAAGAACGGCTGCAAGAAACTGGAGTTCCTCGGGAGCAGCTGCATCTATCCGCGGCTGGCGCCGCAGCCGATGCCGGAGAGCTGCCTGCTGACCGGTGCCTTGGAGCAGACCAACGAGGCGTATGCGCTGGCGAAGATCAGCGGCTTGAAATATTGCGAGTACCTGAACCGGCAGTATGGGACGGATTATATCTCGGTCATGCCGACGAATCTCTATGGCCCGAATGACAATTACCATCCGGAGCACAGCCATGTGCTTCCGGCGCTGATCCGCCGTTTCCATGAGGCGAAGGTGGCTGGGGCGCCGTCGGTTGTCTGCTGGGGCGACGGTTCTCCGCTGCGGGAGTTCCTGTATGTGGATGACCTGGCGGAGTTGTGCGTCTTCCTGATGAACCGTTATTCCGGGAATGAGACGGTCAATGCCGGTACGGGCAAGGAGTTGACGATCAAGGAATTGACAGAGATTGTTGCGCGGGTTGTAGGCTATCGTGGCGAGATTCGCTGGGATCCGTCGCGGCCGAACGGGACGCCGCGCAAGCTGCTGGATGTGTCGAAGGCGACGGCGCTGGGCTGGACGGCCCGGACGCCGCTGGAGGAGGGGATCCGGCGGACGTATGCGGATTTCCTGAACAATCCGGTGCGTGCGGAAAGATAAGGGCGTATGGCGAAGAAAGTGTTTGTTTCGGGGTGTTATGACCTCCTGCACAGCGGACATGTCGAGTTTTTCCGGCAGGCCTCGCAGTTCGGGGACCTGTATGTCGGGATCGGTTCGGATGAGACGGTCCTGCATTACAAGGGGCACCGGACGCTCTGCAACGAGCGGGAGCGGCTGTTCATGGTCAAGGCGGTCCGCTATGTCAAGGATGCGTTCATCAACTCCGGCGACGGGGTCATGGATTTCGTGCCGACGGTGGAGGCGCTCCGGCCGGATATCTTCGTGGTCAACGAGGACGGCAGTTCCGAGGAGAAGCGCCGTTTCTGCGAGGAGCGGGGGATCGTGTACATCGTCTTGCGGCGTACGCCGGGCGAGGGTCTGGAGGCCCGTTCGAGCACGGCGCTGAAGGAGCAGGTCTGCCGGATTCCGACGCGGCTGGACCTGGCGGGGACATGGATCGACCAGCCGTATGTGTCCTGTCATGCGCCGGGGTGGGCGATTACCATTTCCCTGGAGCCGGATTTCGAGATCCGGGAGCGGTGCGGTCTCTCGACGTCGACCCGGAACATGATCCGGAAGATCTGGCCGTACCGGCTGCCGGATATGGATCCGGAACTGTTGGCGAAGCTGGTGTTCTGTTTCGAGAATGATCCGGAGCGATCGGACGGGATCATCTCGGGGGCGCAGGACAGCATCGGTATCTGCATGCCGGGGCTGGTGCGCCATTGGTATGACAACCGGTTCTGGCCGTCGAAGTTCGAGACGTGCCTGGATGAGCGGGTGCTGTCCTGGCTGGAGGGACATCTTTGCATGATCCCGATGTTCCCGCGCCGGCCGGGGTGCTCGGTCGTCGAGGGAAAGGATATCACGCGGGAGAAGGTGCAGGCGCTGGCGGCGGCTGCGGATGCTTGCTGGAATGCCATCCTGGCGCTGGACCTGGAGGGCTTCGCGGCGGCGTACCGGGCTTCGTTCGAGGCACAGGTGGCGATGTTCCCGGCGATGATCCAGCCGGGGGTGCAGGCGTATATCGACCGGTATGCGGCACTCCCGGGCGTGCTGGCTTGGAAGATGCCGGGGGCGGGCGGCGGCGGTTACCTGGTGCTGGTCTGCAGCGGCCGCGAGGCTTTTCCGGAGGGGGCGATCCCGCTGACCATCCGGCGGAAATGATAGTTTTTTAGGACATGAAATCTTCCCGATTGCTTACGACGAAGGACGGCGTCCGTTACTTGCTTCCGTTCATTTTGATTACCAGTTGTTTCGCGCTGTGGGGCTTTGCGAATGACATCACGAATCCGATGGTGAAGTCGTTCTCGAAGATTTTCCGGATGAGCGTGACGCAGGGGTCGCTGGTGCAGGTCGCTTTCTATGGCGGTTATTTCTGCATGGCGCTGCCTGCGGCGTTGTTTATCAAGCGGTTCAGTTATAAGAGCGGCATCCTGATGGGGCTGGGCTTGTATGCGGCCGGGGCGTTGATGTTCCTGCCGGCGGCGCGGCTGGGGAGTTACTGGCCGTTCCTTGCGGCGTATTTCATCCTGACGTGCGGGTTGTCTTTCCTGGAGACGAGCGCGAATCCGTTCATCCTGTCGATGGGCGATCCGGAGACGGCGACGCGGCGGCTGAATCTCGCGCAGTCCTTCAATCCGATCGGTTCGCTGTGCGGGATGTGGGTGGCCATGAATTACATCCAGGCGCGGATGAGTCCTTTGTCGACGGCGGAGCGGGCGCTGCTGGATGATGCGTCGTTCGAGGCGCTGAAGGCGTCCGACCTGGCGGTCGTGGTCCGTCCGTATGCGGCGATCGGTCTGGTGCTGGCGGTGGTTTTCGTGCTGGTGCTTCTGCTGCGGATCCCGGTGCGGCAGCCGGTCTTCGAGGGTTCCCGCCGGTTCCTGCCGACGTTGCGGCGGCTGCTGGCGAACCGTTCGTATCGGGAGGGTGTCGTCGCCCAGTTCTTTTACATTGCGGCGCAGATTACTTGCTGGACGTTCATCATCCAGTACGGGACGTCGGTGTTTACGGCGGAGGGGATGGCCGAGCAGGCGGCGGAGATCCTGTCCCAGCGGCTCAACATCCTGGCCATGATCCTGTTCTGCAGTTCGCGTTTCCTCTGTACCTGGCTGCTGAAGTTTTTCCGGCCGGAGCGGATGCTCGCGGCTTTTGCGGCGGGGGCCCTGGTGCTTTCCCTGCTGGTGGTCTGCCTGGGCGGCCGGCCGGGGCTGTATGCCCTGGTGGGCGTGTCGGCTTGCATGTCCCTGATGTTCCCGACGATTTACGGCCTGGCACTGAAGGATGTCGGGCCGGATGCGGAGATCGGGTCGGCTGGGCTGATCATGGCGATTCTCGGCGGGTCGGTCGTGCCTCCGTTGCAGGCGATGATCATCGACGGGGGTCATGTCGCTTTGTCCTTCCTGGTGCCGGCGTGCTGCTTCGCCATCGTCCTATGGTATGGCCTCCGCTGTTTCCGTCCTGTTGAATGATTGTTTATGAAACGGTTTTGCCAAACGTTGGAACTGCGCGACGATCCTGCGATGATCGCCGCTTATGAGGAGGCGCATGCCCATGTATGGCCGGAGATCAAGGCCGGCATCCGCGAGGTGGGGATTCTGGACATGCAGATTTACCGGCTCGGGACCCGCCTTTTCATGATCATGGATACGGTCGATTCCTTTGACTGGACGGCCGACAATGCCCGCCTTGCTACGCTGCCGCGCCAGGCGGAGTGGGAGGCGTTTGTCGCCCGGATGCAGGGTGCGGATCCTGCCGCACCTTCCACATCCAAATGGCAGCTGATGGACCGTATCTTTTCGCTGTATGATTGATTTGACATGCCGTTCCGGCCGGGCAGGGGGTATTTTTATAATTGTAGTATGAAAGCTCTTGTTATTGGCGCTACGGGCGCTGTAGGTAAAGACCTGGTGGCACAGCTGCTGGCAGATCCGGCCTTTGAGACCGTCACGGTTTTCGTGCGACGTCCGGTTTCCATTGCGTCACCGAAACTAACGGTTCATGTGGTGGATTTCGATCAGCCTGCCCAGTGGCATCGTTGGCTGGTCGGGGACGTCCTGTTCTCCTGCCTCGGTACGACGATCCGTGCGGCGGGGAGCCGGGAGGCCCAATGGAAGGTCGATTATACCTATCAGTATGAGGCTGCCCGCACGGCCTTGGCGGCCGGGTGCCCGACGTTGGTGCTGGTGTCCTCCATCGGCGCGGATCCCGGTTCACGGGCTTTTTACACCCGGATGAAAGGGCAGTTGGATGCGGATGTGCAGGCACTGGGCTTCCCACGCCTCTTCATCCTGCGCCCGCCGTCCCTGATCCGAGAGGGGAGTGACCGCTTCGGCGAGAAGGCCGGGGTCGCCGTCTTGAAAGTCCTGAACGCCCTTGGCATCCTCCGCTCCATGCGCCCGATGCCCACCGCCGCCGTCGCCGCCGCCATGGTCGCCCTCGCCAAAGGAGCCCCCTCCGGCCCCCGCATCCTCACCGCCCAGGAAATCCTCACCGCCCTCTAAGAACCCCTTCCCCTCGGGACTTCTCTCTACCTTGTAAGGGTCCCTTCCCCTTGCAGGTTGCACTTGCGTTTTCGGCGGTTTTTGCGAGTGCAGTGGCGTTGGGAGCAGGTTGCGCTTGCATTTTGGGCAGTTTTCGCGAGTGCAGTGGCGCTGGGAGCGGGTTGCACTTGCGTTTTCGGCGGTTTTTGCGAGTGCAGTGGCTCTGGGAGCAGGTTGCACTTGCGTTTTCGGCAGTTTTTGCGAGTGTGATTAGTCAGTTAGGGGCATGCAAGGAGGACGCCGCCGGAATGGAGGATCTCCGGCGGCTGATGTCTGCGGCACCGCCGCCGCTCGACAACGAGGAGCGGCGGCTCCGCTCCGGCGAGCTGCGGCGACCTCGACCCACAGGGGGTCTCCTCGCTCGCCGGGCGGTGCCGGTTCCCGACTGGGACAGCGCCTAACTCCCAGCAGGGACGGCGCCTAACTCCCAGACAGGGGCGGTGCCGGTTCCCGGCAGGGGGCGGAATCGCGTGGCACTTATGTGGTTTATTATCAACGTATTGAGATATGTCGTATCTCCCTTAGTCCAGCGTTTTGTCAAGGTGTGTTTAAGAGTAACAATTTGGAATTTAGCAACGAATTCGCTACTTTTGCAAGGGAGATGAAGACGAATGAATTGAAGCGGTTTCTTAGAGAATATGGATGCAGGGAATATGCTACGAATGTACGAGGTCACGATGTATGGATCAGTCCGGAGGGCGTAAAGTTTCGTGTTCCGAGACATGGCTCAAAGGAGGTTCCTGTCGGGACCTTGCACAGTATACTGATGCAAGCTGGTATTAACAAAGAATAATGGATCATGAAAATGAAAATTACTGCAATCGTCGAGAAGGGTGCGGATGGCCTGTATTCTGTCTATTCAAAAAACCGAATCGGAAACAGCTACTTCGGAGGGTTCGGGGATAGCGTGAAAGACGCAAAAGCGGATTTTCAGAACAGTATTGAAGAGGCTTTTGCTGAAGCAAAAAACGAGGGTTTCGCGGTTCCGGCGCCAGATTGTGTCCAAGTGGAATACCGCTATGACATCCCGTCTCTTTTCAATTATTTTGACTATATCAACGTCAGTAAATTTGCTGAATTTGCAGGTATCAATGAAAGTAAAATGCGCGCGTACAAAAGCGGCAGTTCATTTCCCGGCGAAAAGACCACTGGAAAAATTCGCAATGCGATCCGGATCATTGGCAAAGAATTGTCGTCTGCATCGATCTGATTCCTATGGCCATCTCATGTAGGCGTACGTGTGTATTTACTTTATTTCAGTGCTTTCGCTGCCACGGAACTTTTGCGGCATCGCCGCCGCTCGACAACGAGCAGCGGCGGCGCAGATAAAAGTTTGCCGGGGCGACATCCCGTCGGCCCGGCAGTTTGATAATCATATGGAAAAAACTTTGAAGTAGTAGTTTATGAGGCGGTCCCGGAGGGACGGGTGATGTCGAGGAGCTGCTGGAGCGGGTCCGTGTCGACGATATGCCTGAAAGAGATGGCGCCGCTCAGCAGCATTTTCGTGGCACGGGGGATGATGGTGTCCAGATCCGGGTCCGGACCGGTGAGTACCTCGACAGAAAGGGACACGTCATGATCTTCGTCGCAGAGGCATTTGACAACCTTTTTTGTGTCATTGATCTGGTGCTCGATGCGGTAGATGTCTTCTTCCGTGAGCTTGCTTGCATCATAGAAATCGGGGAAAGAGATGACGAAGAACTCCTGATCGTCAGGATCGAAGTAATAGGCGAATGAGAATCCCATGATTTTGCAGACAATGGCCTGTTCGTCTACGGATTTGATAATCGGGAATCCTTTGGCATTCAGCCAGGCGAGGACTTTGTTGAAAAGAGTTTCCATGATCTTGTGTTTTTTGTTGGTTAAACTTTTTTGCGTTCATCAGTAAATGAGTCCGTTTCGGGGAAATCTATCCGGATCTTTCATTATTTTTTTCAGGAAATGCGAATATTTGGGGCGGACGTTGGATTTTTCGGGGTAAATGCCGAAATTCGCGGCATTACTGCATAATTAAAGGACCTGGGCCTTCGGGCCCGTGAAAACTTGAACCGAAAAACCATGCCGAACATTTCGAAAAGGGGTTTTGACATGCCGGCTTCCCCGATCCGCAAACTCGTCCCGTACGCAGATGCGGCCAAAAAGCGTGGCACCAAAGTCTATCATCTGAATATTGGCCAGCCGGACCTTCCGACTCCGCGCAAGGCCCTCGATGCGTTGAAGCACATCGATCGTACGACCCTGGAGTACAGCCATTCCGCGGGTCTGCTTTCGTTGCGCAAGGCCTTGACCGGCTACTACCGCCGGTATGGGATCGAGATCACGACGGATGAACTGATGGTGACCTGCGGCGGATCCGAAGCCCTGCTCCTGACTTTCCTTTCCTGCTTCAACCCGGGCGATGAATTCATCATGATCGAGCCGGGATATGCCAATTACCTGGGCTTTGCCGTGACCGCCGGCCTCAAGGTCCGCAGCGTGCCGTCCCGCATTGAAGACGGGTTCGCCCTGCCGCCGATCGAGGAATTCGAGAAGGTCATCACGCCGGCGACCAAGGGTATCCTGATCTGCAACCCGAACAACCCGACCGGCTATGTCTACAGCCGCGAGGAACTCGAGACCCTGCGGGACATCGTCAAGCGCCATGACCTCTTCCTCATCGCCGACGAAGTCTACCGGGAATTCCGTTACAACGGCATGCCGTATGTCAGCGCCCTGACCCTGGAAGGGGTGGAAGACAATGTCATCGTCGTCGACTCCGTGTCCAAGCGCTATTCCGAGTGCGGTACCCGCATCGGCATGCTGGTGACCCATAACAAGGACGTTCTTGCTGCGGTCATGAAGTTCGCCCAGAGCCGTCTGAGCCCGCCGCTGCTCGGCCAGATTGTCGCCGAGGCCTCCATCGAAGGGACCGAGGATTATGCCAAGGCTTGCTTCGACGAGTATAAGGCCCGCCGGGATTTCTTCATCGAGGGACTCAACAAGATCCCGGGCGTATACAGCCCGATGCCCGAGGGTGCGTTCTACACCGTGGCCAGCCTGCCGGTCGAGGATGCCGAAGACTTCGCGAAATGGTGCCTGACGGACTTCTCCTGGGAGGGAGCGACCGTCATGATGGCGCCGGCCGCCGGCTTCTATTCCGACAAGGAACTGGGCAAGAACCAGGTGCGCATGGCCTATGTCCTCTGCAAGGAAGACCTCGCTGCCGCCCTCAAGTGCCTCGAAGAAGCCCTTAAGGCGTACAATAACCGGTAACGCAGGTCCGCCGGCCGAAGGAACCGGTGGGGACCGACATATAGTATTCGTGCATTTTAAAGTCCATACCCGGCTTTAAAATGCACAAATTGTATATGGCGAATCATTTAGATCCAGAATTTCCGGGTATCCTTTTCGAACGACCATTCCGGAGCGTCGTCTTTCAGCATCGCGTAAATCTTGTCGGCGAAGACCAGGTCATGCAGGCCGATCCCGATGTTGTAGCTGAGAATCCGTTCCCGGTCGTTCTCCCGTCCGGGAATCTTGCCGGACAGGACGTCGCAGATTTCTCCGTATTGCCGGAACCGGTCAAAAAACTTGAATCCGTGCAAGTGCCCCGTGTCGTCTCCAAATACTTTGTCGAAGAACAGGTCGCAGTTCTGGAAACCGCGCGTATGGACCGGCAGTACCGTGCATCCTTCCCGGAAGGCCCGGTCATCTTCGCAGAACAGTCCGTCTGCGCTGGTAACGCAACTGATGACAACGTCGGAGGCAGCCACGAGGGAAGGCGCATCATCCAGAATCCGGAAAGATACATTCGGATAGGAGGAGAACCGTTCGACGAAGGATTCCGCCTGGTCCTTGTACCGGAGCAGATGGACCTGGAAGAACCGGTCAGGCTCGGATTCCAGCAGGCATAGCAGGGTCGCACGGGCCGAATTGCCCAGGCCGATGAATCCGTAGGCCAGTTCTCCTTTCCGCCGGAAGGTCTGGGTGGCGAGGGCTGCGACGGCACCGGTCCGCATGGTCGTGATCCAGTCGGCGTCCATGATGGCGAGCAGGTCCCCGCTGACGGAGTCATACAGCAGTTCGATGCTGCTCAGGGCCGGGACCGCTCCCTGGATGCGGCTGACTTCCTTGACGCCGAAGCGCCCGGGAAGCAGGCAGGGCATGGTATTGAAAAAGTCGGTTCCTTGTGGATGCAGGCTGATCTTGGGCGGAAGCTGGGCGGCATGTTTCAGGGAGAAACTCTCACGGACCCAGTCGACGCAAAGCGCCGGAGATATCTTGAGATCGGCAATCTGCCGGGCGGTAATCAGTTTCATAGCAGTTCCTTCAGGGCGGTGATGAGACGGTCGTTGTCGGCGGTGTCGCGTACGGCGATGCGGATGAACTGGCCTTCTTCAAGGCCCCGCTTGCCGGAGGCGTCCTTGATCAGGATGTCCTTTTCCAGGAGTTTGACGGCCAGTTCCCGGGAGGTGCCGCGGAGGACCTTGCAGAGGAAATAGTTGGCGTCGGAAGGGTAGACTTCCAGGCCAGGAATCGTCTGCAGGAGGCCGAAGAAGCGGTCGCGTTCGGCGCGGATCCGCTGACAGGCTTCCCGGTAGGCGAATTCATATTTGTTGAAGATCTGGAGGTAGAATTCCGCGAAGGAATTGATGTTCCAGATGGCGACGTCTTTCTTGAGGCGGGTGATGAGGTCCCGGTCGCCGCTGGCGAGGATGCCGAGGCGCAGGCCCGGGACGCCGTAGGATTTGGAGATGCTCTTGACGACGGCCAGGTGCGGATTCTCTTCCAGCAGCACGTCGTCCAGCAGGGTGAAACGCCGGTTGGAAAAATCCACGAAGGACTCGTCGATAACAAGGCGGATGCCCCGTTCTTTGCACCAGGCGATGAGGCCCATGACCTCTTCCCGCGGCAGGAAATTGCCGGAGGGATTGTCCGGATTGACGAGGACGATGGCGCCGACCTCCCGATCCTGGAAGAAGTCCTGGATCTCCTTGGCGGAGTAGCGGAATCCTTTCGTCTGGAGGGTGTGGGCGATGATCCGGTTCTCCTTCCGGAGCCGGTTCGGATATTCTTCGAACGTCGGGGCGATGATGCCGACCGTGCCTTCCTGGGCTTCCATGAGGGCCTTGATCAGTTCGGCGGCGCCGTTGCCGACGACGACATGGTCCTGCCGGATGCTGAAATACTTGCCGGCGAGCAGGCTGTTGACGCCCATGCCGGAAGGGTACTGGGTCAGCAGGCTGTCGAAACTGGCCTTGATTTCCTCCTTCATCCGCTGCGGCGGGAAGTACGGATTGACCAGGTAGCAGAAGTCGAGGAGTTCCGGGTAGCGCCAGTAGCCGCCGTAGCGGTGCTGGTACCGGGCGAGGCGTTCGGCCGTATCGCCTGTAAAGAGCAGTTCTGCATTGTCCAGGTCCTGGATGTCATCGATTTCATACCATTTCTGGCCGTTCAGGGGCAGGGCCTTGAAATCCTTGCGTTCGAGGGCGGTGATGATGCGCAGGACCTGCTCGTAGTACTCGTTGAGGCCGACGGTCTTGATATAGGCTTCCAGGAAGGGGAGGTAGGTGTTCTTCGCGAAGGCCTGGGAGAACTTGTAGACGTTGACGGTCTTGTAGTATTGGTCTACTTCGCTGAAACTGAAGGCTTTCTTCGGGATGAGGTTGACGATGTCGCGGTCTTCGTTGATCTTGACCACGGTGCCGTCCATCCAGCTGCGGTAGCGGTCGACGACGGCGAGGTTCGCCTCCGGAGCGGCGAGGACCATGGGGAGGATCCGGTCGTCAAGGATCAGGTCGGATTCGAGCAGCAGGGTGTCGTCCTGCTCCATCTGACGGGCGGCCAGGGAGAGGGAGTAGATGTTGTTGGTACGGTCATAGACCGGGTTGTCGACGTATTCGATGTGCAGGTCCGGATACCGGTCGCCGATGTATTCACGCAGTTCGCGGCCTTTGTAGCCGATGACGATGATTACGCGCTTCAGTCCCAGGCCGCGGAGCTGGCCCAGGAGGCGGTCGATCAGCCGAACGCCGCCGACTTCGATCATGCATTTGGTATTGTCGCGGGTCATGGCGCCGAGCCGTTTGCCCATGCCTGCTGCAAGAATGATAGCCTGCATAATGGAGTTTCTTTTTGACAAATATAGACAAATTTCCGTATATTTGTCTGATCATGGAAATGCAATGCTTCGGAAATCTGACGGCGGAGCAGCAGGCAGCCTACAAAACGGTCCTGCTGCGGACCCTGCGTTGTTTCGAGGCGTTCTGCCGGCGGGAAGGCCTGTCCTGGTTCATGGCCTTCGGATCGGCGATCGGAACGGTCCGGCACGGGGGATTGATCCCCTGGGACGACGACATCGACGTGTACATGCCGCGGGCGGATTACATGCGTTTCCTCTCTTTTGCGGGCCGCGAACTGGACGGCTTGGAGGCCCCGTGCGAGATTGCGCATCTCGGGACCTCGCGCCAGTCCTTTTCCTATGCGAAGTTCTGCGACCGGGATTCGACGGTCGTCGAGCAGTGGAAATACCCCTGCAGTTACGGCGTTTTCATCGATGTGTTCCCGCTTGATAATGTCTCTGCTGTGGAGGCGGATGTTCGCAGGAAGGCCTACAAGGCCGCTTTCCTGCGCTACAAGCGCGGTTTCCGCCGGCCGTCGGCCGATGACTGGAAAGCCTCCCGGAACCGGCTCCATGACGGGCTTGCCTGGACGGTGGATTTCCTGTGGTACCGGCCGCTGAACCGGCTGTACCGGGACCGTTTCCTGGCCCTGGACCGGTCGTATGCGGACGCGGAAGGGGACCGGAGGATCACCTTCGACACCCTCTCCGCCACGGAAAAGATTTGCCATGACGCTGCCTTGTTCGAAGGCTCAGAAACCCTGCAGTTCGAAGGGATCGACGTGCCGGTTCCGTCCGGAAACGACGCCATCCTCCGCCAGATTTACGGCGATTACATGCAGCTTCCGCCGGTGGAGAAACAGGTCACGAACCATTATCATGCGTACGTCTGCCTGGGCCGCCGGCTCAGTTATGAAGAGGCGCTGGCCCTGAAAAACAAGCGCGTATGAGAGTCCTCTGGTTTGCCAATACCCCCTCGCGCTACACGGCGCCCGGCAGCAAGTACAACGGCTACGGCTGGGTGGCTTCGCTGGAAGAGGAGATCGCCGGGCGCGTCAGCCTGTCGGTCGCCTTTACCACGGCCGGACCCCTGGCCCGCACGGACGGCCGCCGGGGCAAGGTGGCCTGGCAGAAGGAGGAGCAGAACGGCGTTACTTATTACTTGATTTACAACGGATACGAGGCTTCCCGCCGGGACCGGATGCGATTCCTGCTGTCGGGCCGCAGGCAGCGGCTGAAAGAAGAAGCTGTCCTGGTCGACGCCTTTGCGGACATCGTGCGGGACGCGGCACCGGACGTCATCGAAGTCTTCGGTTCGGAACATGCCTTCGGCCTGGTCGCCGGGAAAACGGACGTCCCGGTCGTGCTCCATGTCCAGGGCATCCTGGGGCCTTTCCGGCAGGCATACCTGCCGCCGGCCGTTCCGAAATGGCGCTTCCTGCTGACGCCGCCTGCGCCGGGGGCTTTCCTGCACCGGCTCTTTACCTTGAAACAGTGGCGCTGGAAATGCGACCGGGAGCGGCGGATCCATGCCGTGGTCCGGAACTACCTGGTCCGAACGGACTGGGACCGGGCCGAGACCCTGAAGATGCAGCCGCAGGCCCGCCTTTTCCACGGTGGTGAAATCCTCCGTCCTCCTTTCTATAAGACCTATCAGGATGCGTACACGAAGCATCCTTTTACGCCGGACTATCTCCTTTTGGTGACGACGATTTCCGAGGCTCCGTACAAAGGGACGGACCTGCTTTTAAGGACTGGCAAACTGTTGAGGGAGAAAGGGTTGAAATTCCGCTGGTATGTCTTCGGGAATGTCTCTCCCGCACTTTTTGAAAAGTCGGTGGGGATCACGGAAGAAGAGGCGGGGCTGGAGTTCCTTGGCGTGACGGACTGGCACGGAATCGTTACGGCACTCCGTCCGCGGGAAGGGCACCGGTCCGTCTACGTGCACCCGTCCTATATCGAAAACAGTTCGAACAGTATTTGCGAGGCCCAGATCCTCGGGGCCCCGGTGGTCGCCTGCCGGGTCGGCGGAACGCCTTCCCTGATCGAGGACGGGGTGACCGGCCTGATGGTCCCGGCCGGGGATGCGGAGGCGATGGCAGCCGCCATCCTGTCGCTGGCGGGGGATCCCGGCAAGTGCGCGGCCCTCGCCGGGGCCGCACGGGAAGCGGCGCTGGCGCGCCATGACAAGGAGCGGATCGTCGCGGAACTGATTCATGTATACGAAACATTGCATGGCTGAAGGTTTCCATAAAGAGAATGCGCGGATTGCGAAGAACACCCTGATTATCTACGTCAGGATGGTCTTCGTCATCCTGATCGGCATCGTCTCGGCGCGGTTCGTGCTCCAGGCCCTCGGCGCCTCGGACTTCGGCCTGTACAAGGTCGTGGGCGGCCTGATCGCCATGCTGGGTTTCCTGTCGACGGCCATGTCGACGACGACGCGCCGGTTCATCAACATCGAAATGGGGAAGCCGGACGGGGACCCGAACCGGATCTTCAACATCCTGATGGTCGTGCATATCGCCCTGGCGGGGGTCATCCTGCTGTTTGCGGAGACGTTCGGCCTCTGGTATATCCACCATGTCCTCAATGTCGAACCGGGCAAGATCCCGGATGCCGTCTTCGTCTTCCAGGTCTCGACCCTGGTCGCCTGCATGGGCATCATCAACCTGCCGTTCCAGAGCCTGATCGAGAGTTTCGAGAAGTTCATCCTATCCTCCCTGATCGATATCGGGACGAACCTGGTCAAGCTGGCACTGGTCATCGTCCTGCTCTACTGGCCGGGCAACGCCCTGCGTTTCTACGCCCTTTGCATGAGCGTGGTGATCTTCCTGTCGCTGCTGCTGTACCACGGCTGCTGCCGCCGGATGTGGCCTTCCATCATCCGGTGGAATCCCCAGCGGGGAAAGGAGAATTACAAGGAGATCCTCTGGTTCAACAACTGGACGGCCCTCAGCGCCCTGGCCTATATCGGCCGGACGCAGGGCAGCAACTTGATTGTCAACTGGTTTTTCGGGACGTTCGTCAACGGCGCCCTGGCGGTGGCGTATGAACTGGAGAACTTCAGCGTCATGTCGATCAACCGCATTTCCAGCGCCGCCGCTCCGCAGATCACGCAGAATTACGGAGGAGGGAACCACAACCGGTCCCTGGACCTGGTCTATAAGATTTCCCGGTACAGCGCCCTGCTGATGACCGTCCTGGTCTTCTGCGCCTGGGTCGAACTGGATTTCGTGCTGGACCTCTGGCTCAAGGATGTCCCGGACGGGGCCCTGTTGTTCTGCCAGTGGACCATGGCCAGCGCGCTGGTGCGCTCCTTCACGGGCGGGACCCAGACGCTGGAGCAGGCGACCGGAAGGATCAAGTGGTTCCAGATCGTCAACAGCGCCATGTCCCTGGCCTGCCTGCCGTTGGGATGGCTGGCGTTCCGGCTGGGCGCAGAGCCGGTGACGATCATCCAGATCTACATCGCCTATTCCGTCCTGTACCGCCTCGTGGAGTTCTGGCTGCTGCACCGGCTGCTGGATTTCAAGGTCGGATCCTTCGTGCGGAAAGCGTACCTGCGTCCGTTGGTGGTCGTGTCGCTGATGGGCCTGTATTTCGCCGCATACCGTGCGCTGGTGCCGGCCGGAATGGTGCCTGCAGGGCGCCTGGCGGGAATCGCGCTGACCTTCGTCGTGTCCTGCCTGCTGGTCTTCTGTGTCGGCATGTTCCCGTGGGAGCGACAGTCTGTCATGTCGGCCGTCAGGTCGAAATTCCGGAAATAGCCTTTTTCTCGTTGGTCTTGTTTTTGATTTATACGGGATTATCCGTATATTTGTAAGTTATTATGCCTTTTTGGCAGGACGGATTGCCCGAAAAGGCCGTTGTAAACCCTAAAATCGAAAACTGAAAGCACAAATATGGCTGTTGCAGGTATTCTGAAAAAAATATTCGGCTCGAAAGCCGACAGGGACATGAAACAGGTGCGCCCGTATCTGGACAAGATCCTGGCCGCCTATCCCGCCATCGATAAACTGAGCAATGATGAGCTCCGTGCCCGTACGGAAGAGCTGAAGGAAAAGATCCGGGCCGTCGAGGCCCCGTTCGAGCAGCGGATCGCCGACATCAAGGCGGAGCTCGAGAAAGATATTCCCGTCAAGAAGAAGGAAGAACTCGCGACCGAGTCCGACAAACTGGTCAAGGACGAGGACGAGGCGATCGAGAAATGCCTCGACGAGATCCTCCCGGTGGCGTTCTCCATCATGAAGTCCACCGCCCGCCGTTTCGCGCAGAATGCGGAGATCGAGGTGACGGCGACCGACTTCGACCGTGAACTCAGCATCGACCACGACTTCGTCCGCATCGAGCACCGCGGCGGCGTCGACCTGGGCGACGGCGTCCAGGGCGGCAAGGACATCGCCATCTACCAGAACCATTGGATTGCCGGCGGCAACGAGGTGACCTGGGACATGATCCATTACGACGTCCAGCTCATCGGCGGTACCGTCCTGCACCAGGGCAAGATCGCGGAAATGGCGACCGGTGAAGGCAAGACCCTCGTCGCGACCCTGCCGGTCTTCCTGAACGCCCTCGCGGGCAAGGGTGTCCACGTCGTGACCGTCAACGACTACCTGTCCAAGCGTGACTCCGAGTGGATGGGGCCGCTGTATATGTTCCACGGCCTGTCCGTGGACTGCATCGACAAGCACCAGCCCAATTCCGACCCCCGCCGCAAGGCCTATGAGTGCGACATCACCTTCGGCACCAACAACGAGTTCGGTTTCGACTACCTCCGCGACAACATGGCCGTCAGCCAGGAGGACCTGGTGCAGCGCAAGCACCACTACGCCATCGTGGACGAGGTGGACTCCGTGCTCATCGACGATGCCCGAACCCCGCTCATCATCTCCGGTCCTATTGAAAAATCGGCCTCCGACGAGCAGTAC